>NZ_JAXHLN010000003.1:0-311315 GCF_034522235.1 Thiohalophilus sp. | reverse complement strand
CAATCCGACGAGAAAGATATTATTGACTGAAGACATGAGGCCGCAGAAAAAACAATCCGGCCGGTGATGCCTCGCGGCATTACCGGCCGATCTGACTAGATCTGCATCTCATCCTTGATGATCTTCGGCGTCACGAAGATCAACAGTTCGTTCTTTTCATCTTGTTCGGACTTGCTTCTGAACAGAGCCCCGACTATTGGCAGGTCCGCAAAGAAGGGCACCCGGTTGATGGTGTTACTCTTGGTCTGCTCATAAACTCCGCCCAGCACAATCGTCTCACCGTTATTGATCAGCACCTGGGTCTGAACGTTCTGGGTATTGATTGGCGGTACACCCAGAACCAGATTACCAAAGTCAGGATTGTCACTCTTGACTTCCAGATCCATGATAATCCGATCATCCGGGGTGATTTGCGGTGTCACCGTCAGACTCAGCACGGCCTTTTTGAAGGAAACACTGGTCGCACCGCTGGAAGTGGCTTCCTGATAGGGAATTTCCTGCCCCGATTCGATCACCGCCTCCTGCTGATTGGCGGTGATGACCCGCGGGCTGGAGACGATTTCGGTTTCCCCCTCGGCCTGGGCCGCGGACAACTCCAGCTCCACCAGGGTGCCGAACGGTAATCTTGCCAATGCCATGCCAATGGTGCCGGCTGAAGAACTTGCCGCGGGTAAATTTACGTTCCAGCGATCCGGAGACGTCAAGGTATCGTTGTTAATCAGCTGATCGACGGCATTCAAATTGCCGGAGGTTGCCCGTTCACGACCATCGGAGCCAACATAGTCTCGGGACACCCCGAAGCGCACCCCGACTTCCTTGCTGAAGTTGGTGCTGGCCAGCACGATGCGCGACTCAATCAGCACCTGACGCACCGGCACATCCAGCTCATTGACCAGGGAGATAATGGCATCGATACGTTCCGCCGTTTCCTGAACCAGCAATTTGTTGGTACGCTCATCAACGCTCACGTTACCGCGCTCGGACAGGAGTTCGCTGCCTTTTGTCTTGAGCAGGCTAGCCAATTCCGAAGCCTTGGCATAATTGACCTGGATCGTCTCGCTAATCAACGGGGCAAGCGCCTCGACTTGCCGGTTTGCCTCCAGCTCCATTTTCTCGCGCGCGGCGATCTCCTCGGCCGGCGCGACCAGCATCACATTTCCGTTCTGACGTTTATCCAGTCCCTTGGTCTTGAGAATCAGATCCAGCGCCTGATCCCAGGGCACGTTTTTCAGTCGCAGGGTCACATTCCCCGAGACCGTATCACTGGTCACCATATTGATGCCGGTAAAGTCCGCGATTAATTGCAGTACCGCCCGCACCTCAATATTCTGAAAGTTGAGCGACAGCTTTTCACCCGTATACTCTTCTCGTCGGCGTTGTTTCTCTTCTTCTTCGGCCTTGACGATCGGTTTGAGATCGATAGTCAATTTCTGGTCCGCCTGATAAGCAATATGTTCGAACTCATCCGTCGCGCTGATAATCACGCGTACATCATTACCCTGGTTAAAGGCATCCACGGTACTGACCGGCGTGGCAAAATCCTGTACATTGACGCGCCGCTCCAGTTTTTCATCCAGGACACTGTTTTTCAGTGTCACCACCACCTGACTACCGCGCCGCTTCATGTCCACGGCCGTGTTCGGATCAGCCAGAGTCATTTCCACCCGCCCTTCACCCGAGGCGCCACGACGAAAATCAAGATCCAGCACATTGACCGAAGCACCCTGGCTGAAAGTTCTCTTCTGATCTGCCCCACCGGCACGGGAGAAACGGGTTTCGCCGCTTTCATTCAGGGTAATCACCACATCATTGCCTTCCAACGCGGTGCTGTAACCCACCAGACTGGAAAGATTCAGAACAACCCGGGTTCGGCCGCCAGCCTCCGCTGTCGTGACACTGCGGGCCACGCCAATACCGATATCCCTGGTGCGCTCACCAAGATTCAGTTTGGTATCGGGCAGATCGAAAGCGATGCGAGCCGGGTTATCGATGGTGAAGCTTGCCGGTTCAGCCTCCAGCGGCCGATCCAGTTTCAGCTTGATCTGCACCTTGTCGCCAGGGAGAGTTGAATAGCTTATATCGCTCAGGCTATTTTGGGCCTGGGCCTGGGACGATACCAGAAACATCAACAGCATCACCGACAGCATGCCGGTGACGTTCATGATTCTGCTTGCATAACCACTCTGGTTTATCATGGTTCTACTCCAAAAATTATACGGAGCCCGACTTACTCGCTTTCCAGCGTGAGGGCCGCCTCTCTTTCAATCCATCCACCACTTCCATCAGACACAATTTCTGTTATCAGTACTTGGGTCTCGGAAATCTCTTCTATTTCGCCATAATTCTGGCCGATATAATTGCCTTCTCTTACCTTGTAGACAGTCGAATCCGGTGACGAGATCAGTCCCCACAGCACGCCATCTTTTTCCAGGTGCCCGACAAACACCAGTGAATCGAGCGAGAACTGTTCCAGTGCTTCGCGCTTGCGGTTTGTATCCGGCCGTAGCCCGGTATTGGCCGGCGTCTCCTGGACCGCTGCTTGCTGCACAAAAGGCGTGAAGGGATCCCGCAGATCATCCGACTTATAGGTAAATGTTTCGTACGGCTTGATCTCGGGTAACGGCTCAATACGGCCCTGTTTCTTTGCCTTGACCCGTTGCACATACTCCTGCAGATCGGCATGTTCCGGGCCGCTACACGAGGCGCCCAACAGCATCACGGCTGCCAACAGAGCAAGTTTTGTCAATTTGTTATTCAGCATAGGTTGCACTCAGGAATTGAACCCCTATCGCCTCCGCTTTTCATTCTTCTTTTTCGCTGAGGCCAGCTCATTTTCATCAAGATAGCGATAGGTCTTGGCCGTGACATCCATCTGCAATCTGCCATCCTTGCTACTTGTAAGATTAATATCATGAAGAGTCACAATCCGCGGCAGGGCGGCGACACCACTGACGAACTTTCCAAACTGGTGATACGTGCCCAGCATGCTTATCTGGATCGGCAGTTCGGCATAAAATTCGATTCGCTTTTCTGACTGGGGTTTGAACAGCTCGAACTCGACACCGCTGCTTAGTCCGGTTTGCGAGACATCGATCAGCAGGTCATCCACCTCGGTTTTACTGGGCAGCTGCCGCAACATGGTGCCGAAAGACTCTTCCATCTCCTGCATCTGTTTTTTATAGGCATCCAGATTTGCCGCCTTCGCCTGTTTCTTCTCAAACTCTCTCTTCAGGCTTGGCTCTTTGGCCCGTACCTGCTCCAGCTGCTCCATTTTTTTCTGAATATGCAGGAAATACCCCAGGGCCAATACTGCAACACAGACTACGGCAACTACCGCCGCCTTGACCGCAGCCGGCCAGGAACCGATGGTACTCAGGTCTAATTCACTTAAATCGAGATCTTTCATTTTTTCTCATCCCCATCGGCACTGTCCACACTGACCTGTGACAGATGCAGAACAAATTCCCTCGAACTGTCCCGCTCATTACCTTTGCCTTTTTTCTGGATAACCTCCAACCGGGGATCCGTCAGCCAGTCCGAGGATTCGATATTGCGCATAAAGGCCGACACCCTGGCATTGGATTGGGCAACGCCATTGAGCACCAGCTTGTTGCCAGATTGCTTCAGACTGTCCAGATGTATCCCGTCCGGGATAATCCGCGCAACTTCATCAAACAGATGGACGACCTCGGGCCGATTGCGCTGCAATTGCTGTATGACGTCCATGCGGGCCAACAGACGTGCCTTGTCCTTTTCGAGCTGATTAATTTCCTTGATCTGTTTTTCGACTTTGCTGATTTCACCCTGCAGATACTGGTTTCGCGACTCCTGGTGATCGATCATGCCCGCCAGGCGCAAATGTACCGCCAGAATGATCAGTCCCATGAGAATCACAGACAGAACAAGAATGGTCAGAAACTGCCGTTGCTGCTCACGGCGTAATTCTTCGCGCCAGGGTAAGAGGTTGATATGTGCCATCAGTCAAAACTCCTCATGGCCAACCCGCAGGCGATCATCAATGCCGGGGCATCATTACTCAGGCTCTGCGCCTTGACCTTTGAGGCCAGTGTCATATTGGTAAACGGATTGGCAATAGAGGTATGCACGCCCAGCTTGTCGGCGATCATTTCGTCGATCCCGGCAATCATGGCGCTGCCCCCGGCCAGGACAATATGGTCCACACTGTTGTAGGCGCTGGAGGAGAAGAAAAACTGCAGAGAACGGCTGACCTGCTGGGCCATGGCGTCCTTGAATGGCTCCAGCACTTCCGGCACATAGTTGTCCGGCAAGCCGCCCTGGCGCTTGGCCATCCCGGCCTCTTCATAGGACAGGCCGTAACGCCGCTGAATCTCCTCGGTCAGCTGCTTGCCGCCGAAGACCTGCTCGCGGGTATAGATGTTTTTCAGATCGTGCATGACATTCAACGTGGTCATGGTCGCGCCGACATCCACCACGGCGACGGTCTGATCCAGCCCCTGTTCCGGTAACTGGGGTGCCAGCATCTGGAAGGCATTTTCCATAGCGTAGGCCTCGACATCGACAATCTTTGCCTTGAGGCCGGCCAGCTCTATGGCTGCCACGCGCACATCCACGTTCTCGCTGCGCGAAGCGGCCAGCAACACGTCCACCCGCTCGGGATCATTTTCCGAGGCACCCATCACCTCGAAATCGAGGTTCACCTCTTCCAGGGGATAGGGAATATATTGATCGGCTTCCAGCTGGATCTGTTGCTCCATGTCATCCTCGCTCAACGAGGAGGGCATGGAGATGATTTTGGTAATCACCGCCGAACCGGCCACGGCCGCCGCAGCCTGCTTGTTGCGGGTGCCCGAACGTTTGACCGCCCGTTTGATCGCTTCACCCACCGCCTCGACATCGGAAATGTTTTTCTCGATGACCGAGTTGGGCGGCAGCGGTTCCACCGCGTAACTTTCGACCCGCAGACGATCGCCGGCCTTCCCCAGCTCCAGCAGCTTGATCGCCGTGGAACTGATGTCTAGCCCGATGACGGGGGGTTTTTTCGGCTTGATGAGATCCCTGAGGCCCATATTTTTCTTTATTCGTAGTAAGTTATGGTAGATATATGTATAACTACTTTAGGTTTATGAGTCAACTATAGGTCAACAAAACTATAAAAACAAATGGGAATAGTGTTCACAGAACGGAAGAATTATACTGGACCCTTGCCCTGTATCGGGTGGGACAATCCGATTCTTTATTAAAATTAGATATATGAAGCCCATATTTAAGAAACTGGTCACATTTTCCCTCGCCTCCGCCTTAACCCTGGGTCTGCTTGGTGCGCTCGGCCTGCTGGGGGCCTACGCCTATATCACGCCACGCCTGCCGGATATCGACACCCTCAAGGATGTGCATCTGCAGGTCCCCCTGCGAATTTACGACAAAAAGGGCGGGTTGATCGCGGAATTCGGCGAAATGAAGCGAACTCCGCTGAAATACGAGGAATTCCCGCCTCGCCTGATCCAGGCGTTCCTGGCCGCCGAGGATGACCGCTTCTTCGAACATCCGGGCGTCGATTACCAGGGAATCCTGCGCGCCGCGATCAACTTGATCCTGACCGGCGAAAAGGGCCAGGGCGGCAGCACCATCACCATGCAGGTGGCGCGCAACTTCTTTTTGAGCCGGGAAAAGACCTACCTGCGCAAGCTCAACGAAATCTTCCTGGCGCTGAAAATCGAGGGCGAGCTCTCCAAGGAGGATATTCTCGCCCTCTATCTGAACAAGATCTATCTGGGCAAGCGGGCCTACGGTGTCTCCGCCGCCGCGCAGGTCTACTACGGCAAGGCGCTGGCCGATCTGAGCCTGGATGAAATGGCGATGGTCGCCGGACTGCCCAAGGCCCCCTCCAGCTACAATCCGGTAGCCAACCCCGCTCGCGCGATTCAGCGCCGCAACTATGTTCTGGGCCGAATGCGCGATCTCGACTACATCGCCGAAGAGGCGTACCAGCTCGCTCTGGCCGTCCCGGTCCACGCCAAAACCCACGGCCAGTCCATCGATCTCGAGGCACCCTATATCGCCGAGATGGTGCGTAACGAGATGGTCGCCCGCTACGGTGACGACGCCTACACCGCCGGTTACGAGGTTTACACCACCGTGGACCCGCAACGGCAAAAAGCCGCCAATCAGGCCCTGCGTGAGGCGTTGCTGGAATATGACCGGCGCCACGGCTATCGCGGCCCCGTTAATCATATCGATCTGCTCGGCAACGTCACCCCCGACCCGGCGCTGCAGCCCGGGGAGCTGCCAGAGAATGCCGAGCAGACCTTGCTCGAGATCCCGGCCGCCGAGGCGGACTGGGCTGCACTGCTGCGTAATGTGCCCGCCCCGGGCAACCTGACCCCGGCGCTGGTACTGGCGGTCGAGGAGCAGGCGGTCTACGCCCTGACCCGTGACAACCGGCTGACCTACCTGCCCTGGGAGCAACTCAACTGGGCACGCGAGTATATTGATGAAAACAATCGCGGACCGGAACTGGAATCAGCCGCCGAGGTGCTGCAACGGGGGGATGTGATTTACGTGACCCCGGCCGGGGCGGGTTGCAGCTGGCTGGCCCAGCTACCGCAGGTGGGCGGCGCGCTGGTCTCGCTCAACCCCGATAACGGCGCCATCGAGGCGCTCAGCGGTGGTTTCGACTATTACACCAGCAAATTCAACCGGGTCGTCCAGGCCCAGCGCCAGCCCGGCTCCAGCTTCAAGCCATTTATCTATTCGGCGGCAATCGACAAGGGTTTTACCGCCGCGAGCATCATCAATGACGCACCGGTGGTGTTCGATGCGCCCGGCCTGGAAGATACCTGGCGACCGGAAAACTACAGCGGTCGTTTCTACGGCCCTACCCGCCTGCGCGTGGCGCTGATCAAATCCCGCAACCTGGTCTCCATCCGCCTGTTGCGCGAAATCGGCATCGGTTACGCGTTGCGCTATCTCGAGCGTTTCGGCTTTGACCGCAATACTCTGCCGCGGGATCTCTCCCTGGCGCTGGGCAGCGGGGTCCTGACTCCCATGGAGCTGGCCCGCGGCTACGCCGTGTTTGCCAATGGCGGCTATTTCGTCGAGCCCAACTTGATCGATTACGTCCTGGATGCCGACCAGCAAGTCGTTCTGTTGAATCGACCGGCCCGGGTCTGCCCGGAATGTCTCGATGCCCGGAGCGAGGACGACACCGATCAGCCATCGGACGAGACCACCCCGGCGGACGAGCCGTGGGTGCCCAGCTTCACACAGGAAGAGGTAACGCCCCAGGAGTGGCGACAGGTCATGCAGGGACCGCAGCAGCCGCGCATTGCCCCGCGGGTGCTCACGCCGCAGACCGCGTTTTTAATGAACAGCATGATGCGTGAGGTGATCCGCCACGGCACCGGCCGCGGCGCCATGGTGCTGGGACGGGATGATCTGGCCGGCAAAACGGGCACCACCAACGATCAACGCGATGCCTGGTTCACCGGCTTCAACCGTAATCTGGTCACCATCTCCTGGGTCGGCTTCGACACGCCCCAGCCGCTCGGCTACCGGGAAACCGGCGCCCGCGCCGCCCTGCCCATGTGGATCAAATATATGCGCGAGGCCCTGCGCGACGAACCCGAGGCGCGGCTGGAACAGCCTCCGGGCATCGTCTCGGTATTGATTGATCCCGAAACCGGTGAACTGGCCGGCAGTGGTGCGCCGGACGCCGTGTTCGAGTATTTTCTGGAAGATCAGGTGCCCGAGCGCCGCACCGAAAACCGGGTCGATTCGAACGGTGACCAGCAGGGCAGTGGCAACATCACCCGCGATCTCTTCTAGCCGTCGTACAATGGGACACAAACACACCAAGGATCTGCAAATGCGGCAGCGGCTGGCCCAGGCCGCCGCCCAGATCCTGGCCGAGACCGGCAGCCGCGATTTCTACGCCGCCAAACGCAAGGCGGCCCTGCACCTGGGTGCGGTGGATACCCGCAACATGCCCAGCAACACTGAAATCGATCAGGCCCTGCGCGAGTACCAGCGTCTGTTCCGGGCCGATGCCCAGCCAGCGGCCCTGCAAAACCTGCGCGCCCGGGCCCTGCAGGCGATGGAATTTTTTGCCCCCTTCAGACCCAAACTGGTCGGCAGCGTCCTCGACGGCAGCGCCGACATCCACTCGCCCGTGGTCCTGCACCTGTTCGTGCCGCGCCTCGAAGATCTGGACATCTTTTTGATGGAGCACCAGATCCCTTATGAGCAGGGCGAACGCAAGGTCCGCTTCTCCGCGGAACAGACCCTCACGCTGCCGGTGCTGCGCTTTTATGCGGAAGACACTCGCGTTGAGCTGGTGGTGTTTGTCCAGGACGGCCCCCTCCAGCCACCCCTGAGTCCGGTCGATGGCCGGCCGATGCAACGGGCCTCATTGAACCGGGTGCGGGAACTGCTGGACTAGGCCCGGGGCGTATACGCCACCCGCGCCACGCCACTGTCCTGCGCCGCCCGCGCCACCGCCCCGGAGACAAACTCTCGCAATCGCGGATCAAACGGCTTGGGAATGATGTAGTCCCGTCCAAAGACGAGCTGTTCGAGTCCGTAGGCCTGCAGCACCTCCCGCGGCACCGGCTCATGGGCCAGCTGCGCCAGCGCCTTCACCGCCGCGATCGCCATCTCGGTATTGATGGCCGAGGCCTGCACATCCAGCGCCCCGCGAAAAATAAACGGAAACCCCAGAACATTGTTCACCTGATTGGCATAATCACTGCGCCCGGTCGCCATGATCAGATCGCTGCGTGCCGCATGGGCATTGGCCGGGGTGATCTCCGGATCGGGATTGGAAAGGGCAAAGACAATGGGATTATCGGCCATGCGCTGCAGCATGCCCGGCGAGACCAGATTCGGCCCCGAAACCCCGATGAAAACATCCGCGCCGGCCAGCGCCTCTTCCAGGGTGCGCAGGCCGGTGCGCCGGGCAAATTCGCGCTTGTGGGCATTAATGTTGCGCCGCTCGGAATGAATGACCCCTTTACGATCCACCAGCGTGATATGCCGCTTGTCGGCGCCCAGTTCATGCAACAGTCGCATCGAGGCGATGCCCGCCGAACCGGCGCCCAGGCAAACGATACGCGCCTCCTTGAGCGTGCGCCCGGTCAGCTCCAGGGCATTGAGCAGTCCGGCGGCAATGATGATCGCAGTGCCGTGCTGATCATCATGGAATACCGGAATATCCAGTTGCTCCTTGAGCGCCTGCTCGATATCGAAGCAGTCGGGCGCGGCGATATCCTCCAGGTTGATCCCGCCAAAACTCGGCGCGATACGGCGCACGGTGTCGATAAAAGCTTTTGGGGATTCAGCATCCACCTCGATGTCTACCACATCCACATCGGCGAAATATTTAAACAGCACCGCCTTGCCTTCCATCACCGGCTTGCTGGCCAGCGCGCCCACGTTGCCCAGTCCCAGCACCGCGGTGCCGTTGGAAATAACGGCCACCAGATTCCCCTTGTTGGTATAGCGATAGGCCCGCTGCGGATCCTCGGCGATGGCCCGCACCGGCACCGCCACCCCCGGCGTGTAGGCCAGGCTCAGATCGTGCTGGGTCGCGACCGGCTTGGTCAGGGCGGTGGCGGTTTTACCCGGGCGCGGTTCGGCGTGATAGCGCAGGGCCTGTTCGGAAAAGGGCAGTTCGTCGTCGTTCATGATCTCATTCAACTCAATCCGTTGTGCTACCGGCAAAACTCCGCACCGGGCCAATGGTTATCTCAGCGGGAATTCCCATGGTGGGGCATGCCCCGCTGTTTTGCCAGCGGGGCTTTAGTCAGCCCCTTCCAGCAGTGCCGCCGGGTGGCGCAAACGCATGCGCCACTGGCCATTGCGCCGATAGATCCAGCCCTGCGCCAGCAGTGGTTGCCGGCGCCAGGCCTCGATCTGCCGACGCTCGAAATAATCCAGATCCGATCGGACGATACGCAGCGCAAACTCCTCACCCAGGTTGAGCCACAACGCGGAGCGACTTTCGCCAATGCGGGTCAGGCGCCCGTGCACCAACCGATAGCCTTCGGCATTGCCCGCATTCAGTTGCGCGGCAGACAAGGGCTGATAGGCCGGCAGAGCCCACAGACCCCGTTGCGTCCGGCGTGCCGCCTGCTGAGCGCGGCGATAACAGTCGACGAACTTCAGATTCGGCGGAATGACCAGCAGCTGCCCGGCCCCCGCGGCAAGCAGCCGGCGAGTGATGTTACGCCCCTGGTGATCGAACACATGGGCCAGCAGACGACCGTAACGATCCCGCCGCTGCTGATCATAGACCAGCGACCAGGGCCCTTCGGCATAGGCCTGCAGCTGGCGCCGCGCGGTGTCGGCATAAGGCTCGGCGGGCTGTTCCTCGCGGGCCCGTTCGGGGGTATTGATGCCGATGATCCGCAGCTTGCGCCCGTCATGCAGGTGCACGGTGTCGCCGTCATGCACATAACGCACGCTGACCTGTGCGTCGAATTGCGCCGGCCGGCAGATGTCGGCGATCGCCGCCGACGATCCCAGCACCAACAAAAAAGGCGCTGTGAACAGCGCCTTTTTGATAACTTCCGTCGTGCGTATCGCCACGGACTTACTTTTTCATGCCGTACTTCTGGCGGAACTTGTCCACGCGACCGGCGGTATCCAGCAGTTTCTGCTTGCCGGTATAGAACGGATGACACTGGGCGCAGACTTCGATATTCAGATCCTTGCCGACCGTCGAGCGGGTGGTGAAGTGATTGCCACAACTACAGGTGACGGACACTTCCTGGTAAGCGGGGTGGATTTCAGCTTTCATGGGTAACCTCACAGTTCTCTTTCGGGCGCATCGCCACCCCGGCCTCTCCGGAGCACCATACGCAACGAGGCCGGCGATCATACGGGAATTGGCCGCCGCAGGGCAAGCCTTGCCGGTGATTTACGCCTTGCTGCGGGGCTGTTCGGGAAACGGCAGAATGCGCGCACAGCGGCGGAACGGCGGACGCCGGCAGTGCTGCAAATCGTCATAGGCCTCGTCCAGGTGACTGAAGCTGGACCACATCATGTTGGAAATGGAGATACAGGCCGAGAGGGGGTTGCTGGCGGTATTTCGCACCTGGTTAATACGCCATTGCAGCCGCCGCAACCGCTCCTGGCGGTCGGTCGGAGCACGGGTAATACAGTAATCCAGCACCCGATCCCGCAAATCCTCGAAACGCGCCGGATCGGTTTTGGCCAGGCGTACCCAATCGTCGAAATCGATATGGTAGGCCGTCTCGGATCTTGCCATGGTTTGGTCCTGCAGTTTCCCGGGGCAACCCGACAGCGGCACCCCTGCAGTAATCTTCGTCCTTTTCCCCGAAGCTGTCAAAACCGGTACTGTGCATCAGCTCACAAACCACCTGAAGAACTGTTTGCAGTGGTTTGTCCTGGCAGGAATTTTCGTCTTGATTCAGTGCTGCCGCGGGATGGGGTCTGATCAACGCTTCATGGAGTCAAAAAACTCGGCGTTGGTCTTGGTCGCCTCCAGTTTGTCGTGCAGGAATTCCATGGCGGCCACTTCATCCATGTCGTGCACCACCTTGCGCAGGATCCACATTTTCTGCAACTCGTCGGGGGCCGTCAGCAACTCTTCGCGACGGGTACCCGAGCGATTGATGTTGATCGACGGATAGATACGCCGCTCGGCAATCTTGCGATCCAGATGGATCTCCATGTTGCCGGTCCCCTTGAACTCCTCGTAGATCACATCGTCCATGCGCGAGCCGGTCTCGACCAGCGCGGTGGCGACGATGGTCAGGCTGCCGCCTTCCTCGATGTTGCGTGCCGCGCCGAAGAAGCGTTTGGGTCGCTGCAGGGCGTTGGCATCCACACCGCCGGTCAGCACCTTGCCGGAGGAGGGCACCACGGTGTTATAGGCGCGGCCCAGGCGGGTGATGGAATCAAGCAGGATCACCACGTCTTTTTTGTGTTCCACCAGCCGCTTGGCCTTTTCGATCACCATCTCGGCCACCTGCACGTGGCGGCTGGCCGGCTCGTCGAAGGTACTGGAGACCACCTCGCCGCGCACCGAGCGCGACATTTCGGTCACTTCCTCGGGCCGCTCGTCGATCAGCAGAACGATCAGATGGCATTCGGGATGGTTATGGGTAATGGAGTGGGCGATGTTGTGCAACATCATGGTCTTGCCGGCCTTGGGCGGCGAGACCAGCAGGGCGCGCTGGCCCTTGCCGATGGGGGCAACCATGTCGATGACCCGGGCGGTAATATCCTCGGAACTGCCGTTACCGATCTCCAGTTGCATCCGTTCATTGGGATGCAGCGGGGTCAGATTTTCGAACAACACCTTGTTCTTGGCTTTTTCCGGCGGCTCAAAATTGATTTCGTTAACCTTGAGCATCGCGAAGTAACGTTCGCTGTCCTTGGGCGGGCGAATCTTGCCGGAAATCGTGTCGCCGGTACGCAGGGCAAAGCGCCGGATCTGACTGGGCGAGACATAGATATCATCGGGGCCGGCCATGTAGGAGCTTTCCGCCGAACGCAGAAAGCCGAAACCGTCCTGCAGGATCTCCAGAACACCATCGCCGTAGATATCTTCGCCGCTTTTGGCGTGGGCCTTGAGAATGGAGAAAATGATGTCCTGTTTGCGCGAGCGGGACATACCCTCGATACCCACCTGTTCGGCGAGCACGATCAAATCGGTGACATGCTTTTGTTTGAGTTCCGTGAGGTTCATAGGTGTTTTCTTACAATCAGGTTGGTTACGCGGCATCACACGCACCGGACTGCCGGCTACGCGGTCAGCGTCGTATCAGGGTTGCTTGAGGGGTTGCCCGTGAAGGCAGATTACAAATAAAACGATGGTATTCGTATGCGTTCTTGGCCTTAAAGTTATCACCAAAAAACAGGTTCGTCCAGCCCCGACGTGATGAGCTGGACCAGAAAAATGTTCACAGGTTGCTGTCGATGAACGCGGTCAGCTGGGACTTGGAAACCGCGCCTACCTTGGTCGCCTCGACATTGCCGCCTTTGAACAACATCAGGGTCGGAATACCGCGAATCCCGAACTTGGGCGGGGTCCCGGGATTTTCATCAATATTGAGTTTGGCGACCTTGATCTTGCCGGCATATTCATCGGCAATCTCATCCAGAATCGGCGCAATCATTTTGCAGGGACCGCACCAGTCTGCCCAGTAATCGACCAGCACCGGCTCTTCCGCTTTGAGAACTTCATCTTCAAACGTGGCGTCTGTGACGTAAACGATCTTGTCGCTCAACGTGTTTCTCCCATTTGTGTTGTTTTGCAGTCGCAGAACATTGACTGACTCGGGTGATATCGGGCGGCTAACCTTAACACGTCTTCGGGCGCCGGACATACCATGTGGGCCATTGCCCTGCTCGAGCGGGGTCGCCTGCGCAGGGGGTGTATGAAATCACATTTGAGCCCAAGATTGGCGTTATTTCAAGTCCCAAAAAGACACCGATCTGCTATTCTGTGCGCCCATGAGTGATACACATCTGTCCGACACCCGCTTCGACAGCCTGGATCTGCCCGCCCCGCTGCTGCAAGGCATTGAAGAGGCGGGCTTTTCATACTGCACCCCGGTTCAGGCCGAGACCCTGCCCCTCGCCCTCGCGGGCAGGGATGTCTCCGGTCAGGCCCAGACCGGCACCGGCAAGACCGCGGCGTTTCTGATCGCCCTGTTTACCCATCTGCTGCGCCATCCCGCCGACGCCCAGCGCAAGCCCAACCAGCCCCGCGCGCTGATCCTGGCTCCGACCCGCGAACTGGCGGTGCAGATCCACAAGGACGCCGAACTGCTCAATAAACACCTGAACATGCGGCTGGGCCTGGCTTACGGGGGCACCGGCTACGAGAGCCAGCGCCAGCAGCTGGAAGCCGGGGTCGATGTCCTGATCGGCACCCCCGGGCGGATCATCGATTATTTCAAGCAGAAGGTGTTCGATCTGCACGCCATCCAGGTGATGATTCTGGATGAGGCCGATCGCATGTTCGATCTCGGCTTCATCAAGGATATTCGCTTTTTGCTGCGCCGCCTGCCCGAGGCCGACCGGCGGCTGAACCTGCTGTTCTCCGCCACGCTCTCACACCGGGTCAAGGAGCTGGCCTATGAACACATGAACAACCCCGAAGCGGTGGAGATCGAGCCGGAGCAGATCACCGCCGAGCAGGTGGTCGAAAGCGTCTATTACCCCGCCAAGGAAGAGAAGATCAGTCTGCTGCTGGGCATCCTCACCAATCAGCACGTCGAGCGTGCGCTGATCTTCGTCAACACCAAACGGGTGGGGGAGAAGATCGCCGACTACCTGCGCGGCAACGACCAGGCCGCCGCGCTGCTGACCGGCGATGTACCGCAAAAACAGCGCCTCAATCTGCTGCGTCAGTTCAGTGACGGGGAGCTCAACCTGCTGGTGGCCACCGATGTGGCCGCCCGCGGTCTGCACATTCCGGCGGTCAGCCATGTCATCAACTTCGATCTGCCGCAGGACGCCGAAGACTATGTGCATCGCATCGGCCGCACGGCCCGCGCCGGCGCCACGGGCGAGGCGATCAGCTTCGCCTGTGATGAGTATGTCTTCTCACTGCCGGATATTGAGGCGTACATCGGCCACAAGATCCCCGTGGCCCCGATGGATCCGCAGTTACTGATCAAACCCAACCCCCCACAACGGGATCCCAACGCCCGGCCGCCCCGCAAAAAAACCGCACAGGGCCGGCGGCGCCCCGGGCAGGGTGGCCAACGGCGCGGTGGCAATGCCCGGTAACGCAACAGCCAGTCCCGCCCCCTGAGGCTGGCTTACGTCGCTCAGCGCCTTGACTCCGGCTTGTATTGGAACGATCGACACTAAAACGAGACGCCCGACCCTGCCGGGTCATTCGCCGGGTCTGGGGCAGGGCTTTTGAAAATAGCGGGTCAGGGCACAGGTGCCCGCCGTCAATAACCAGAACAAAAAGAAGCCGACGGTATACCCCGCCAGGCGACTGATCTCGCCGTAACCGGCCTGCTCCACCAGCAACTGTGGATCAAACGCTGTGAAGAACAGGATCGTCGCCAGACCCGCGGTCAAAAACGAGGGCCAGAGTACCGCGACCACCTGCTGGATTTTCGGTATTTGCGACATCTTCTTTCTCCCGGACAAAAGCCCGCTGATTATAGCCCTTATTCGCCTGTGCCTTGAGCGGGCGCAAGCTCGATCCGCCCCTCGCCGGGCCATTCCAGCCGCCCAATCAGGCGCCAGCTCCCCTGTTCCGGCTCCAGCAACAGATGCCAGTGTCCCGCCTGCGGCGTCTCCAGCCGGCCGCGATAACGGTCGGGCGCTTCCCCCGCCACCAACCAGAGCAACTGGTCCTGATTGGCCCGGGTGGGATGAAGCAGGCGCAGGCGGAGTCTGTCCGCCGCAACCGGTTGCTTGCCGCTCAATACCAGCTGTACCCGGCCGTCCGCGCCGATCCGCCCGCTCGCCTGCAGATCCAGAAAACGGGCGTGGCGATCCCGGGCGAGGGTCTGATTAATCGCCAGCCCCTGTTTGTAATAGTCATCCACCACCAGCCCATCGGGGTTCTGCATGGCAATGATCAGGGTCGCAATACTGGCGATGACCGCCGCGCCCGGCAGGGCGATCAGGGCCCAGGGCCAGAACTGCCGATACCAGGGTGGCGGGTTATTTTCGACAGCCGTGTAAGCCATTCCCGTGATCCCCTTGAGTTAGCGCATCGCCGGACCAATAAAACGGCCGGTCTGGGTGACCGACAGATCCGGTTGATCGATGGCTTGCAGATGAAACTTGATGTCATAACCGGTCTTCTCCAGATAGACCGGGTCGATACGTAACTGTACCGGCAGCTGGGTAACACTCCCGCCTTCCACGTGCAAGGTCTCGCGCCCCATGTGTAATTCCATCTGCGGCGGGCCGTCGATGGTCAGGCGATAGGTATGCGCGGCCTCATCCATATTCAGTATCTTGAGGGTATAGATATTTTCCACCAGGCCCTGATTGGTTTCGCGATACAGGGTATTGCGATCACGCAGCACGTTCAGTTCCACGGGCACCCGGGTGGCAATGCTGTAAAAGACCGCTGCCGTAATCAGTACCAGTAATAGCCCATAAACGACAATACGTGGCCGCAGGATGCTGGCGCGCTTGCCCTCCAGGGCATTTTCGGTGGTATAGCGGATCAGCCCGCGTGGATAATCCATCTTGTCCATGACTTCATTACAGGCATCGATACAGGCGGCACAACCGATACACTGATATTGCAGTCCCTCGCGGATATCGATCCCGGTAGGGCAGGCCTGCACACAGAGCGTACAGTTGATACAGTCACCCAGCCCGGCCTGCTCACGATCGGTACTGCGTTTGCGTGCGCCGCGCGGCTCACCCCGGTTGGGATCGTAGGAGATGACTAACGTGTCCTTGTCGAACATGGCACTTTGAAAACGCGCATACGGACACATGTAGATGCACACCTGCTCGCGCATGAAGCCGGCATTGCCATACGTGGCAAAACCGTAGAAAAAGACCCAGAAGGTCTCCCACGGCCCCAGATCAAATTGCAGCATGCTCTGCCACAACTCGGTAATCGGTGTGAAATAGCCGACAAACGTGAAGCCGGTCCACAAGGACAACAAGATCCACACAGCCTGTTTGCCACCACGGCGTAAAAGCTTGTTGGCGTTCCAGGGCGATTTGGCCAGCTTCATCTGTTTGGGCCGATCGCCCTCGATCTTGCGTTCGATCCAGAGAAACAGCTCAGTCCAGACTGTCTGCGGACAGGCATAACCACACCATAGACGGCCCGCAAGGGCAGTAAAGAAAAACAGCGACAGGCCGGCGATGATCAACAACGCCGCCAGATAGAAAAAATCCTGCGGCCAGAAGGTCAGCCCGAATATATAAAACTTGCGTGCCGGCAGATCGAACAACACCGCCTGATGGCCGTCCCAGGAAAACCATGGCAACAGGTAATAAAGGCCCAGCAAGACCAGCACCCCGAGAATTCGCAGGGTGGCAAAAATACCGTGCACTTCGCGCGGATAGATCTTCTGGTGTTTGGCGTAAAGTTCCTGCTCAACCGCCTGTTCGGACGAGTGAGCCTGGTGTTTCGGGTTATTCATCGACACCCCGATAACTGCTTGATTGTCCTGGTTTATCCAATCTGATTCCCGTCAACCGGATGCCGGCCCGGGCCAATGGCTCATGGCCTGCGGCGAACGAACATATGCTATAGGTCATTGTTTGGGCGGTCGAATAAAAAATACATAAAAAAGATAGCCGACGATGGCAACCGAAATCACCAGCACGCTCAGCGACAGGATACCGGTCCAGGTTCCGAACAGCAGTTCCAGCATGACGCAACTCCTTATGATGTTGGGCGGCGGGCAACAGCCCGCCGCCGCCGCGGCGGATTAATCAGACAGACTGTAGACGTAGGCCGCCAGCAAATGCACCTTGTCCTCGCCAAGAAACTCCTCGTGCGCGGGCATCTGGCCCTGACGCCCCTCGCGAATTGTCTGACGAATCACTCCCGGCGATCCGCCATACAACCAGATGTTGTCGGTCAGGTTGGGCGCTCCCATCGCAATCTGTCCCCTGGCATCCGGGCCGTGGCAGACGGCGCAGTTCTGGTTAAATACCTGTTTGCCGGCCTGGATCCTGGCCGCATCGGCTTCGCGACCGCTGAGGCTCATCACATAGGCAGTCACATTATCGATCTTCTCCTCACCCAGATGGGCCTGGGCAGGCATCACGCCGGTACGCCCGTTGAGGATACTGGTCTTGATCGCCTGGGGATGCCCCCCCACAACCAGGCATCATCCTTGAGGCTGGGAAACCCGCGCGCCCCGCCGGCATCAGAACCGTGACAGGTGGCGCAATAGTTCAGGAACAGGCGTCGGCCGGAGGCCATCGCCTCATCATCCTGCGCCAGCACCGGAATCTCGGTTTCGGCATAACGGGCAAAGATGGGACCATATTCCTGCTGGGCCACGTCCATCTCCTGCTCATACTGGCCGGTGGACGTCCAGTTCAGGACGCCCTTGAAATTACCCAGCCCCGGATACAGGATTAGATAGATCAGCGCGAAAATAATGGTGATGTAAAACAGCCACAACCACCAGTTGGGCAGCGGGTTGTTGTACTCCTCCAGGTTGCCATCCCAGGTATGCCCGGTGACATCGCCTTCGGCCGCCTCACCACTACGGCTTTTGGTGGTCCATTTAATTAACCAGTAGCAGGCGAAAATCATGCCCAGGCTAATCACGGCCACAAACCAGCTCCAGAAGCTACTCATGATCCGTTCTCCTTATTCTTTTGCTCGCGGGGATATTCCGGCTCGTTCAGGGGCAGATGAGCCGCTTCGTGAAAATCACGCTTGCGTTTACTGCTCCAGGCCCAGATAAAAATGCCAATGAATACCACAAAAATAACCACGGTGTACCAGCTGCGCACGTCGTTCATATCCATTGCGTTTACCTCCGTGCCTTGATGCTGGTACCCAGGCTCTGCAAATAGGCCACCAGGGCATCCATCTCTGTTTTCCCCCTGACATCCTCGGCCGCGCTGGCGATCTCCTCCTCGCTGTACGTCTGGCAACCGTTACAGGTCGCTCTGGTGAGCTTGTTCATCACCTGCAGTTTTCTGGCCGTGTACTTGCCGTCGAGTTCGTTCTCCGCCAGCCAGGGGAAGCCCGGCATGTTGGATTCGGGCACCACATCGCGCGGATTGATCAGATGAACCCGATGCCACTCGTCCGAATAGCGCCCGCCGACCCGCGCCAGATCCGGCCCGGTCCGCTTGGAGCCCCACTGGAACGGCCGGTCATAGACGAACTCGCCGGCCACCGAATAGTGCCCATAGCGTTCGGTCTCGGCCCGGAACGGACGAATCATCTGCGAATGGCAGGTATAGCAACCCTCGCGCACATAGATATCACGACCTTCCAGCTGCAACGCGCTGTAGGGCTTGAGCCCGTCGACCGGCTCGGTCGTATCCTTGATAAAAAACAGCGGCACGATTTCCACCAGTCCCCCGAAACTGATCACGATAACAATGAGCAGGGCCAGGAGGCCGGCACGTGTTTCTATTTTGTCATGACTCATGATGCTCTCCTCCGTTAAGCCGTCTGCGGAATGCGTTCATCCGCCGCGGCCTTCGGGCCGGCGATGGTCTTCCACACGTTGTACGCCATGATCAACATACCGGCCAGATACATCAGGCCACCGAGCAGGCGCACGGCATAGAACGGATACATGGCCTCCAGACTTTCCACAAAGCTGTAGGTCAGGGTGCCGTCATCGTTAATGGCGCGCCACATCAGCCCCTGCATCACACCGGCGATCCACATGGAGGCGATGTACACCACAATGCCGATGGTCGCGATCCAGAAATGCACATCGATCAGTTTCACCGAATGCATCTGCTCGCGGCCAAACAGCTTGGGAATCAGAAAATAGACCGAGCCGATAGTCACCAGGCCGACCCAGCCCAGTGCCCCGGAGTGCACATGGCCGATGGTCCAGTCGGTGTAGTGAGACAGGGAGTTGACGGTCTTGATCGCCATCATCGGTCCCTCGAAGGTCGACATGCCGTAGAACGACAGCGAGACGATCAAAAATTTGAGAATCGGATCGGTGCGCAGTTTGTGCCAGGCGCCCGATAACGTCATGATGCCGTTGATCATCCCGCCCCAGGACGGCGCCAGCAGGATCAGCGAGAACACCATACCCAGCGACTGGGCCCAGTCGGGCAGGGCGGTGTAGTGCAGATGATGCGGGCCGGCCCACATATAAATGGCAATCAGCGACCAGAAATGCACCACCGACAGCCGGTAGGAGTAGATCGGCCGCTCCGCCTGCTTGGGGATGAAGTAATACATCATGCCCAGAAAACCCGCGGTCAGGAAAAAGCCCACCGC
Organism: Thiohalophilus sp.; assembly: GCF_034522235.1. Lineage (NCBI taxonomy): Bacteria > Pseudomonadati > Pseudomonadota > Gammaproteobacteria > Thiohalomonadales > Thiohalophilaceae > Thiohalophilus > Thiohalophilus sp. Next base: position 291,421 of record NZ_JAXHLN010000003.1, on the reverse strand, counting down.
ATTATGGCCGTACCACCACTGCACCATGGCATCGATGGCCCCGGGGTAGACCGAGTAGGACTTGGTCAGTGTCACCGGCATGGCCAGACTGTTGACCACATGCAACACCGCGATGGTCAGGATAAAGGCACCAAAAAACCAGTTCGCCACATAAATATGTTTGACCCGGCGTTTGGCGAGTGTGCCGAAAAAGACAATGGCGTAGACGACCCACACCACGGTAATCAGCAGATCGATCGGCCACTCCAGTTCGGCATACTCTTTACTGCTGGTCACCCCCAGGGGCAAACTGATAGCCGCCAGCAGAATCACCAGGGTCCAGCCCCAGAAGGTAAACGCCGCCAGCCGATCGCCGAACAGTCGCACCTGACAGGTTCGCTGGACCACATAATACGACGTGGCAAACAGCGCCGAACCGCCGAAGGCGAAGATCACGGCATTGGTATGCAATGGCCGCAGGCGGCTGTAGGTGAGCCAGGGGATATCGAAATTGAGCGCCGGCCAGACCAGCTGCGCCGCAATCACGACCCCGACCAGCATTCCGACGATGCCCCAGACGACGGTCATCACCGTAAACTGGCGCACCACCTTGTAGTTATAAGTCGATTGGTTATCCATGGACTTTCCTTTTTATTCTCAGCAAAGCAAGGGAAGGCTACGAGCTTGAACCATATCCAAGCCACAGGAATAAACCTAGTCCAGGCCTTGATCTGGATCAAAAAAAAAGACGTATTTTTTTTAAACGTCGGGGAATCGCCGCCCGGGTGAGCGGCTCAGGCGCTGTGGGAACTGGAGTTATCCACGGGACTATCAGGCAGTTCGCAACAATGGCCGACGATCGCGCGCAAACCGGCCGGGTCAAGAATACGAATATGCTTGCGTTCTACCCGGATCAGGCCCTGATCCTGAAAACCGGTCAGTAACCGGCTGATGGTCTCCATGGCCATACCGAGCATATTGGCGATATCCCCGCGCGACATGCTGAGGTTGAACTCGTAGGCCGAGTAACCGCGCAGCTTGTAGCGATCGGACAGGTTCAGCAAAAAACTGGCCAGGCGGTTTTCCACCGGCATGCGGGCCAATACTGTCATGTGACACTGATCGTGCTGAATTTCGGCACTCATCAGCCGGAACAGATGATGCTGCAGACCGGGGATTTCCCGACTCAACGGTTCCAGATGATCGAAGGGAATCTCGCAAACACTGGTAGTCTCCAGTGCCACTGCCGAGCAGCCATGGCGGTTGTCGCCGATCGCATCCAGGCCAATCAACTCGCCAGGCAGGTGCATGCCGATAACCTGCTCCTGACCATCGCTTTGACTGGTATAGGTTTTCAACGACCCCGAACGGATGGCATACAACGAGGTAAAGTCCTCGCCCAGGCGGAACAGAAATTCGCCTTTTTCCACCGGCCGGCGACGTTTGATAATTTTATCGAGCCTGTTGAGATCGCCTTCGGCCAACCCCATCGGCATGCACAACTGATACAGACTGCATTTCTGACATTGGGTACGAACTTCGGACAAATTGACGACGCGTTGTTTGGACATGGACCTCGACCCGACTCCGGTTGGTTGGCTATGACAAGTTAACGGCAGCCGGCAGGGCCACCTTGATAAACTATACTCGCACCCGGCCCGACTTAACAAAACAGTTGGTTTAATCGCTTGATTAAAAACCGCCGGAATACCCGAGCCAAAACCTGCGGCATCGCCTGTGGAATCTGGTAGAATCCGGATTTTCCCGCAGCCGTTTATTTCGGTATGCTATCGCTTTGAACCGGCGCCGGCCCGCGCCCCTGACTGGAGTCATCATGTCCGCACGTCGTGCCAACATCGAACGCAACACGCTGGAGACCCGGATCCAGGTCAGTATTGATCTGGACGGCCAGGGCGAGGTCGAGCTGAACACCGGCCTGCCGTTTCTCGAGCACATGCTCGAGCAGGTAGCGCGCCACGGCATGATCGATATCACCCTCCAGGCACAGGGCGATCTGCACATCGATGCCCACCACACGGTGGAGGATATCGGCATCAGCCTGGGCCAGGCCTTCGACAAGGCGGTGGGCGACAAGCAGGGCATCCGCCGCTACGGCCATGCCTATGTCCCGCTGGATGAGGCCCTCTCGCGGGTCGTTATCGATTTTTCCGGCCGGCCCGGCCTGGAATACGGGGTTGATTTCCCGCGCTCGCACATCGGTGAGTTTGACGTGGACCTGTTTGGCGAGTTCTTCCAGGGCTTCGTCAACCACGCCCGGGTGACCCTGCACATCGACAACCTGCGTGGCCGCAACGCCCACCATATTGCCGAAACCGCCTTCAAGGCCTTCGGCCGGGCATTGCGCATGGCGCTGGAACCCGACCCGCGGATGCAGGGCATTCTGCCCTCCACCAAAGGTAGCCTCTGAACCAACTACCGGGGGCGACCCCGCTTAACCGTCCCGACTGCTATGTCTACTGTTGCTGTAATTGATTATGGAATGGGCAATCTCCACTCGGTGAGCAAGGCCCTGGAAAAGGCTGATCCCGCCCGCCGGGTTCTGGTTACCGCCGATCCCGAACAGATCGGCCAGGCCGAGCACGTTGTCCTCCCCGGCGTGGGCGCGATTCGCGATTGCATGGCGGAAATCCGTCGCCTGGGTCTGGAACCGGTGATTCACCAGGTGGCCGAACAGGGTACGCCGCTGCTGGGGGTCTGTGTCGGCATGCAGGCGATGATGGAGTACAGCGCCGAGAACGACGGGACCCGCTGTCTGGGGCTGCTGCCCGGCAAGGTACTGGCCTTTGCCCGGGATATGCGCGATCCCCTCAGCGACGAACGGCTCAAGATCCCGCACATGGGCTGGAACCAGGTCTATCCACAGGTCGAGCACCCCTTGTGGCAGGGCATTGCCAATGGCGCGCGCTTCTATTTTGTCCACAGTTATTATGTGGAGCCGGCCGAGCCGGATTTGATCGCCGCCTCCTGCAGCTACGGCATTCCGTTTACCTGCGCACTGGCAAAAGGTAATGTATTTGCCGTACAGTTCCATCCGGAGAAAAGCCAACACACCGGTATACAACTGTACACCAACTTTTTGAACTGGGACGGTTCCCTCTAAGCACACCACTGTGACGTTCGAGCAAACACGAGAGACTTCACCATGCTGCTGATCCCTGCCATCGACCTCAAGGACGGCAAATGCGTCCGTTTGCGTCAGGGCAAAATGGAAGATGAAACGATTTTTTCCGACGACCCGGTCAGCGTGGCCGCACGTTGGGTCGAGGCCGGCGCCCGACGCCTGCATATCGTCGATCTCAACGGCGCCTTCGCCGGTAAACCGGTCAACGCCGACGTGGTCCATGCCATCGCCAGCGCCTTCCCCGATCTGCCCATCCAGATCGGCGGCGGTATCCGCGACGAGGAAACCGTGGAGACTTATCTCGATGCCGGCGTGCAGTATGTAATCATCGGCACCAAAGCGGTCAACGCGCCCCATTTTGTCAATGATCTGTGCATGGAATACCCCGGCCACATTATCGTCGGCCTGGACGCCAAGGACGGCAAGGTGGCCATCGACGGCTGGTCCAAGCTCTCGCGTCACGATGTCATCGATCTGGCCCAGCATTTTGAACAGGACGGCGTCTCGGCCATCGTCTACACCGACATCGGCCGCGACGGCATGATGAGCGGCGTCAACGTCGAGGCCACCGTCAAGCTGGCCCAGTCGATGGCTATCCCGGTCATCGCCTCCGGCGGCATTACCAACATGGACGATATCCAGGCCCTGTGCGAGGTCGCCAACGAGGGTATTATGGGCGCCATCACCGGCCGGGCCATCTACGAAGGCAGCCTCGACTTCACCGAAGGCGCCGCCCTGGCCGACAGCTGCGGGGGCGAGTAATAATTTTGAATGTTGAATTTTAAATTTTGAATTGCCAAATCGGTAGTTAATTCAACATTCAACATTTAGCATTCAAAATTGCTCTACGTCGTCTCTGCGGTAAAAAACTATTTGAGGTATTCATATGGGTCTGGCCAAACGTATTATTCCCTGCCTGGACGTGGACAAGGGCCGGGTTGTGAAGGGGGTGCAGTTCGTGGATATCCGCGATGCGGGGGATCCGGTGGAGATCGCACGCCGCTATGACGAGCAGGGCGCCGACGAGCTGACCTTTCTGGATATCACCGCGAGTCACGAAAACCGCGAGACCATGATCCATGTGGTGGAACAGGTGGCCGGCCAGGTGTTTATTCCGCTGACCGTCGGCGGCGGCATTCGCAAGATCGAGGATGTGCGCGCCATGCTCAACGCCGGCGCCGACAAGGTCGCGATCAATACCGCGGCGGTGGACAATCCCGAGTTCGTGCGCGAGGCAGCACAGAAATTCGGCTCCCAGTGCATTGTGGTGGCCATCGACGCCAAACAGGTGAGCGAGGACCCGAAAAAGTGGGATATCTTCACCCATGGCGGGCGCAAGGCCACCGGCCTGGACGCGATCGAGTGGGCCAGGAAAATGGTCGACTACGGCGCCGGCGAGATCCTGCTGACCAGCATGGATCGCGACGGCACCAAACAGGGCTTCGATCTGGATCTGACCCGCGCCATCTGCGATGCGGTCAGCGTCCCGGTGATCGCCTCCGGCGGCGTCGGCAACCTGGACCACCTGGTTGACGGCATCAAACAGGGCCACGCCGACGCCGTGCTCGCCGCCAGCATCTTCCACTTCGGCGAATACAGCATCGAGGAAGCCAAGCGGCGCATGGCCGGCAGCGACATCGAAGTCCGGCTTTAGAAAAAATTTCACCGCAGAGGCGCAGAGGACGCGAAGAAATAATTTTTAGTGTTGAATTTTAAATTTTGAATTGCAAAATCCGCATTTAATTCAAAATTCAAAATTAAGCATTCATAATTAACTTTGCGCTCTCTGCGCCTCTGCGGTAAAAAATCATTATGAGTACAAACTGGCTGGATGAGATCAAGTGGACCGGGGACGGGCTGGTACCTGTGATTGCCCAGGAGACGGGCACGGGCCAGGTGCTGATGCTGGCCTGGATGAACCGCGAGTCGCTGGCGCTGAGCGTGCAGGAGGGCAAGGCGATCTACTGGTCGCGCTCCCGGGGCAAGCTGTGGCGCAAGGGCGAGGAGTCGGGCCACGAGCAGATCATCCGCGACATCCGCCTGGATTGCGATAATGACGTGATTTTGCTGGAGGTGGAGCAAAAAGGCGGCATCGCCTGTCATACCGGCCGACATCGCTGTTTTTTCAAGCAGTTACAGGGTGATCAGTGGGTCGAGGTGGAGCCGGTGATCAAGGATCCCGACGCCATATATAAATAGCATCCCCACAAACGGCCCCAAACGTGGAATAATCCCCGCCTATGAGCGACATATTGCAACAACTCGCCGAGGTGCTCGAACAGCGTAAAGGGGCCGATCCCGACAGCTCCTACGTCGCCGGCCTGTACGGCAAGGGGCTGGACGCGATTTTGAAAAAAATCGGCGAGGAGGCCACCGAAACGGTGATGGCCGCCAAGAACGGGGACCCGCAACAGATCGTTTATGAAACCGCCGATCTGTGGTTTCATACCCTGGTGATGCTGGCGCATCAGGGGCTTGGCCCGGATCAGGTGCTCGATGAGCTGGCGCGCCGCTTCGGCCTGTCGGGGCTGGAAGAGAAAGCCAACCGGAACCAATGAGGTCATCATGAGCGACTGCCTGTTTTGCAAAATTCTCGCTGATGAAATTCCCTCGGATCGGGTCTATGAGGATGATCAGATGATCGTCTTCAAGGATATAAACCCCAAGGCCGAGGTGCATTTGCTGGTGATCCCGCGCGAACACATCGACAGCCTTAATGAGCTGGAACCACAACACGATGCACTGGTGGGACACATGCTGCGGCAACTGCCGAAAATCGCCAAACAGCAGGGGCTGGATGACGGCTTTCGCACCATTATTAACACCGGCGAAGGCGGGGGACAGATTATTTTTCATCTGCACATCCATCTGATGGGCGGAAAGAATATGCCCGGCTTTGAATAGTCACAACGCTGATTGTTATTTACTGACACAGACAGCGCTTCAATAATCGTTAACGTTCAGGACGTGGAGTAACATCATGGGTATTGGTATCTGGCAACTGGTTATTATTCTGCTGATTGTGCTGCTGCTGTTCGGCGCCAAGCGCCTGCGCAACATCGGCTCCGATCTCGGCAGTGCGGTCAAGGGCTTCAAGAGCGCGGTCAAGAGTGAAGAAGACGCCGCTGAGGACAATGACTCGTCCAAACTGGAAAGCAGCGACGAAAACCAGACCATCGAAGGCGAAGCCACCAAGGTCAAGGACGAGGACAAAACCTGAAAGGGTTTCTGAGCATGGCAACGATAGCAGGGGTCAGAGATCTGCCTGTCTCCTCGTCCCTCGTCCCTCGTCACTCGTCCCTTTTACGCTATGTTTGATATCGGCTTTCTTGAACTGATTATCATCACGGTCGTGGCCCTGGTGGTCGTCGGCCCCGAACGCTTGCCTGCGGTGGCCCGCAATGTCGGCAAGTGGGTCGGCCGCACGCGCCGTTTTGTCACCCAGGTCAAATCCGACATCGATCGCGAGATGAAACAAGAAGAGCTGCGCAAGGCGCTTGAAGAAGATGCCGGCCTGGACGAGATCAAGCAGATCATGAACAGCGACCGCTTCACCATCGAGGAAGAAGAGAAGCCGGATTACCTGGTCAAGGCGACCGGCGACGACGAGACAGAACAGACCTCCGAACAATCCGACGCCGAAATTATCGATAAGCCCCACAACGACAAACCATCGTCCGACACCGCAGCTGATGAGCAAGAAAAGCCCGAACGATAACGATCAGAGCGCGGAACAGGAGACGCCGTTCCTCTCGCATCTGGTCGAGCTGCGCGATCGTCTGCTGCGTATAGTCGGACTGGTCTTGATTCTAACCGTGGCACTGATGGCAGTCGCCAACGATCTCTATTATTACTTCTCGCTGCCCCTGCAGGGCTATCTGGTCGAGGGCAACAAGATGCTTGCCATCGGGGTGATCTCACCCGTCTTCACGCCATTCAAGCTGGCCCTGATTGCTGCGTTTTTTCTCTCTGTCCCCTATGTCCTTCATCAGATATGGTCCTTCATCGCGCCCGGTCTTTATAAGCACGAGAAAAAACTGGCTCTGCCTTTGCTCGTCTCGAGCATTATCCTGTTTTACCTGGGCATGGCCTTTGCCTATTACGTGGTCTTCCCGCTGGTGTTCGAATTCACTTCCAGCTTCGCCTCGGAAAGTATCGACTACCGACCGGATATCGCCAGCTATCTCGATTTTGCCATTAAACTGTTTTTTGCTTTCGGTGTGGCGTTCGAGGTACCCATCGCTACCATTATGCTGATTCTGGCCGGGGTCACGACCCCGGAAGCCCTGTCGCAAAAACGACCCTATATCATCGTAGGCGCTTTCGTGGTTGGCATGCTGCTGACCCCGCCGGACATCATTTCCCAGACCCTCCTGGCTGTGCCCATGTGGCTGCTGTTTGAGGTCGGTGTCATCTTCGGGCGCATCATGAAGCGCAAGCGCGAAGAAGAGACGTCTGCCGAAGAAGCGGAGCAGGAAGAAGCCCCGCTTAGTAGCGAGGAGATGCAAGCGGAAATGGAAGCCGAACTGGATCGTGCCATTGCCGAGGAAGAGGCGCTGAACAAGGATGACAACAGCGACAACAGCGACAACAGCGACGATACTCAGAAAGATTGAGCACCAAAAGGCCGATCACTGATTACAGACCCGAAGTGCCATTTGCCTTCACCCCGGGCCGCCGGGGTCTAGATTGAAAAGTTTCCCCTCCATTGCCCTTGTTTAAAATCTATCGTCAGCTCGCGGGGGCGCATTTTTTTTGCCCCGGGCGTCTCCAGCTTCCGTTTACCCGGATAGTGACGGGCAAACTCAACCGGATCACATTGATCAGACTGTACCGTGCGCACAGTGACAGACAAATGTTGCGTCACCGGGATGATATCACTGTCGGACTCAAAGTCCGCCGGGTGAAACAATACCCGTTTTTTGACCATGCAGGAGAAATACAGCTGCATTTCAACCAGTAACGGTTCCTCCAACTGCTGTAACTGGCGCTGTGCGCGCCGGGTCCAGTGCACTGTCAGCTCCTTGCCCCGATACTGGCACCGTGCGATATGCCGGTGCGGATGCAGGAACTTCTCCAGCCAACGCGACGGCGCGAACAAATCACCCGTGCCCAGGTAACTGTGATTGATCAGAAAACTTCGCATGATTTTCCTCGATATATAGGGTCATTGATCGGCCTGCCGCAGCCGGCTCTCCAGGCTTCAACGGCAATGAACAGGTGGCGCTATGACCCCGGCACCAGAATACGTCGTTGCGCGCGGCAGGGCCTGGCGACGCCCTAAAATTCGGTTCAATTTCAATCATAACAAACTTGAACGATCATTCAAGTATTGCCATACTCGGAATTATTGAATAATCACTCTATAACCAGGAGAGCACCATGACACGCTTTACCTTTCATGATGAAGATTCCGCCCCGCAGGCCGCCAGGCCGGCCATGGACCAGGCCAAACAAAGCTCGTTTTCATAAACGTATGGCATCCGCCATTGGCAATCGGATGGGAGCTGTAAGGTCCGGGACGTTTCTGCGACCAAACCTTTATTCCTTCTGACTCAACGGCGGTGCGATTATTACGCTCTTGATGCAATCGGGATGGATTATCCGCGCAGCCAGGCCGCGGATAACCGCCAGTTCAGGGAAAGCTTCGAAAAAACATCAACCAAACGGAAGCAGGACATATTTCATGAAGGCCTCCGATCTATTTGTCAAGGCACTCGAATCCGAAGGGGTGGAGTACATTTTCGGCATTCCGGGCGAAGAAAACCTCGACCTGCTCAACTCACTAAAGGACTCGAATATCCGGCTCATCCTGACCCGGCACGAGCAGGCTGCCGGTTTCATGGCCGCCACCTATGGACGACTGACCGGTAAAACCGGGGTCTGTCTTGCCACCCTGGGGCCAGGTGCCACCAACCTGGTCACGGCCGCGGCCTATGCCCAGCTGGGGGCAATGCCCATGCTGATGGTCACCGGCCAAAAACCGATCAAAGCCAGCAAGCAGGGGGAATTCCAGATCGTTGACGTGGTGGATATGATGCAACCGCTGACCAAGTACACCCGCCAACTGAGCAGCGCCCACAACATTCCCGCCCGGGTGCGCGAGGCCTTCCGGCGCGCCGGGGATGAGCGACCCGGCGCGGTCCACCTGGAGTTGCCCGAGGATATCGCCCGCGACGAGACCGACGCCGGTGTGATCCCCCGCAGTCACTTCACCAACCCGCGCGCCAGTGACGATGCCATCGAGGCCGCGCTGCAGATGCTGCATTCGGCCCGCCATCCTCTGTTGTTAATCGGTGCCGGCGCTAACCGCCGCCAGACCTGCGCGGCATTGCGCGCCTTCGTCGACAAGAGCGGCATTCCCTTTTTCAGCACCCAGATGGGCAAAGGGGTCATCGACGAACGCCATCCGCTGTTTCTTGGTACCGCCGCCCTCTCCGGCGAGGATTATCTGCACCGGGCCATTGAGGCGGCGGATCTGATCATCAATGTCGGCCATGACGTGGTCGAAAAACCGCCTTTCATCATGGATGATGAGCATAGCGGTGAAGTCGAAAACCCCGATCTGGCGGGTGCCGGTAAGGCCGGTAACGCCAGGGTGATCCATGTCAATTACATTACCGCCGCCGTCGACGCGGTCTATCATCCCCAGCAAGGCGTGATCGGCGATATCACCGACAGCATCGAACGACTCACCACCGGCGTCAAGATACAGAAACAGTGGGATTTCAGCCGCTTCATGACGGTCAAGCAACACCTCGATGCCCATCTGAGGGAAGGAGTCGAGGATGACCGCTTTCCCCTCTATCCACAACGGCTGGTAGCAGAAATCCGCCGGGCCATGCCGGAAGACGGGATCATTACGCTGGATAACGGTATCTACAAAATCTGGTTCGCCCGTAATTATCTGGCATACCAGCCCAATACCGTCCTGCTGGACAACGCCCTGGCCACCATGGGCGCCGGCCTGCCTTCGGCCATCGCCGTCAAAATCGTTCACCCGGATCGCAAGGTGATGGCGATCTGCGGTGACGGTGGGTTCATGATGAACTCCCAGGAATTGGAAACAGCGGTGCGCCTCGAACTGGATCTGGTAGTCCTGATCCTGCGTGACGATGCCTACGGCATGATCAAGTGGAAACAGGCCAACATGGGATTCGAGGATTTTGGTCTGGATTACGGCAATCCCGACTTTGTGCAGTACGCCAACAGTTACGGTGCCCGGGGACATCGGATTGCCTCCGCAGCGGGACTGCCAACGCTGTTGCAACAGTGCCTCAACGAGACCGGCGTCCATCTGGTTGAAGTGCCAATCGACTATATCGACAACGATCGTATTCTCAATCACGCCATCAAGGAACAGAGCCGAGCGATATAGGAGACCTTCATGCTCGCACACTTTTGCGCACTGACAGCCGATAACCGCTCTCCCGCAGGGAACCGTGACGTGGTCGGACCGGCCGTCGCCGCCGGCTGTCCGGTGATCGTCAAACCGGCGGAGGACACACCGCTTTCCTGTTTTCGTTTCGTCGCGATGCTGCACATTGAAACGCGCTTTCCCATCGGAGAGTATTCAAAATAACAAAGGAGTCGTTCATGAGTACTGATTTGTTCGAACCGGTTCAAACCGGTGACCTTACCCTGGCCAACCCCGATCTGGTCCGCCGTTACTGCGAGGATCTGCCGTTGAACGATCCGGATACCGCCACCTTCTATGGCGGGGACGAAAAGGGTTACACGGATTATCCGTTTTACTCTTCTTCTGCACAGCATGCAGACATGCTTGCTACCGACCAGTAATCTCTTTAACAGACAATTTCTGAATATTGCGGGACAGAACTGTAAGGAATGCTTCGCTGCAACGACCAATGAAAAACGAAGAAAGCCCAAACGGCCGCCTCCTGGCACTCGTTCTGGATTTCTTCGGGGCGGGACCGCGGTAGTACACCTCAATCGTACCGGTACCGCTTAATCAATACCTTGCGCACAGGCCAGCCATCCCGCCCATGCGCAAGGACACCAACGGGATGGTATTTTAAAAGCTGATGGAGAATTCACATGTCACAGTCAAAAAAAACACTCAAATCCATTTCATGGGCCGTTGGCGCCACATTTGTTACCACACTCGCGGCCAGCAATGTCGCCTCCGCTGCCAGCCCGGCAGGCGATAATCCCTTTGCCATGAGCGAACTGGGCGGCGGTTACATGCTGGTCGCCCAAAAAGGCGCCGAAGGCAAATGCGGTGAAGGGAAATGCGGCGAGGGCAAGCGCGCCGACTCCAAAACCAAGGAAGGAAAGTGTGGTGAAGGCAAGTGCGGCGCCAAATCAGACAAGAAGGATAAAGATGCCGAAGGAAAATGCGGTGAAGGCAAGTGCGGCGGTAGTCGTTAAGCGCGCAGCCTGAAACGCATGCCGGCAAGTTCAGCCTGCAATGTGCCATTACCGGGCGCCGCGGACGAACAGTTCTGCTGTTCGACGCGGTCAGCCCGGTCTACCTTCAAGTACATTCAACGCTGTAATGCGGTTTTTTGACTACCCTATAAATATGGATACATAAATCACAACAAGGGAAACTGTCTGGAGGATACAATGAATTTTCTATGCAAACTGCAAGGTCTGCTGGATAAAAGCAGACAACTTGATTTTATCGCGCCGCTTTTACTGCGGCTGTTTCTCGCACCGATCTTTATTCTCGCCGGCTATGGCAAGCTAAGCTCCCTGGATAATACGGCCTATTATTTCGGTGAGATGCTGGGTATGCCGGCTCCCATGCTGATGGCCCTGCTGGCCGGCGCCGCGGAATTCTTTGGTGGAATCGCCATCCTGATCGGGCTGGCCACACGCTGGTTTGCTATCCCCCTGATGGTCACCATGATCATGGCCGCCACCACCGCGCACTGGGAAAACGGCTGGCATGCCCTGCCCGAAACCACCCTGACCGTACCCTGGGAATGGCGCATGGATATGATTGAAGGTGCCGTTGAACGCCGCGACATGGCGCGTGAAATCCTCAAAGAACACGGCAATTACAGCTGGTTGACCGAATATGGCAGTATCACAATTTTGAAAAACGGCATTGAGTTTGCCGCGACTTATTTCATCATGCTACTGGTGTTGTTCTTCCACGGCGCGGGACGTTATGTCAGCCTGGATTACTGGATTGGCCGAAAGCTGGTCACTTGATTCACGCAGCCTCCTCGTGAATCGTTGCCGGTCCACCCTGGACCGGCTTTTTTATGTCTGGATGTCCTCGGTGACATGAATGTAATACGTGGTAAAAAGCTGAATAACCATTCCTAAAAGGTGCACAAAACTCTCGCAGAGACGCGGAGAATGAGCAATATCAGATTGCTTTGCGCCGTGGCGTCTGTGCGAGAGCTCAGCTTTTTTCCTCTACGGCACAGCCTGGTTGTGTCTCACCGCCAACGTCGGCGGTTTGTCAGGGTTTAATCAGGGAGAACCAGCCCTGACAGGTCGACGTGTCTAATTTTTACCGCTGAAACGCTGACAGGCTTTATGGATAAAATCGATCTGCTTGTTGTAGTTACGGCAACCCGAACACATCATCAGATGAAACCGCAGGGCCACCCGTTTGCGAAACGACAGGGACTCATCCTGCTGTTGCGACAAAAGTTTGGTGGTATCTTTACAATTGAGCATCGTGCATTACCCCTGTGCAAACCATTCTTTTTCGAGGCACAGCCGCAGCCGTGAACGTGCCCGGTGCAGTATCACCCAGCAATTGCTTTCGCTGATCTCAAGCTGAGCGCAGATCTCCGCCGTTTCAAAGCCGAGAAATTCGCGCAGGGTAAACACCCGTGTCGACTGTTCGGTCAGTTCTGCCAGGCACAGCTCGAAGATGTGCCAGAACTGCTCATTATCGAGCTCGTTTTCGGGATCGCCCCAGTTTGCCGGCCGCTTTTCCTTGCGCCACTCGCCTTTCTCATTAAAGAGCTGTTCGATCTCCACATCGCTGCCGTCCTCGGCGGTCAAACTCTGTGTCGGATGACGGGAGCGATAGCGCAGCATATCGATGATCTTGTTGCGCAGGATCGAGAAGACCCAGGTCTTGAGCTGGGAGCGGCCGGCAAAACCGTCGCGGGCGAGGTAGGCTGCAGCCAGCGCCTCCTGCACCGCATCTTCCGCGGCGGCCTCATCACGCAGCTGAAAGCGGGCAAAGCGCAGCATATCATGGCGCAGTGCGGCGATATTCGCCTCGGAGAAAGGCCCGCTGGCCCGCGGATTGTCGGCACCCTGTGATGGCTGGCGCATGGCGGAAATAGCCCCGGGTAAAAAATTTGCCCCATTGTAACCGAGCCATTGGCCAGGCGGTATCCTGACAGTATGCGCTGTCAAGGCGCCTCCTCAATATTCAGACGGTTGCGCAGCCACGCCTCCGTGACGCCGCCGAGTCTGACCTCATCGATCCGGTCGTTTGCGACAATGATAAAAGAGGGTGTGGCGGCCACGCCAAACCGGCGTGCCAGCGCCGGGTGGCTGGCCACATCCACCTTGACCAGATTAGGGTATTCCCGGCACAGCCGATCCACGAGCGGGGCCACGGCCCGGCAGGGGCCGCAATGGACCGCATGGAAGAAATAGATTCGTCGCGCCGCCCTGTTCGCCCCGTCGACTGCGGTGGTATCCGGCGCCGGCCGGCCCACGTAGCGCCGGGCCTGGCGCAGCATGGACCATTGCCACCAGAGCAGAAAACCGACGACCGCGAGAATCAGCCCGAAAATGAACAGATTCATGGAGAAACCGGCTCAGTATCCGGCGTGGCTGAGTTTGTTATAGACCAGGCCGAGGACCAGCCCAAAAATGACATGCAATACCAGAGTGGCGACCGGGACCATCATACCGCTGGGCATCGCTACGCCAAACAAACCGGCCCCCATCATTGGCATCACTGCCACCATCATCACCAGCCAGCCCGCGACACCCAGAATAATCCCGCGCAGCCCATGGCCACCCAGTGGCAGATTGCCGAATACCAGGCTATAGGCCAGGCCGTAACCGATAACACCGATCATAAAATGGGCGAGCCAGCCCATGGCCGGCCCTGAACTCATCTGGGCAGACAGCATAGCGATCACGTTCAAATCGGGCATCAGCCCCATCATGCCTTTTAGCACCATGAGTACCGAAAGTACGACAGTGGCAGCCAGGCCGGCCATCAGACCATTAGTCACATTCTTCATTTTTCTCTCCTTGTCATATTTTGCCGGGCCAACCCCGGCTTCTTGCAGGTTGGTCGTCTAACGGCCAGAATCCTTACAAACGTCAGACATCGCATTTCGCGACGGGCTGTAAGGTGTGACCCTCCCGGACGTCTAAATAACTGTCCCTGAAAGGTGCGCAGAAAGTAGGTCAGGTTGCGCGCAGCGCTACCTGACACTCTGCGTATCAGCAGGGGTATCACGCAGGCTAACGCCAGCATGACCTGCAGGATTAGCCAGAGAGTTAGTCGGATATCGCCCGGCAGGGCCTCTCATAGCTTATCATGACATGTCTGTCTTATAACTAACCTGAAAAGAGATACCATGAACTTTGGACGCCGCTGGTGGTTTTTGGTCTATCTTGCCGTGCTCGGTCTCGGCTCGGTACTTTCGATCTATATTTACCAGCAGGGTCAGAACGTCCGCGACGAGATATTGCGCCTGAGCAACGACGATATCGCGCACCTGCACCGGATTGCCGATCTCAAACAGGCGGTCACCGCCCGTGAACCGATTCTCTACCGCTATTACACCGACACCGACCGTGACAGTTATCTGACCTCGTACAGCCGCAATAGCAGACGGGTTAATGACGGTATGGAGTGGCTGGCCAGGACCTTTGCGGACAATCCCGAGCTCGCCGAATTACAGAACGAACATTCGGTGCTACAGAAGCTGGCAAAAAAGCTCGACCAGGTATTGACTGCCGATTCAACAGACTGGGACGAGGCGCGCCGGATACTCGGCGAGGTCGCCGTCGTCTCCCGCTCGCTCAACAACCGGCTGGAACGTTTTGTCCGCTCGGTTGAACGCCAGGTTGCCGAACGCGGTAACTACGTCTCCGCGGCCTCGCTGGAGATGTTTTACCTGGTGGTCGCCGTGAGCGCGGTGATATTTGTTCTGGCTTTGTTTTTCGTCCATTACGCCTATCAACAGTTGTCCGACGCCCGGGCCCGGCGTTTGCTGGCTTTGTTTCCGGAACGCAATCCCAACCCGGTCTTTCAGATTGATACGCACGGCAAGGTTCTGTTTGCCAACCCGGCCGCCTATAACATGCACAGCGTTATTTTCCCGAACAGCGGGGAGATAGAGAGGTTGCTGCCACCAAACCTTCAAAAAAATATCAATGCAATGCACACCAGACATGCGCCTCTAATGCGTTTTGAATACACAGTCTCAACCTATATTTTTTTCTGCACCCTGCAATACCTGGAGGATTTCGACACCTGCCATGTCTATTTGCAGGATATTACCGCGCGCCGCAGCGCCGAAAATCGCAATGAATATCTGGCCTATCATGATTCATTGACTGATCTGGCCAATCGACGGCAGCTGGAAAAAGATGTCGCGGCAATGATTTCGAAAAACAGGCCTGACAACCTTATTGCAGTCGCCATAGCCAATATTGATCGTTTCAGCATGGTATCTCAAAGCCTGGGCCATCTTGCGGGCGATGAGCTGATCACCTCTGTGGCGAACCGCCTGCAACACTGTTTCTCTGAAACGGAGTACGACAATCCGATTAAAATTTACCGACTGGAAGGCGATCATTTCGTCATTCTGGCGGACAATGCGGACGAATTGTTTTCCGGTGAACTCTCTGAACATTTACGACGTATCGCCCGGGATCCCGTTCTTGTTGACAATCATATTCTGTCACTTACCATGAGTGTCGGGCTGGCGTACTTTCCCGAGCATGGCATGGATATATTTCAACTGCTCAAAAACGCCGAAAGTGCCATGCGCAGCATCAGCAATAAAGGTGGCAACGGGGTTTGTGTCTATCAATCCGAGATGAACGCCGACGCCCTGTTACGACTTGAGTTGTCTCATGATCTGCGTCAGGCAATAGCCGGAAATGAGCTGCTGATCTACTATCAGCCCAAAATCGATCTGCCCGGCGGCAACCTCGTCGGTGCGGAAGCCCTGGTGCGCTGGCAGCATCCCAAATACGGGATGATATCGCCGGCCGAATTCATTCCCCTTGCCGAGGAAACAGGCAGTATCACTCAGATCGGTGAGTGGATTTTGCGTACCGCCTGCACCCGTAACCTGCTATGGCAATCACATGACCAATTACCCGTCGCTGTCAATATTTCCGCCCACCAGTTTACCAACGAGCTTCCCGATCTCGTTGCCCAGGTTCTGCGCGAAACCGGTCTGGATGCCAGATACCTGGAACTTGAAATCACCGAAGGGGTTGCCATATCCATCGATTCATCGATCGATATAATGCACCGGCTACGCCGCCTTGGAGTCAAACTGGCGATCGATGACTTCGGCACGGGCTTTTCTTCTTTAGCCTACCTCAAGCAATTTCCAATCCAGACACTCAAGGTCGATCAATCCTTTGTCAAACAACTGGAAAACAGTCCGTCTGATCGGGCCATCGTGCGTTCCATTATCGAGCTGGGGCATCATCTCGACCTTGAGATTGTCGCCGAAGGTGTCGAAACCCCGGAGCAGCAAAAAATGCTCAGCGAATACGGCTGCGATATTATGCAGGGCTATCTTTTCGGTCGCCCTGTTCCAGCTGATGAATATGAAAAACTTTTTCTCGAAACCCGTCCGGAATCAAGCAACAAGAGGGAGATAACATGACCCTACTATCTGACGTCACCATGCAGGCGCTGATCTTTCTGGCAACATTGTTCGTTTTTGTTGTCGGCCTTGTGGTATTAATCATCATTATTGTTTTTATCCGGGACATTTCCCAGAAGAAAGATGCTATCCGGCACAATTATCCTGTTATAGGCCGGTTTCGTTATCTGTTCAGCTCGCTGGGCGAATTTTTCCGCCAGTATTTCTTTGCCATGGATCGCGAGGAGATGCCTTTCAATCGCGCCGAACGGGAGTGGGTTTATAAATCCGCCTCCGGACACGACAATACCGTGGCCTTCGGCTCCACGAAAAACCTGACGCCCCCCGGCACGCCACTGTTTGTGAATACCTCTTTTCCGACATTGATGGAGCACACCAGCGAACCGCCACCGGTTGTCATCGGGCCTTACTGCCCGCATCCCTATGAACCGACTTCATTGATTAACATTTCCGCCATGAGCTATGGCGCGCTTTCCAAGCCTGCCGTACGCGCCCTGTCACACGGGGCCAAACTGGCCGGCTGCTGGCTGAACACCGGCGAGGGCGGGCTGGCACCCTATCATCTGGAAGGGGGATGCGATCTGGTCTTCCAGATCGGCACGGCCAGGTATGGCGTGCGTAATCCCGAAGGCCAGTTTGATGTTGAACGCCTGCACGAGCTTGCCGCTTCGTCACAGATTAAAATGTTCGAAATCAAGTTAAGCCAGGGCGCCAAGCCCGGCAAGGGCGGGATCCTGCCGGGGACGAAAGTCACGCCCGAAATTGCCCGGATCCGCGGCATTACCCCCGGCATGGATTCAATCTCGCCCAACCGCCACCTCGAAATCGGAAATACCGCGGAGTTGCTGGATTTTATCGATGTCGTACGTGAAGCGACGGGCAAGCCGACCGGCTTCAAGCTTGTGCTCGGTGAAGACGAATGGCTGACGCAACTGTGCCGCGAAATACAACACCGGGGTATCAAAACCGCACCGGATTTTATCACGGTGGACAGCTGCGACGGCGGCACCGGTGCCGCACCGATGCCACTGATGGACGATGTCGGACTGCCGATCAAGGAGTCACTGCCCACTGTGGTGGATATCCTGACCCGTTACGGTTTGCGCGATCGAATCCGGGTGATCGCCTCTGGCAAACTGATCACGCCCTCCGGCGTTGCCTGGGCGTTATGCAGTGGCGCCGATTTCGTCAACTCCGCCCGCGGCTTTATGTTTTCTCTGGGCTGTATTCAGGCGATGAAATGCAATCGCAACACCTGCCCGACCGGCGTCACCACACACGATCCCCGCCTGCAAAAAGGCCTGAACCCGGAGGAAAAATCGGTCAAGGTGAAGAATTTCGTCGACAAGATCCATTACGGCACGGCGCTGATCGCGCACTCGTGCGGCGTCCCGCACCAGCGGGCACTGACCCGCGCGCATTGCCGACTTGTTCAACCGGATGGCAAATCCGTTCTGATGAGCACGCTTTACCCCAAACCGGAGGTGTTATCTGACTACCGACAGTAGTATGCTGGTGATATCTACCGGGTTTCATGCTGCCTCTGTCAGTACGCTCGAAATAGCGATTCAGTGATTTTCCACTTGAAAAATCTGCTGAATCTGCCGAAATAACAGGTATGAACACGAGTCAACCTGACAGGTACAACTACCCGAGAATTGTTACAAGGATGTCGGCCCATGTCCGATGAGTCCGATTTGAAAACCCGCTGGAGAAACTCCGCTTTTGCCGGCACCAACGCCGGTTATCTCGAGCAGCTTTACGAAGATTATCTGCAGGATCCCAGGTCAGTGGATCCCCAGTGGCAGGCGCTGTTCCGTGAACTGCCCAAAGTGGATGGCATCGACAAGGACATCTCCCACGCGGCGATTCGTGCCCAGTTCCGTCATCTAACCCCGACACGCCGGCAGGCCGATGTCGACGTGGAACTCATTCACAAGCAGGTCAAGGTCCTGCAATTAATCAACGCCTACCGCTTCCGGGGGCATCAGCTGGCCGATCTGGATCCGCTCGGCCTGCGCGAGGCACCCGAAATTCCCGAGGTGACGCTGGCGCATCACGAGCTCAGCGATGCCGATCTGGATACCGAGTTTGAAACCGGCTCGCTGGTCGGCCCGGATCGGGCGCGACTGGCCGAGATCATCAATATTCTGGTCAACACCTACTGCGGTTCGCTCGGCTCCGAGTACATGTATCTGGTCGACACGACGGAAAAACGCTGGATTCAGTACTATCTCGAATCCGCCCGGGGCCATGCCGATCTCTCCGAAACCCAGAAGCGCGATCTGTTCAGTCGTCTGACCGCGGCCGAGACCCTGGAAAAATATCTGCACAATAAATACGTGGGCCAGAAACGCTTCTCCCTGGAGGGCGCCGAGAGCCTGATCCCGATGCTGCACCGGCTGATCCAGCATGGCGGCGAAAGCGGCGTCAAAGAGATGGCCATCGGCATGGCCCATCGCGGTCGGCTCAATCTGCTGGTGAACGTGCTGGGCAAAACACCGGAAGAGCTGTTTCGCGAATTCGAGGGCGTCCATCCCGGCAATGGCAACGGCACCGGCGATGTGAAATACCATCTCGGCTTCTCCTCCAATCTCAACACGCCCGGCGGCCTGTTGCATGTGGCGCTGGCGTTCAATCCCTCGCACCTGGAGATCGTGGATCCGGTCGTCGAGGGCTCGGTGCGTGCCCGCCAGGATCGGCGCCAGGACTGGGAGGGTAAACAGGTGGTGCCGGTGCTGATCCATGGCGATGCCGCCTTTTCCGGGCAGGGCGTGGTGATGGAGACGCTCAATATGTCCCAGTCGCGCGGCTTTTCCACCAAGGGCACCGTACATATTGTCATCAATAACCAGATCGGCTTTACCACCAGCAATCAGGACGAGGCCCGCTCGACTCTCTACTGCACCGACGTGGCAAAAATGGTCAATGCGCCCATATTCCACGTCAACGCCGACGATCCCGAGGCCGTGCTGTTTCTCACGCAGCTGGCGCTCGATTACCGCATGCGCTTCTACAAGGATGTGATCATCGATCTGGTCTGTTATCGGCGTCACGGGCATAGCGAAGCCGACGAACCCATGGCGACCCAGCCGCTGATGTATCAACACATCAAAAAATTACAAAGCTGCCGGGATCTGTATCAGCAGCGACTTGAAGGTGAAGGCATTATCGATGCCGCCGACGCCAAACAGATGATCGCGGATTATCGCGACGCGCTGGAGCACAACCGGCCGGTGGTCCACGAGATGATCCCGCCCGAGCAGGCCGATTACCCCTACAGTGCCGACTGGAGTGCCTATCATACCCGCGACTGTGTCAGCGACATCGACACCACAGTGGACCCGCAAACCCTGCAGGCCTTGCACGAGCGGCTGGATCGTCTGCCCGAAGACTTTAAACTCCATCGCACGGTCGAGAAGATCATGGACAACCGCCGGCGCATGGCATCCGGCGAACTGGCGATGGACTGGGGCTTTGCCGAAACCCTGGCCTATGCCAGCCTGTTGCACGAGGCCTACCCCATCCGACTCTCCGGCGAAGACAGCGGCCGCGGCACCTTTTTTCATCGTCAGGCCGTGCTCTACAACCAGCGCGATGGCGAGACCTATGTGCCCCTGCGTGATCTGTCCGACGATCAGGCCAACTTTCTGGTGATCAACTCCCTGCTCTCGGAAGAGGCCGTGCTGGCGTTTGAGTACGGCTATTCGACAACGGACCCCAAAACGCTGGTCATCTGGGAAGCCCAGTTCGGCGATTTTGCCAACGGGGCGCAGGTGGTGATCGATCAGTTCATCAGCGCCGCCGAGCAAAAATGGAATCGCCTCTGTGGCATTACCCTGTTTTTACCCCACGGCTATGAAGGCCAGGGACCGGAACACTCCTCGGCACGGCTGGAGCGGTTTTTACAATTGTGCGCGCAAAACAACATGCAGGTCTGTATTCCGACCCATGCGGCGCAGATCTTTCATCTGTTGCGCCGCCAGGTGCTCCGCCAGTGTCGCCGACCGTTGATCGTCATGACCCCCAAGAGCCTGCTGCGCCTGCCCGAAGCCTCCCGGCCGTTAAGCGAGTTAAGCAAAGGAAAATTCTATCGGGTTATCGATGACGAACAGGTTCAAAATCCGGAGTCGGTCAAGCGGGTGATACTCTGTAGCGGCAAGGTCTACTATGATCTCGATCACCGGCGCCGGCAGGATCAACGCGATGATGTGGCGATCCTTCGCATCGAACAGTTATACCCGTTCCCCGAAAAGACCTTGCAAGCCGCGCTCAAACGCTATCCGAATGTGCAGGAGTACATCTGGTGCCAGGAAGAACCCATGAACCAGGGCGCCTGGTATTCCAGTCAGCATCACATGCGCCGGGCGATCGGCGAGCAGCATGGTCTGCAGTATGCCGGTCGTCCGCTGATGGCCGCCCCGGCGGTCGGCTATCCTTCCCTGCACAAACAGCAACAGGAAAACCTGGTCGCCGACGCGCTGGGCACCCCCTCCTGACAATAAAAGACAAAGGAATCGATCATGGCCATTGATATCAAGGTCGCACAGTTTCCCGAATCGGTCACCGAAGGCACGTTGATCGAGTGGCACAAACAACCGGGCGAGGCGGTTCGCCAGGATGAACTGCTGGCCGAGATCGAAACCGACAAAGTGGTGTTTGAGGTCAATGCCCCCGAAGACGGCGTGATGGGAGACCTGCTCGTCCAGCAGGGCGACACGGTCAGCTCGGAACAGGTGATTGCCCGCATGCAGGCCGGCGACGCCGTACCGTCCGATACCGAATCCTCCGAAGCGCCGGCTAAAGCACAAACTCCGCCCCAAAGCAAACCTGAAGGCGAGGCGGAACCCCGGCTCGCCCCGGCCGCGAAAAAGCTGATTGCCGAGCACCAGCTTGATCCGAACCGGATTAAAGGCAGTGGCAAGGACGGACGGATCCTCAAGGAGGACGTGCAGGCGTATCTGGACAAAGGCCAGCCCCAGGCACAAAAAGGAGCGCAACCAGCACCCCCCTCAACACCCGTCGCCGAGCCGGGGGAACGCCCCCAAAAACGGGTGCCCATGAGCCGCCTGCGCGCACGTATCGCCGAACGGCTGGTCGAGGTTCAGCAAACCGCGGCGATCCTCACCACCTTCAACGAGATCGACATGCAGCCGGTGATGGATCTGCGCGCCCGCTATAAAGATAAGTTCGAAAAACAGCACGGGGTCAAACTCGGCTTCATGTCGTTTTTCGTCCAGGCCTGTCTCGAGGCGCTGCAGCGTTTTCCCGAGATCAACGCCTCCATCGACGGCGAGGAGATCGTCTATCACGGCTTTTACGACATCGGCATTGCGGTCGGTTCACCGCGCGGACTCGTGGTGCCGATCCTGCGCGACGCCGACGCGCTGAGCATGGCCCGGATCGAAAAACAGATCGCCGATTATGCCGAACGGGCCCAGAGCGGCAAGCTGTCACTGGACGAGATCACAGGCGGCACGTTTTCCATCACCAACGGCGGCATTTTCGGATCGATGCTTTCCACCCCGATTCTCAACCCGCCACAAAGTGCTATTCTCGGGATGCATAAGATCGAAAAGCGTCCGGTGGTGATCGATGACGAGATCGTCATACGACCGATGATGTACGTGGCGCTCTCTTATGATCATCGCCTGGTGGACGGTCGCGAAGCGGTGCAGTTTCTGGTGACCATCAAGGAATGCATCGAGGATCCGGCACGCATGCTGCTCGATATCTGATGTCATGTTCCGAATGCCCGTTCAAAGAGATTGCTTCGTCACCTTGTTCCTCGCAATGACCCCACTGATTAAGGTCATTGCGAGCACCCCTGAGGGCATAAACACAGCAAAGCAATGTCTTAAACTTTCATGTTTCGGTATTCGGAACTTTTTGCCCGGCCTGACACGGCCTTGAGGAGCCCGAGATGAATGAACAGTACGATGTGGTTGTGATTGGCGCCGGACCGGCCGGTTATGTGGCCGCCATCCGCTGCGCCCAGCTGGGCTTCAGGGTCGCCTGTATCGATGACTATCTCGATGAACAGAACAAGCCCTCGCCCGGCGGCACCTGTCTGAATATCGGCTGCATTCCCTCCAAGGCGCTGCTGGAATCCTCGCACCATTATCAGCAGGCGCAACAGCAGTTTGCCGAACACGGTATCCGCATCGGCCAACTTGAACTGGATCTGGCCGCCATGCAAACTCGCAAACAACAGGTGGTCCGGGATCTGACCGGCGGCATCCAGTCGCTGTTCAAGGCCAACCAGGTCGCCTTTTATGCCGGACGCGGCACCCTCGGGCAAAACAACCGGGTCGACGTCGTCGCTCATGACAACACCACCACACAACTGATGGCCGAACACGTGATTCTGGCAAGCGGCTCGCGCCCGGTCGAGCTGCCCTTTGCCCCGTTCGATGGCAAGCAGGTAGTCGACTCCACCGGCGCGCTGGCCTTTGAATCGGTTCCCAAACGCCTCGGCATTATCGGCGCCGGCGTCATCGGCCTGGAACTGGGCAGCGTCTGGCAACGCCTGGGGGCCGAGGTGGTGGTACTCGAGGCGCAGGAAACCTTCCTGCCCGATGCCGACAATACGATTGCCAAACAGGCCAACAAGCTGCTCGGCCAGCAAGGTCTGGATATTCGCCTGGGCACCCGGGTCGACGCGGTCCACACCGGCAACACCGTCAGAGTGGACTATACCGATGGCCAGGGCAGCCAGAGCCTGGAATGCGACAAGCTGATCGTCGCGGTGGGCCGGCGGCCCAACAGCGAGGCGTTATGCAGCGACGACCTGAGCCTGAGCAGCGACGAGCGCGGCTTTGTGCAGGTGGACGATCACTATCGCACCGGCCTGAATAAAGTGTATGCCGTCGGCGATCTAATCCCCGGTCCCATGCTGGCGCACAAGAGCATGGAAGAGGGCATGGCCGTGGCCGAACGGATTGCCGGGCAATTTGCCGAGGTGGATTACGACAACATTCCGTTGGTGATCTACACCCATCCGGAGATTGCCTGGACCGGGCGCACGGAGC
Source organism: Thiohalophilus sp. (assembly GCF_034522235.1). Lineage (NCBI taxonomy): Bacteria > Pseudomonadati > Pseudomonadota > Gammaproteobacteria > Thiohalomonadales > Thiohalophilaceae > Thiohalophilus > Thiohalophilus sp. Next base: position 267,449 of record NZ_JAXHLN010000003.1, on the reverse strand, counting down.
AACAACTCAAAGAGACCGGCGTCGACTATCGTGTCGGCCAGTTTCCCTTCAGCGCCAACGGCCGGGCCCGCGCCGCCGGCGACACCGAGGGGATCATCAAGGTCCTGGCCGATGCCCGCACCGATCGGGTACTGGGCGTGCACATGCTCGGCCCGCAGGCCTCCGAGCTGATCGCCCAGGCGGTGGTCGCCCGCGCCTTCGCCACCAGCGCCGAGGATCTGGCCCTGACGATGTTCGCCCACCCGACCCTGTCCGAAACCTTCCACGAAGCCGCGCTGGATGTGGCGGATCGGGCGATCCATCGCGCCCCGCCACGTAAAAAGAAACATTGACGGTCGAGCCACACCGGCAATCGCTGAATCACCTGCTGCGATTTTGCGCCTCGCGTTACCGCAGTGTGGCAAGGGTCCACTATACAGGACCTGATCACCGGGCTTGATCGACTGAACTTGATCACTGGACCTGATCACTGGACAGGGCCCGGCAAATCTCTTTCAATAGAGCGGACTGACACGAGGAGCTGACATGCGACCTGTTCTCTTGATTTTGTTATCAGTATTGTTCATCCCCGCCACCTGGGCGGATGCCCCCGAAGGTTATCCGTTTCAGGATTTTGACCAGGCCATGAATCAGGCCCGCGAACAGAACAAGACGTTGTTTGTCTACTTTGGCCGTTACGGTTGCGGCTATTGCGAGAAAACCAACAAGGAAGCGTTTTCCGATGACAGGGTTCGTCAAATCTACACCGACAACTATGTGCTGGCCTATGTCGATTCGGAAAGCGGCAAGCGCCTGCAATTGCCCAGCGGTGAACGGATTACCGAACATGAGGTCGGCACCCGTTACGATGCATTTGTCACCCCCGTGTTCACCTTTATGACGCCGCAGGGCAAACCGCTGAAACGCCTGGTCGGCGTCCAGCGGATCGAGGATCTGCTCAACGCCCACGAGGCAATCCAGGCCCAAACCGGGGACCCGTCATGATGTTTCGGCTTGCTTCCTGCATCCTGCTGCTCGCCGCTTACGCCCTGGCCACGCCCGCTGTCGCCCAGCCCTGGGCGTTTGACCCGCCGGTGGCGGTCACCGGGGTACAGGGCGAGGGGATCTTTCACCATCTGGAATCGGCGGGACGCCGCAACATTGCCGTCGCCGGCGACACGGTGGCGGTCAGCTGGGAAGATAACCGTCACGAGACCCCGGCGATCTATCTGGCACGCAAATCCCTCGCTGACGGCGCCTTCAGCCCGGCCGTGCGGATCAGCGGCAAGGATGACGCTTATGAACCGTCACTGACCGCGCTGGACGGGGAACGCTTTGCCATCGCCTGGGAAGAAGCGGGGCGCGTCCGTCTGCGCCTTGGCGACGGCCAGCAACTCGGCCCCGTTTTGACCCTCGATGCCACCCGGGCCGGCCAGGCCAATCTTACCGCCGGGGACGACAGGCTGTTGCTGGTCTATGCCGCAGCCGATCCGAACAGCCGTCATCGACGGATCTACTTGCAGCAATTTGAGACCGACGGTCTGACCCTGCATGCCGACACGGCCTGTGGCGTGGATCCCGAACCGCTCAAGCAGGCCCAGCTCTATCCCAGCGTGAGTCAATTACCCGATCGCACCGTGGTCGCCTGGGAAGATCGCCGCCACGGCCATACCATCATCATGGCAGCCGAGAACCGCCAGCCCGGCACCTGCCGCTTCGACAAACCACAACGCATCAGTGAACCGCTGCCGGGCCCGCGTCCGCCCTTCGGCGAGGGCCACGGCGTCACGCGGGTCGCCATGCACGCCTATGGCAAACAACAGCTGCTCGCCGCCTGGGCCGACAAGCGCGACTTTCGGGAGGGTTATGACATTTACGCCAGCCATTATCCGGCCGAGGGCGACGCCCTGTTCGGCCCCAACCAGAAAGTCCAGGATCCGTTCGGCGGCATCGCCCAGCAGTGGCATCCGAGTGTCGCCGGCAACCCGGCCGGCCAGCTGGTCGTGGCCTGGGACGACGGCCGCGATGATCAGACCAACATTCTGCTCAGCTGGTACAGGGACGGCCAGTGGAGCGACGACCTGCCGGTGCCCGGCGCCAGTGGCGTCCGCGAACAGAATCACCCTTCGATCACCCTGGACCGTCACGGCAACCTCCATCTCGCCTGGGTCGAACGGGAGACAGTCGGCGGCCCGACCCGGTTGCGTTATTTGTTCGGGAAAGCCTCGTCGGCCCAACCCTGAATAAACGATGGCACTTGTGCTGAAGATCCATTCAGATCACGGACCTGATCGACCTCTCTTGCCGACCAAATGGCCCTTCGTGAATATCTCGGAGGTATGGTCCAACGTCCTGGCCCTGGCATTGCTTTTGGCCCCGCTGACCGGACATGCGCTTGAGACAGCAGATGTGATCCTCACTGGCGAACAGTTTCAGGTCGAGCTGGCGCTAAGCCGTGAAGAAAAACAGCAGGGCCTCATGCACCGGGATCGGCTGCCGGAGGGAACCGGCATGTTATTCATCTACGCAACATCTCAACCGACAAGCTTCTGGAACAAAAATGTCCGTTTTTCCATCGATATTCTCTACTTTGACGAGAATCAGGCCTTGTTGCGCGCCGATACCCACGTTCCGCCTTGTCCCCATTCAGCATGCCCCGTCTATCGAACCGCGCAGCCGGTCAAATACGTGCTCGAATTGCCTGCCGGTACCCGGGAGCGGCTTGATCTTCAACCCGGTCACAGATTCATTTTCCGCCAAACAGACGTTCCGAAAACCGAGACAGGGATGAGACGCGACAGCATCGATTAAAGTTGCAGTGAACGGGCATTCGCAACGCTTGTTCAGACTCTATACGATGCAAACCTGGTACTGCTCAGATACGCTATAATTTATTCTTCAAATCTAATCAGGAGAACCCTATGCTGTTACCACGCCATGTAGGAACGATCGTTCTGGCCGCCTGGCTGATTTTGACCGGCCTGTCGGCCTTCGTAAACCTGGGCGATCTACGCAAGCTTTTAGACCTTGGTGCCATCGCCGCCGGGGTATTGCTGTTGTTATCTCGCTAAACAGAGATCCCGGATACCCGATCAGCCTGGCACCGCGAGATGTCCTCGTAGATATGCTGGCATCGGATCGCTTATCCAGGGATTTTCATTGATAAAATTGGCGTTTTCAGGCGTGACGTACAATGCCGATTTACAGTAACGTACAATTGCGATATCCAATCAAGCTACGAGGAATTTTATAAATGGCAAACGAAGGTTTTCACGAAGCGATTGAAGAGCTCTCCGACGAGACCCGGGATATGCATCGCGCCATTGTTTCGCTGATGGAAGAACTGGAAGCGGTCGACTGGTATAACCAGCGCATGGACGCCTGCAAAGACGGTGAGCTGCGCGCGATCCTCAAACACAATCGCGATGAGGAGAAAGAGCATGCCGCCATGGTGCTGGAGTGGATCCGCCGACGCGACAGCAAGCTCAATGACGAGCTCAAAGACTATCTGTTCACCGACAAGGCAATCGCCCACGAGTAACCGAATCCGTCCGGCAGACAGCCATCGCGCAACGATTCTGCAATTCAGTCGTGCATATTGCATGACCCGGGCGCCTTACGTAGCGGGTCGAATCAGCTATCTTATTGTTTTTGCGAGGGTTTAATTTCTGGCCCGAATATTGCGATAGGGTGATCACCTATATAGGAGGAGAAACATATGCAACGTAGAACTTTTCTCAAGGGCGGCCTGGCCGGCAGCACTGTGGCAGTCGCCGTCGGTGCCGGTCTGCTGACCCCCGGCGCGGTCATGGCCGCGTGGCCCAGGCGTGCCTTCGAAACCGAAAGCATGGAAACGGCCATGAATGACCTGTTCGGCAGCGCCCAGGCACAGCCCAGTGATGACATCAGCATCAAGGCCCCGGACATCGCCGAAAACGGCGCCGTGGTCCCGGTTTCCGTCACCACCGTTATCGCCGGCATCGAGGAAATCGCCATCATCGCCGAGAAGAACGGCTCGCCCCTGGCGGCCAACTTCAAGCTGGCCAGCAATGCCAAGGGCTTTGTCTCGACCCGCATCAAGATGGCCAAAACCTCCAATGTGATCGCCGTGGTCAAGGCCGGCGGCAAGGCCTACTCGGCTCGCAAAGAGGTCAAAGTCACTATCGGCGGTTGCGGCGGTTAAGCCCGATCTCGAAACGAATCGATCAAGAGGAACAATATTATGGCTAAGAGTATCCGCGCCCGGGCGACCCTCAAGGGGGACACCGTCACGGTCAAGTCGTTGATTACCCATGTAATGGAAACCGGTATGCGTAAAGACGAGAAAACCGGCAAGAAGATCCCGGCTCACTTCATCCAGGAAGTGACCTGTGCGCACAACGGCAACGAAGTCGTGCTCGCACAGTGGGGGCCGGCTGTCTCCAAGAACCCGTATCTCTCTTACGAGTTCACAGGCGGCAAGTCCGGTGATGACGTTTCCATCAGCTGGGTGGACAACAAGGGTGAGAAAGATTCCCTGACGGTCCAGATCAAGTAACCTTTTTTATCAGGTAACTTGTACAAAAGGCGAAGGAGTCCGCTCCTTCGCCTTTTTTATTTGCGTACAATCGCGACACAATCACAATACCCTATAAACTGATGTCCCAATTACCCGAATGCGTCGAAGTCGGTCCCGCCGATGCGCAACATAGCGTCATCTGGCTACACGGCCTGGGTGCCGACGGCCATGACTTTGAACCGCTGGTCCCCGAACTGGGGCTGGCGGATCTGTCCGTGCGGTTTGTTTTTCCCCACGCGCCGGTCCAGCCGGTTACCCTCAACGGCGGCATGGCCATGCGCGCCTGGTACGATATCCGCTCGCCCCGGATTCAACAGGATGAAGATGCCGCGGGAATCCGGGCTTCACAGGCCATGATCGAAGCGCTGATCCAGCAGCAACAGCAAGGCGGTGTCGCCTCCCACCGGATCATTCTGGCCGGCTTCTCGCAGGGTGGTGCTGTTGCCCTGCATACCGGCCTGCGTCAGGCCGAATCTTTGGGTGGCATTCTGGCACTTTCAACCTATTTGCCGCTGGTCGCCGACTTTGAACAGGAACGCCAGTATGCCAATCAGGCTGTGCCCATCTTTATGGCCCACGGCAGTGACGATCCCGTGGTGCCGCTCTCCCTGGCCGAAGCTTCATATCAGATCCTGCAACAGGCGGGCTACCCCGTAACGTGGAAGCGCTATCCCATGCAGCACCAGGTCTGCCCGGCGGAGATCAGCGATATCGCCGCCTGGTTACGCCAGCAACTGAGTGGCGAGGCAGAATCCTCGCTGCCCTGAATGATCACCACGGGTCTGCACCGTCGCGTGTCGTTGTAAATCGTGTAACACCTGTTTAGCGCGGCGGAAACTTTTTCAAAATCGCCTCGACCAGATCATTGACCAGGCCGGTGTTGCTTTCGGGCGTACTGCCGGCATACAAACGGCGACTGTCGGAACCACGCCAGAGCAACGTGTCGGTTTCGCTGCTGTGCAGATCGATCGTCAGCACCATGCGATCATAGGACTCCACGTCGGAAGCCGGAAACCCATAGCCGAAACCGATACCGACATTGCGGCTGAAAGTACCAACCCCGACCGAAACCCCGGAGGCGTCACTTTCGATCTCCTGCTTGATATCAACCCGATAACTCACACGCACATCTGCCGGTTGTTCCTCCCGCAGGCCCCCCTGCTGTAATCCGGCACGGATCGCCTTGACCAGACGCTGCTGCATCATGGGCGTATTGAGTCGCGGATCGTCAGCAATTTTTTCGGGCTTCTCCTGCAGGAAAAATGTTTCAAGCGCCGCAAAATTATAATTCTGCTCGTAATCCACATTTACAGTGGAGCTGCAGGCACCGAGCATCAAAGCCGCCAACAACAAACCAAGATAACGTATACAGTGCATAACACATGCTCCCGGCGGTGCGATCAAGTAAGCCTGTCCTGCTTGCGCCTGAATTGTTTAAGAATCCGCCCGACTGCGTTTGCTTCTCAACCAGCGCACCAGCGGCTCCCACTGTTCCCGATCCCACCACACCTGCGATGGGGCCATTTCAAAAATGCCCACGCCCCGTTCTTCGGCACGGATGTAGTTCTGGGTATCCCGCAGCGAGGTGACAAACGGTATTCGCAGACTCTTGAGAAACGCCTGTAATGATTGATAGATTAAGGTATTTTCCCTCACCCGATTGGCCACAACCGCGACCCGGGTCTCTTTTCGAGAGACCTTGCCGGTGGTGAGAAGTTCCTTCATAAAGTCGGCCGCGGCCCGAATATCAATAGGCGAGGGCAATACCGGGACGATAATTGTCTCCGCCCGGCGTACCAGCCGGGTCAGCTCCTTGCCCTGTACCCGGGCCGGCGCATCCATAATCACGACCTCGCTCTCCGCGGGAACGCGTACTGCTTCTCTGGTTGCGTCAATCCCGTGAATTTGCGGATAGTTGGCGGGACGCACCTTGAGCCAGGCCATGCTGGAGCCCTGGGGATCGAAGTCGGCCAGGGCCACCTGTTTTTCCAGCTCATACGCGTAGTAACTGGCCAGGTTGGTCGCGATCGTGCTTTTGCCACAACCGCCTTTGGCATTCAGAACCATGATCTTGCGCATCCGATACGGCCTCCTTGAATTCAGGTGCTAGGTACTAGGTACTAGGTACGAGTAACGAAGTTAAGGTGTGCCGTATCGGCACCGTAAATCAAGTGTAGTCAAAACGAATCTTCTGTGTGAAGGAAAAAGTCACATCGGGCAAGTCTGGAAGAAATATCGAGACGCTAACAGTGAACAGATCTGGTTTCGAAAAAAATAAATCTTCGTGTCTTGGTGTCTTCGTGGTTATGCTTTTTAATCATTATCGAAAATCCCCAGTTCGTCCCAGATGGCGTCAATGCGTTGCTTGACGCTTTCATCCATGCTGATCGGCCGCCCCCATTCACGCCGGGTTTCGCCCGGCCATTTGTTGGTGGCATCGAAGCCGATCTTGCTGCCCAGGCCGGAGACCGGGGAGGCAAAGTCGAGATAATCGATGGGCGTGTTGTCGATCAGGGTGGTATCGCGAATCGGATCCATGCGCGTGGTCATGGCCCAGATCACATCCTGCCAGTTACGCACATCCACATCCTCGTCGGTGACGATCACAAATTTGGTATACATAAACTGGCGCAGGAAGGACCAGATGCCGAGCATCACCCGTTTGGCGTGACCGGGATACTGTTTTTTCATGCTCACCACCGCCATGCGATAAGAGCAACCTTCCGGCGGCAGGTAAAAATCAACGATCTCCGGAAACTGCTTTTGCAGTAGTGGTACGAAAACCTCGTTCAGCGCCACCCCCAGCACCGCCGGTTCATCGGGCGGACGGCCGGTGTAGGTACTGTGATAGATCGGATCGGGACGATGCGTGATACGCTCGACGGTGAATACCGGAAACTGCTCCACCTCATTGTAGTAGCCGGTGTGATCGCCGAAAGGCCCCTCTTCAGCCATCTCTTCGGGATAGATAAACCCTTCGAGCACAAACTCGGCCGAGGCGGGCACCTGCAGATCAGAGCCGAGACAGGTTGTAACCTCGGTCTTGTCGCCGCGCAACAATCCGGCAAAGCCGTATTCGGAGAGCGTATCGGGTACCGGCGTGACCGCACCGAGAATGGTGGCCGGATCGGCGCCCAGCGCCACGGCAACCGGAAACGGTTCCCCGGGATGCGCCTGTTGCCAATCACGAAAATCCAGCGCCCCGCCACGGTGCGCGAGCCAGCGCATAATCACCTTGTTGCGCCCGATCACCTGCTGGCGATAGATGCCCAGATTCTGGCGCTCTTTGTTGGGGCCTTTGGTAATGACCAGCGCCCAGGTGATCAACGGCCCGGCATCCCCCGGCCAGCAGGTCTGGATGGGCAACCGGGACAGATCCACCTCCTCGCCCTCGATCACCTGCTTCTGACAGGCGGCCCCCTTGACCACCTTCGGCGCCATATTCAGCACCTGCTTGAAGATCGGCAGCTTGCTCCAGGCGTCCTTCATCCCCCTGGGCGGATCCGGCTCCTTGAGAAACGCCAGCAATTTACCTACCTCACGCAGGGCTTCGACCGACTCTTCCCCCATGCCCAGGGCCACCCGCTGCGGCGTGCCGAACAGGTTGGCGAGCACGGGGATATCCGAACCCCTGGGGTTTTCAAACAACAGAGCAGGGCCGCCGGCGCGCAGGGTGCGATCGCAGATCTCGGTCATCTCCAGATAAGGATCGACCTCGACCTGAATCCGTTTGAGTTCGCCGCGCTTTTCCAGCTGGGCGATAAAATCACGTAAATCGCGGTATTTCATACAAATTTACCGATAAGTTTTGCAGCATAATAATGGCAAGTAATGACAATGGCCACCGAAAACACTGAAATCACCGAAAACCGATGTTGTTCACGATAACCATAACCCTCGGTGTATTCGGTGCAATCGGTGTGTTCAGTGGTTACTTCTGTCGCCTTGCAGGCGAATCATGACAGCGACAAGTTGGTAACGACCGGGGCATGATCGGAGGGGCGTTCGAGGTTGCGCGAGGCGGTGTCGATCGTGGATCCCATCACTCTGTCGGCCAGGTTATTGCTGACCAGGATGTGGTCGATGCGCAGGCCGAGGTTGCGGCGAAAGGCGGCAGCGCGACACCGTTATAGGTTTTCTGACCGTTGGCGACCACGTTGTAGCCGGCTGCGTTGAATTCGGCAAGCGGAAAGTGCTCATCCTGCAGCTTGGTTTCCTGCAAGCCGACCAGATCCGGCTGGTTGACGGCCAACCAGTCAAGCACCTGGAGCAGGCGCACTCGCAGGGAATTGACGTTCCAACTGGCCAGGGTCAGCACAGGCGCGAAGATCCCTAGATGCGGAAACCGCCATGACGTCGGCGCAGGCGATAATCCATCCAGCCAATCCCACCGACAAGACCGATAATCAACACTGTCAGTAACGTCCCCCAGTACCAGCCGGGTAACGCAGGCTGCCATTTTTCTATCTCTTCGGCACTGGGCAGTTCTTCACGGGTCAAAAACTCCCGGGCGAACTCGATGCGGGCGCGCAGCTCCTTATTGAGTCGCCGCTGCTCTTCCAGTTGCGCGCGATACTGTTCGAGCCCGGGCGAAGCCGGCGTATCTTCTTCTGCTTCTGCTTCTGCCTCCGCTTCCTTTTTCAGGTTCTCGATCTCGGCTTGCAGTTTTTCGATCTGGCGCTCTTTTTCCGCCAGTTGCTGCAGTTGCTCTTCATTAATTGCCTCACTATTGCCACCCGCCTCGATCTGTTTTTTCAATTCGCGGATGGTGGTTCTGGCATTGGACAGTTCATCCCGGCGGATTTGCAGATCACGCTGGACTTTGTTGAGTTGTTTGTTTTTCTCTTCAAGCTGTGCGCTCAACGCCTCGTACTTGCTGGCCAGCTGATCATTTTGTGCCTTTTGCGGTGGCTCTTCGCCCAGGTACTGGGCCCGAATCCAGCCCTGATCGCCGTTTTCCAGCCTGACCCGTTTGAATTCACCTTGCTCCTGAAACACTTCCACACTGTCACCGATAGACAACTTGCCGGTAACGGGGCTGTTAATACTGGGTTGTTGATACAGATCAACTTCGAGCTGGTCGGAGACATACTCGGTTTTCGCCAGGGCCGGCGGAACTACCGCGACCAGCAGGATGAGCCAGAACAACTGAAGGCGTTTTTTCATTCTGTCGGATTCCAGATTATTCGTTATGGGTACGTCAAATTTCTCTCTGTCGGTCTTAATCAACGTTCGCTCAGGCAGCTATACCGGTATGCCGCAACAGAGCCTCGATCTGCGGCTCGCGACCACGAAAGCGGACAAACAGCTCCATCGGCTCACGTGTACCGCCTTGCTCCAGTACCGAGTTCAGGAAATGCTCGCCGGTACGACGATCAAAAATCCCGTTTTCCTCGAACAGGGAGAAGGCATCCGCCGATAATACCTCGGCCCACATATAGCTGTAGTAACCTGCCGCATATCCGCCGGCAAAAATGTGCGCGAAACCGTGCTGGAATCGATTATACGGCGCCGGCTTGACCACGGACACCTCATCACGCACCTGATCGAGAATCGTCTGAATCCGCCCGCCCTGTTGCGGGTCGTATTCCAGATGCAGACGAAAGTCGAACAGCGAGAACTCCAGCTGACGCATCATCAACATCCCGGCCTGGAAATTTTTCGCAGCATACATCTTCTGGTACAGCTCATCCGGTATTGGTTCACCGGTTTGATAATGGGCGGCAATCAAATCCAACGCCTCGCGCTCCCAGCACCAGTTCTCCATGAACTGGCTGGGCAGCTCGACCGCATCCCAGGCCACCCCGTTGATGCCCGAGACGCCGATGTGATCGACCCGGGTCAACATGTGATGCAGGCCGTGACCGAACTCATGGAACAGGGTAATCACCTCATCGTGAGTGAACAGCGCCGGTTTGTCGCCGACCGGCGGCGTCAGGTTACAGGTCAGATAGGCCACCGGCGTCTGCAACTCGCCACTGGTATGGCGCAGCCGGCCGCGACAATCATCCATCCAGGCGCCGCCACGTTTTTTCGCCCGGGTATAGAGATCCAGATAGAACTGGCCGCGCAACTCACCGTCGGCATCGCGGATCTCGTAGAAGCGGACATCCGGATGCCAGGTCTCAATGCCCTCAACCTCATTGATCTCGATGCCGTAGAGCCGTTTAACTACCTCGAACATGCCGGGGATCACCCGGGTTTCGGGGAAGTAGGGTTTGAGATCTTCCTGGGAGATGGCGTACTTGTGCTGGCGCAGTTTTTCCGAATAGTAGGCGATGTCCCACGGCTCCAGCTTCTCCAGACCGTGTTGCTGGTGGGCAAATTCGCTCAATTCGGCCAGATCCTGTTCCGCCACCGGTCTGGCCCGTTGAGCCAGGTCGTGCAAAAACGACAACACCTGTTGCGGCGACTCGGCCATCTTGGTCGCCAGCGAGCGTTCGGCGTAATGGGTAAAACCGAGCAGTTGCGCCAGTTCATGACGCAGCGCCAGGATCTCTTCCATCACCGCGGAGTTATCCCACTGGCCGGCATTTGGCCCCTGATCCGAGGCGCGGGTCACGTAGGCTTCATGCATTTCACTGCGCAGCTGCCGATCATCGGCGTAACTCATCACGGCATAATACGAGGGAAAATCGAGCGTAAAGACCCAGCCTTCGATCTGCTTCTCTTCGGCAGCCTGGCGGGCCATGGCGCGGGCCGAGTCGGGCAAGCCGGCCAGTTGCGCCTCGTCGGTGATCGGTTTGTGCCAGGCGTGCGTCGCATCCAGCAGATTCTCTTCAAACCTGGTGGTCAGGCTGGAGAGCCGTTGCTGGATTTCCTTGTAGCGCTGTTTCTTGTCGAGGGGCAGATCCACGCCACAGAGGTGAAAATCGCGCAGGGCGTTGTCGATGATTTTTTTCTGCGCCGCTTCCAGCTGTTGATATTGGGGCGAGTCGGCAATCGCCTTGTAGGCGGCATAGAGCTGCTCGTTCTGCCCCAATTCCGTGGCGTAGTCGCTGAGCTTCGACAGACAGGCGTTGTACGCCTCGCGCAACGCGTCGCTATTGACCACCGAGTTCATATGACTGACCGGCGACCAGGCCCGATCCAGTCGATCGTCCATCTCTTCAAGGGGCTGGATCAGGTTCTCCCAGCTGTAAACCTCGTTCTGCGCCAGCAACTGCGCCAGCTGTTCACGGTTTTGTTGCAACAGAGCGTCGATCGCCGGTTCGACATGTTCCGGTGCAATCTGGCCGAAGGCGGGCAGGGCGGGCATTTCAAGAAGCGGATTGGACATCGATACGTTACCTGTCTGATACTGTGTGGGTGAGCCGGGGCGCGAGGTGACGCGCCATAATTTAGCATGAACCGTAACCGCCTGTGGGGTTGGAGACAGAATTGCCTGACACCGCCCTGCCGTACGCCAACCTGACGCCGAGCCTCATACTGGATGCTGTCGAGGCCTGCGGATTTCAAGCCAGCGGCGCCCTGCTGGCGCTCAACAGTTATGAAAACCGTGTCTACCAGGTCGGCCTGGATGACGGCAGCTTCCTGGTCACCAAGATCTATCGCCCCGGCCGCTGGAGCGATGCGGCCATCCTTGAAGAGCACGCCTTTGCCCAGGAACTGGCGGAGCTGGAAATCCCGGTGGTGGCCCCGCTGCCGCTGGCCGAGGGCGGGACCCTGCTGCATTATGCCGACTACCGGCTGGCCCTCTATCCCCGGCGCGGCGGCCGCCCGCCCGAGCTGGAAGATCCCGAACACCTGCGCTGGCTGGGCCGCATGCTGGGCCGCATCCATGCCTGCGGCAGCCAGCGCCTGTTCCGCCAGCGGCCCCGGCTGAACACCGAGCTGCTCGGCACCGGTCCCTATCACTATCTGATGGAGCACGGCTTCATTCCCCCTGAGCTGGAACATAATTATCGCCAGGCCGCCGAGCAGCTGCTCGGGGAGATCGAAAGCGTGTGGCGGGAGGTTGCCGGATGGGTGGATCCGATTCGCCTGCACGGTGACTGCCATCCCGGCAATATCCTCTGGACCGGGCAGGGGCCCCATTTTGTCGATCTCGACGACTGCATGATCGGGCCGGCAATCCAGGATCTGTGGATGCTGCTCAGCGGCGATCGGGCCGATATGACCCGCCAGCTGGGCCTGCTGCTGGAAGGCTACAGCCAGTTTTACGACTTCAACGCCCTGGAATTGCGCCTGATCGAAGCGTTACGCGGGCTGCGACTGATTCACTACAGCGGCTGGCTGGCCCGGCGCTGGCACGACCCCGCCTTTCCCATGCACTTTCCCTGGTTCAACACCCCCCGCTACTGGGAAGAACAGCTCAATACCCTGCGCGAGCAGATCGAACGACTGGAGCAACCGCCGCTCGAACCCTGAAATTTTTGGAATAAAATGACCCGCCCGGCCGTTTACTCAGGGTAACCCTGATAATCCGTCGCCGGACCCCTCTACCCGCCGTTCTGTTGTCCAGTTGTCGCCAGCGACTAAAGCCATTCCGGGTAAAGTAAGCATAATCATGGGCGCATCAGAACAAACATTCTCCGACCCGCCGACCGAGGCCGATGAACAGGCACGGGCCAACCTGCGTCTTATCAGCCGGATCTATCCCGAGCTGGCCAATCCGCAAAAGCCCGAGTGCTTCGAACTGCTGGCGCAGGCGCCCATCAATCTCATCCCGCCGGGCAGCCTGCTGGTACAGGCTCACGAGACCTGCAACAACTTTATCCTGCTGCTGGAGGGCTCGATCCGAATTTACCAGATGGCCGAAGATGGCCGCGAAGTGACCCTTTATCGCATCCATCCAGGCGATATTTGCCTGATGAGCCTCAACAGTCTGCTGCGTAACGAACCGTTCAATGCCAGCGCCCGCACGGAAACCCGGGTCAGGGCCCTGATCCTCAAACAGAACGATTTCCATCACGCCATGGAAATCTCAGACAATTTCCGTAACCTGGTACTCAAGAGTCTGACCGCCAGCGTCAGCGAACTGACGAACAGCTTTTACGACATGGCCTTTCAACGACTGGATGTCCGCCTGGCCTGTCTGCTCGGACAACTGTTCGAGCGGGCCGGTAGCAAGACCATCAAGGTGACCCATCAGTCGCTGGCCCAGGAACTCGGGACCACCCGCGAGGTGATCAGCCGCCTGCTGAAACAGTTCGAACAACAACAGTGCATCAGCCTGGCGCGGGGACACATCACCATCAACAACAAATCCAGCCTCGAGTGGTTCAGCCGTTAATCGCATAGTTTAACGGTTGGTTATTTTATTTTGTATTAATCGCTGTTCTTTGCACTTTATGTAACCTGCGTTACAGACCCGTACCTATCACTCTGTTTTAGTCCCCGCAAAGCATTGACTGCCTGAATACGGACATCATCTGTTCGCATGGAGTACGGTCAAACACGCACTGCAATAACGTGTTATTTGATTCCTGCCAAATACAATAAAGAGGAGAACACCTGTCATGAAACGCCGTGACTTTCTCAAGCTCACCTCGGCCGGCGTGGCCGGGTCGTTGCTGGGCGGTGTGGGGCTGCTGAGCTGGACCCCGCGGGCGCACGCCGCCACCATTGAAAAAACCTTTTACATCACCGAAGGTTATATCACTCAAATCGACGGCACCGATGTCTATTTCCGCGGCTTCAGCAGCGACAGCAACAGTCTGAACGTGCCGGGCGAATCGATGATTGTGCAGGAGGGCGATACCCTCTCGATTACCCTGATCAACACCCTCAACACCAGCGCCAGCTTCGTCATCGACGGCCTGGTGGACAGCGGGACCATCGCTGCGGGCGAAATCAAGACCGTGGAATTTGAAGCAACCAGTTTCGGCTCCTTCATGTATTACGACAAACTCAACGCCCCCTATAACCGCCTGCTCGGCCTGCATGGCGGTCTGGCGGTGATGCCCTCGGGCAGCAGCGACGAGCTCTATCCTGGCAGCCCCACCTTCGTGCAGCAGTACTTCTGGATCTTCCACGATATCGATCCGGTGTGGCACGACGCCCTGAGTCAGGGCAACACGCCGAGCACCGAATATATCCCGCGCTATTTCACCCTCAACGGGCTGGGCGGGCGGCCGCCTGGCGCACCGGGCAGCGGCGATCCAAGTCTCGACAGCATGCACGATCCCCGCTCGGCCCTGCACGGCCACATGGGTGATCGGGCGCTGGTGCGGATATTCAACGCCGGCCTGGCCGCCCAGAGCGTGCATCCGCACGGAAACCACATGGAGTGGTTGACGGAAAACGGTATCATTCGCCCGGATATCTGGAAGAAGGATTGCCTCTACCTCGACGGCGACATGGGAGCACTGGACATGATCTATCCCTTCGAGACCCCGCCGGATGCCTGGCCACAGGTCTCCACCGGCGAGTATCCGATGCACCTGCACTCGGAAATGTCCCAGACTGCCGCCGGCGGGTACTACATGTTCGGCGCCATCACTGACATCTTTTTCGAATAAGGGGGTAAAGCATGTTTAATATCAACGAAAAACACCGTCTGATGATGGGCATGGGCGGCGGCGGAGGTGGCGGCATGGGCGGCGCCTGCTACGTCTATGACGAGAACCAGGAGGACAACCCCAACCTGGTCACGGCGGACGTCACCTTTGATCGCAGCATCGACATGGACATCAGCCTGACCATGGACGACGGCACTGACATCACCATGTGGGGCTTCGCCGACGGCGGTGGTGGCGGCATGGGCGGTGGCGGTACCTTCCCCTCGCCGGCGATGCGGGTCACCGCCGGGCAAATTGTCCACACCAACCTGTCGGTGAGTAACATGTGGGCGCATACCATTCACCATCACGGCATCGAGCCGGGGCCCGAGAGCGACGGTGTGGGCCATATCACCTGGGACGTGCAGGACAACACCTATACCTACCAGTGGCGGCCGATGCATCCCGGTACCTATTTCTATCACTGTCACACCAACACGGTGTTACACGCGGAGATGGGGATGTACGGCGCGCTCATCGTCGATCCGTCGGAAGGGCCGGGCACCCTGCTGTCGGGCGGTCCCACCTATGACGTGGAGGCGTTCTGGGTGGTGGACGAGATCGACTCGCGCTGGCATACCCTGGACTGGGACGCCGGCACCTGTGGCGAGGACGTGGGCCTCAACGTGCTCAACCCCGACTACTTTGTCATCACCGGGGTGGACGGCACCGGCACCTCGGCGCTGGATGCGCCCCCCATCTCCGCCACGGTAGAGGTGGGGCAGAAGCTGCTGGGCCGCTATGTCTGTGCCGGCTACCACCCGCAACAGATTCGCTTTGGCGGGTTGACCGGCACTGTGTACATCTCCGACGGGCGTCCCCTGCCCAACCCGGTGCAGGTGACCGAACTGCGCGCCCATTCGGGGGAACGCTACGACATCATCTTCGAGCCGACCGAAACCGGCGAATACATTATCGAGGCGGATGTCATTCACTGGATCAGCGGCGACGTGCTGGGGACAGTGAAAACCAAAGTGACAGTAGTATAATAATAAATAAATTTAGAGGTAAAACAAATTGGAGGGGATGCTTGCATCCCCTTTTTTTGTTATTGACGCCGTTTATACAACAGACGATGACTGATTACATCTTCCAGGCCCTGGATAACCCGCCACCCCGGTTTGTGCAAACCCTGCGTGCCGCCCTGGCCCACCATAATCAATCGGTGACCGGGGAGGCCAAGCTACAGCACCTCGGCATTTGTGCCAACGATAAAACCGGCCGGACGGTAGGTGCCGTCTATGGCTGGCTCCAGTGGGGCTGGTTGTATATCGATCTTACTCATTTATTCAATGAAAAAACCCTCGATCAGCGCCTGCCGAGCTACTCAGCGGATCCCGATGGAGACTCCCCCTGATTGATCCTCTCCGGCGTTGTCATAACAATAAAGCTTCGCTCAGCCGAAGAGGTTCTGTGATCAATCGCCAGTTTCGCCGGCAGGTATCCCATTTTTATTCCGGTTTCCAGATCCCCACAGCAGGATCATCCGTTTGCACGCTCTGCCCCCTGGGTGCGGCCGGCGCCGACTGTTGTTGTCCCGCCAAATCCTCTGCCTCCTGGGCGGCCACATGCTTGGCAAAGGCGGCCAGTTGATCGATCACCTCATCGCGTTCGTTTGAGCCACCGGGATGACCGGCGGCCAGATAGCCGGAGATCGCCGCCAGGTATTGCAGTGCCAGCATCATATTCTTTTCCACATCGGCGTCGTGTTGCACGATGACATTGTAAACCCCGTGGATCAGGTCATCGGACAGGGTGATGGAATCACTCATATTCTGTTTCCCGCTTTCGCTTCATAAATGGATGCAGGATTTTACAATCAATATATAATGTTGTCTCTACCCGTAAGACCCTGTCATTTTTCAGGCAAATTCACCCCAAATCGCAGTAGTGAGTTCCTTGCTATGAGTAAACATTTTGATCTGATCTCCATCGGCGCGGGCAGCGGCGGGCTCTCCGCCGCCGAACGCGCCGCCGAATACGGTAAAAATACCGCCGTCATCGAAAACAACAAACTGGGCGGGACCTGCGTCAATGTTGGCTGCGTACCCAAAAAAGTCATGTGGTTCGCCGCCGGCGTCGCCGAGACTCTCCATGATGCCACCGGTTACGGTTTTGATGTCAGCCTCAATAAATTCGACTGGGGCAAACTGGTCGAGGTACGCGAGGGCTATATCAACGGCATCACCGAGTGGTACGGCAACTATCTGAAGGATTCCAATATCGAGCACATCCAGGGCACGGCCCGCTTTACCGATGCCCACACCCTGGACGTGGACGGCGAGCAGTACACCGCCGATCATATCGTCATCTCGCCGGGTGGCTATCCCGTGGTGCCGGAGGTGCCCGGCGCCGAGTACGGCATCACCTCCGACGGCTTCTTTGCCCTCAGGGAGCAGCCCAAACGGGTCGCCGTGGTGGGCGCCGGTTATATTGCCGTGGAGCTGGCCGGCGTTCTCAACAGCCTCGGCAGCGAGGTGAGCATGCTGCTGCGCCGGGATCATTTCCTCTCCGATTTTGACGCCATGCTGCGCGAGACCCTGATGGAAGAGATGATGAACGCCGGGGTCAATATCATGTCGCGGGTTAACGTGGAACGGGTGGAGAAGCAGAGCGACGGCACGTTGAACATTCACTGTCAAAGCGGTGTCACCCTGGAAGGCTATGATTGTCTGATCTGGGCTATCGGCCGCGCACCGAATACCGCCAATCTTGATCTGGAGGCCGCCGGCGTGCAGTACAACAGCGATGGCACCATCCCGACCGATGCGTACCAGCAGACCAATATCAAAGGCGTGTATGCCGTCGGCGATGTGATCGGCAAGGCCCAGCTCACCCCGGTGGCAATTGCCGCATCACGCCGCCTGTCGGATCGGCTGTTCAACAACATGCCCGAGCGCAAGCTCGACTACGAAAACATTCCGACGGTCATGTTCAGCCACCCGCCCATCGGTACCATCGGCCTGACCGAGGACGAGGCCCGTGAGCAGCACGGCGACGCAGTGAAGGTTTACCAGACCGGCTTCACCGCCATGTACCATGCCTTCAGCCCCCATCCACAGCGTACCGCCATGAAGCTGGTCTGCGTCGGTGCCGAGGAAAAAGTGGTCGGTTGTCATATCATCGGCATGGGCGCCGATGAAATGCTGCAGGGCTTCGGCGTGGCGATCAAGATGGGTGCGACCAAGAAGGATTTCGACAACTGCGTCGCCATCCACCCAACCAGCGCCGAAGAACTGGTCACATTACGATAAGAGGCCCAAGGGACAGGGCAAAAAGACCTTTAACCACCAAGACACAAAGACACGAAGAAACTCAAAGAAAATCATTTATTCATATGTATTTCTTGGTGACTTGGTGTCTTGGTGGTAGAAATCATTAATAAGGGGTAACGGAATATGGCAATCAGGGACTTTGAAGAGGTCATGCCCGATCTGCATCCGGACGTCTATGTAGATGAGTCGGCGCTGGTGATCGGGGATGTGGTGATCGGCAAGGACAGCTCCGTCTGGCCGTTTACGGTGATTCGCGGTGATGTGAATGTCATTCGCATCGGCGCCAATACCAATATCCAGGACAATTCGGTGCTGCATGTGACCCACGACGGGTCGCACAATCCCGGCGGTTATGCGCTGAGCGTGGGCGATAATGTCACGGTCGGCCATCGCGTGATTCTGCACGGTTGCACTATCGCGGATAATTGCCTGATCGGGATGGGGGCGACCGTCATGGACGGAGCTGTTGTTCATGAGCACACTATCATCGGGGCCGGTTCACTGGTGACGCCAGGGAAAGAACTGGAGAGCGGTCTGTGGCTGGGCAGTCCGGCGCGCAAGGCGCGGGAGCTGAGCGACGAGGAGCGTGACTCGATTGCCTATTCCGCCCAGCACTACGTTCAACTGAAAAACCGCCACCAACAATCCTGATCGGCCATGGCACGACTCAAGCCGGCCTTTTTCGATCAGGAGCCCTGCGACCTGGCCCGGGCGCTGCTCGGCAAGGTACTCCGCCATCGTTATCGCGATCGCTGGCTGGCCTGCCGGATTATCGAAACCGAGGCCTATTATCTTGCGGAGCGCGGCAGCCACTCCTCGCGGGGCTATACCCCCAAACGCGCCGCGATGTTCATGCCGCCCGGCACCATTTACATGTACTACGCGCGAGGCGGTGACTCGCTGAACATCAGCGCGCGGGGCGAAGGCAACGCGGTACTGATCAAATCCGGGATAGCGTATTTCGATCGCGAGTCGCCACGCGACAACCTGGTACGCATGCAAAAGCTCAATCCGGTCAAAGGATCCGGCAAACAACGCCCGGTGGAAAAACTCTGCAGTGGACAGACCCTGCTATGCGCGGCGCTGGGCCTGAAAGTGGGTCGCTGGGATCAGCAACAATTCGACAGACAGCATTTTTATATCGACGATGTCGGTTATCAGCCCCGGGCGATTATCCAGACAACCCGGCTCGGCATCCCCGCCGGGCGTGACGAACACCTGATGTACCGCTATATTGATTACGCTCATGCCGGGCAATGTACCCGCAATCCGCTGCGTAAACGCAACCAACAGGAAGGCCGGGACTATGTCCTCCACCGTCTATCTGCTGCTGGCTGAACTGACCGTATTGCTCCATTTTCTGTTCGTCGCATTTGTCGCGGCGGGTGGATTGCTGGTGTTGCGCTGGCCGAAGCTGGCCCGGGTGCATCTGCCGGCTTTATTCTGGGGTATCTATATCCAGTTCAGCGGCGGCTTTTGCCCGCTCACCCCGCTGGAAAAAACCTTCCGCCAACTGGCCGGTCTGCAAGCCTACGAAGGCGGATTTATCAATCACTATCTCATACCAGTGATCTATCCGCCTGGATTAACCCACGAAATGCAAGTAATGATCGGTATCGGGCTGATCGTGTTGAACGTAGTGATCTACACAATTTTTATCTACCGACAACGATGTGGAGATAGTAGCTGACTCACTGGGAATAACGCAGAGGTCGCGGAGGCGCAGAGACGCGGAGATTTAATGTTGAATTTTCAATTTTGAATTACGATTCCGTATTAAATTCATCACTCAACATAACCATTTAAAATCACATTGTTTTCTCTGCGCCTTTGCGCCTCCGCGTCCTCTGCGTTTATTAGATCGTTCCGGCTACGAAGAAGCTGCCATTTCGCGGCGCAGTTGTTCGATGACGGATCCGGTCTCGGGGCGTACGCCACGCCAGATATAAAAGGACTCGGCGGCCTGTTCCACCAGCATGCCCAGGCCATCGAGTACGGTGGCGGCCCCATGCGCGCTGGCCCACTGCATGAAGGTGGTCGGCCCGGCGCCGTACATCATGTCGTAACAGGCGGCACCGTCGGCAAGCAGGTTGTCGGGCAGTGGCGGCAGCTCGCCCTGTAAACTGGCGGCGGTGGCGTTGATCACCAGATCGAATCGTTTGTCCTCAAGCGCCTCGTAGCCACTGCCTTCAATGCTGCCCAGATCGCTGAAGACCTCGGCCAGTTCCCGGGCTTTTTCCGCCGTGCGGTTTGCGATCACCAGTTGCGCCGGGTGTTCGGCCAGCAGCGGGGCCAGGACGCCGCGAGCGGCACCCCCGGCACCCATCAGCAGGACTTTTTTGTCCTTGATCGGAACACGATTGCTGTGCAAATCGTTGACCAGACCGATGCCATCGGTGTTATCGCCGAATAGCTGCTTGCCGATGAACTTGATGGTATTGACTGCGCCGGCCCGTTCGGCCCGTTCACTGCGTTCGTTGACCAGCGCCCAGGCTTCCTGCTTGAAGGGCACAGTGATGTTAAGCCCCTTGCCGCCGCTGGCATCGAAGTTACCGACGGCCTGGGGGAATCCACCGGGATCGACCTGGATCGCTTCATAATGCATCGCTTCACCGGTCTGCTCGGCAAACAGGGTATGAATCCGCGGCGATTTACTGTGTGCTACCGGATTGCCCATGACGGCATAGTCATCGTGGCGTTGACTGAAATCAAACAGGTCACTCATCGGTTGTATCGCTTTTCAGTTTATCGTGGCGCGGGCGACAGAATTAGATATGGAATAACCCGAACATCGCCTGCATACTGGCATTGTATCGCATCCAACCCCGGGTTGATAAAACCGCAGCACATGATTCTGTCCCGCGCCAAAAAAGAGACCTTCCATCGCCTTCTGGCAGCCGTGGATCTGGGTTCCAACAGCTTTCATATGATCGTGGCCCGGGCCAGCGACCAGACCCTGCAGGTGCAGGACCGGCTGCGAGAGATGGTGCGCCTCGGCGCGGGGCTGGATGACGAAGGACATCTGGCTGCGGATGCCCGCCTGCGCGCGCTCGAGTGTCTGGAACGTTTTGGCCAGCGTTTACGTGGCATGGCGGATCGGGAAGTACGGGTGGTCGGCACCAATACCCTGCGCGCGGCCCGGGATCAAGGGGATTTTTTGCGACAGGCCGAAGCGGCGCTGGGCCATTCGGTGGAGATCATCTCTGGGATCGAGGAGGCGCGGCTGATCTATCTGGGCGTGGCCCACAGCCTGGCCGAGGACGGCATGCGGCGCATGGTGATCGACATCGGCGGTGGCAGTACCGAGGTCATCATTGGCGAACGCTTTGAGCCCCTGTTGCTGGAGAGCCTGGACATGGGTTGTGTCAGCATGAGCCGACAGTTTTTTCCCGACGGTGCGATTACCCCGGCGCGGCTCAAGGCCGCGGAACTCGCCGCGCAACTGGAGCTGGAGGGTTTTGCCCACCGCTGTCATCAGATGGGTTGGGAACAGACGGTAGGCGCCTCGGGTACCGCCAAGGCACTGGCCAGGGTGGTGCAGGCACAGGGCTGGAGTGAGCAGGGCATTAGCGCCAAATCGCTCAAGCAGCTGCGCAAGGCAATACTTGATGTCGGGCACATCGATGAACTGAAACTCAAGGGGCTGAGCGAGGAGCGTCGGCCGGTGTTTATCGGCGGATTTACCATCATGGCGGCGCTGTTTGCCTCGCTGGATATCAAGCAGATGCTGGTCTCCGACGGGGCGCTGCGTGAAGGTCTGTTGTATGACATGCTGGGGCGTCACCGGCACGAAGATGTGCGTGAACGTAGTGTTGAACTGTTACAGAAGCGCTACCAGATCGATACTGAGCATGCTCGTCATGTGGAACAGACCGCATTATCGCTGCTGCAGCAGGCGGCAGAGTCCTGGCAACTTGACGATCCCGTCAGCGAACAAATGCTCGGCTGGGCCGCGCGCCTGCATGAGATCGGTCTGGCCATTGCGCATTCCGGTTATCACAAGCACGGTGCCTATTTGCTGGAGAACTCGGATCTGTCGGGCTTCAGTCTGCAACAACAGCAGGTGCTGGCGATTTTGGTGCGTAGTCATCGCCGCAAGCCGGACCCGGCCTTGTTCAGCGCTTTTCCCCGGTCGGTACGCGAGGCCATGTTGCAATTGACTATCCTGTTGCGCCTGGCCGTCAAGCTGCAGCGTAGCCGGTTGCACGCGGCCCTGCCCGATATCCGTCTCAAGGCCAGGCCCCGACAACTCAAGCTGAGCTTTCCCGATGAGTGGCTGGATCAACATGATTTGACGCGGGCTGATCTGGAGCGCGAGGTCGAGTACCTGCGGTTACTCGATTATGAACTGAAAATTACCACTCCGTAATTGAAAGGCGCCAGTTACTAGCTGCTAGTGACTAGTTACTCTTCTCGGTACCCGGATCGGCCGCCAGTTTTTCGAGAAGCTGGCGTTGCACGTTACGCGGCTTGTGACTGCCCTGTTTTATCCGCCGGTAGGTGCCGTCGGATTGCAATTGCCAGGCCAGGGTGTTGTCGGCCAGATAGGCCAGCAGGCCGTCATTGATAACCCGTTTTTTCAGGGCAGGGTCTTCGATGGGAAAACAGGTCTCCACCCGGCGGAAGAAGTTGCGATCCATCCAGTCAGCGCTGGAGCAAAAGACCTGTGGGTCGTCGTCGTTTTCAAAATAGTATACCCGGGTATGTTCCAGAAAGCGCCCGACGACCGATCGCACATGGATGTTTTCCGATATACCACTGACGCCAGGTCGCAGACAACAGATGCCACGCACGATAAGGTCGATCTTTACCCCGGCCTGCGAGGCTTCGTAAAGTTTGGCGATGAGCTTCGATTCAACCAGCGAGTTAATCTTGATAATAATGCGCGCCGGTTTGTTGTTGCGCGCGTTTTCCGCCTCCTGCTCAATCAACGCCAGCAGGCGCTTATGCAGGGTAAACGGTGACTGTAACAACTTGCGCAGCTTGGTCGCCCTGCCCAGACCGGTGAGCTGGGTAAACAGGCGATGTACATCCTCGCCAATGGCCTTGTCGCAGGTTAGTAAACCGTAATCGGTGTATACCCGTGCCGTACCGGCATGATAGTTGCCGGTGCCCAGATGTGCATAGCGACGAATGAGCCGCCCTTCACGGCGCACCACCAGTAACAGTTTGGCATGGGTTTTATAACCAACCACGCCGTAGACCACGTGGGCGCCGGCATCCTGCAGCCGGGTCGCCAGCTCGATGTTGGCGGCCTCATCGAAGCGGGCACGCAGTTCCACTACCACGGTGACTTCCTTGCCGGTCCGGGCTGCTTCCACCAGGGCATCCACCAGCGGAGAGTCGGCGCCGGTGCGATACAGGGTCTGCTTGATCGCCAGGACTTTTGGATCACTGGCCGCCTGCTTGAGCAAGCTGATTACCGGGGCAAAGGACTCGAAGGGATGGTGTAACAACAGGTCCCCATGGCGGATGACTTCAAAAATATCGTCATTGTTTTTCAGTCGCTTGGGAATACCGGGGGTAAACGGCGCGTATTTAAGATCCGAATGTTCGACCAGATCGTGAATCTCCATCAGGCGATTGAGATTCACCGGACCGTTAACCTGGTAGAGATCTTCCTGATCCAGTTTGAACTGGTTCAACAGAAACTCGGCCATTTCTTCACTGCAATTGTCCGCCACTTCGAGGCGTACCGCGTCGCTTAAACGGCGCGAGGAGAGTTCGCCCTTGATGGCGCGCATCAGATCGTCGATCTCCTCCTCGTCGACAAACAGATCGCTGTCGCGGGTAACGCGAAACTGGTAGCAACCGGTGACGTTCATCCC
Source organism: Thiohalophilus sp. (assembly GCF_034522235.1). Classification (NCBI taxonomy): domain Bacteria; kingdom Pseudomonadati; phylum Pseudomonadota; class Gammaproteobacteria; order Thiohalomonadales; family Thiohalophilaceae; genus Thiohalophilus; species Thiohalophilus sp. The sequence continues at coordinate 243,307 of NZ_JAXHLN010000003.1, read as the reverse complement.
CGGGAACAGGTCGCTGACATGGGTGTGAATAATGGAGCTCAAAAACACAAAGATCTGGCCGTTGGCCATGGATGAGGGCAAACGGATCAGCCGGGGCAGACTGCGGGGTGCCTGCACGATGGCGATGCGGCTGTCGCGGCCAAAAGCATCCTTGCCCTCAAGAGAGACAATAAAGTTGAGGCTGCGGTTTAACACGCGGGGAAACGGGTGCGCCGGATCCAGTCCCAGCGGGCTGAGCACAGGCAATAACTCGTTGCTGAAGTAGCGCTTGATCCAGGTGGCCTGCTTCTGGTTCCAGCGCGAGCGTTTGAGAAAATGAATCCTGTGCCGGGCCAACTCGGGAATGAGAACGTCGTTAAGTATCCGGTACTGCTCATCCACCAGCTTGTGCGCCTCGTCACTGATCCGGGTTAGCAGTTGTTCAGGGGTCAGGCTGTCGGCGCTGCCACTGGTGGATTCCAGTGCCGCGCGGTACATCAGGCCGGCGACGCGAATCTCGAAAAACTCATCCAGATTGGTGCTGGAGATACACAAAAACCGCAACCGTTCCAGCAGCGGAATGGATTCGTCACTGGCCTGGGCCAGCACCCGCGATTGAAACTGCAACAGGCTCAGTTCGCGGTTGAAATAGAGTTCGGGGTTTTTCAGGTCGGCTTTCTCCATGTTGTCATAAAACCATAACCTTATGACAACGGGATGACAAATCAGTTAAGAGCTCTATCGGGCGAGGAGCCGGCCTCTTCTGACGGGAGGCCTGCTCTGATACAAGTCGAGGCGCGCGTCAGCCGCCAAAGATGCCCTTTAGCGTGAAGAAGAACAGAATCGCGAGAATCGCGCCGGCCGGCAGAGTAACGATCCAGGACATGAAAATGGCCCGTACCACGCCCATGTTGACCGCCGCGATCCCGCGCGCCATGCCGACCCCGAGCACCGCGCCAACCAGGGTATGGGTGGTGGAGATGGGCAGACCGGTACCGGAGGCGACCACCACGGTGGTCGCCGCGGCCAGGGTGGCGGCAAAACCGCGGCTTGGCGTCAATTCGGTAATCCCCTGGCCGACGGTGGCGATCACCTTGTGACCGTACATCATCAGTCCGGCAACGATCCCGATCCCCCCGAGCAGCAGAATCCAGGGCGCCATCAGCGAACGCTGGGTCACCTCGCCGTTGTTTTGCACGATACTGACGACCGCCGCCAGCGGACCCACCGCATTGGCCACGTCGTTGGAGCCGTGGGCGAAGGCCATGGCGCAGGCGGTGACCATCATCAGGATACCGAAGACTTTCTCTACATTGGTGAAGTGGTACTCGCGGTCCGCATTCGGATCGAACTTCAGCCGGCGTATAAAATAGATACCGATCAGCATGATCACGATCCCCACACTGATGGCGACCAGGTAGCTCTGAAACATATTCAGTTCCAGGCCGACATGCTTGAGACCCTTGAGCATGGTGACCAGCGTAACGATGAAGCCCACCAGGAAAATGTAGACCGGCACATAACGACGTGCGTTGGCCAGGGGATCATCGGTATTGAAGATCAGTTTTTGCACGCTGAGAAACAGCAAAAAAGCAATCGCACCCGAGGTTACCGGCGAGATCACCCAGCTCATGACGATGGCGCCGACCTTGGCCCAATGAACCGCCTCGATACCCAGGCCGACCGCGGCAAAGCCGACAATGGCGCCGACAATGGAATGGGTGGTGGAGACCGGCCAGCCGGCGCGGCTGGCAATCAGCAGCCAGATGCCGGCGGCCAGCAGGGAGGCCATCATGCCGTACACCAGTAACTCCGGTGAGCCGGCCATCAGTTCCGCATCGATCATGCCCTTGCGAATCGTCGCGGTGACCTGGCCGCCGGCCAGAAAGGCGCCGAGAAATTCAAATACGGCGGCGATAATAATCGCCTGCTTGATGGTCAGCGCTTTTGAACCGACCGAGGTGGCCATGGCATTGGCCACGTCATTGGCACCCACCCCCCAGGCCATGAACAAACCGAAGACACACGCCAGAACAATGAAGATAATACCGAATTCCATCATCTTCCCCTTATTGTTATTTTTATCGAGCCAGCATCAACTCAAGCCGGCTGCCAACGCGTTGCGCCAGATCCGCCAGATCCCCGATCCAATCGAGAACCCGGTACATGAACATCACGTCGACAGGGGGAAGATCCTTTTCTATTTTGAATAATATGGCGCGCACCGCGACCTGAATATCGTCGGTGTCGCTTTCGATGGTATCCAGCTTGTCGATCATCGACTCCACCAGATCGATTTCGTTACCGCCGAAACCGGTGGCGACCAGCTCGTCCAGCTCATTGATGGCGGTCTGGGCCTGGGAGACGGCATCGGAACAACGGTCAACGAAATCCAGCAGGGGCGCATTCATGGTATCGGGGAAGCGCATCTTGCGCCCCAGCATCAGACCGGCGATGTCCTTGGCCTTGTTGGCGATGCGATCCTGCATGGTCAGCACTTCCAGCAGATCGTGGCGTGAAACCGGCATGAACAATCCGTGAGGGAGCTTGAGTCGCAATTCGCGCTTGAGTGCATCGGCTTCATTCTCGCGAACGGCGATCAACTGTTGCATGGACTCGGCCTTCTCCCAGTCCTCGGCCAGCGCCGCCTGGAAAAAGGGCAACAATTCCTCCACCGTGGCCTGCACCTTGGCCATGTGCTGCTGCAGGGGTGAGATAGGGGAGGTGCCGAACAGTCCGGATATATAACTTCGGGGCATGGCGAGTACCTTGCGTTATGATTTTAAGCGCGTACGATGGCGATCATCACGACCCTGTGCAGTATACCGACTCGATTCACCGGATAACAGATTTGTGACCGAAGCGCCCGGATTCAGCCCTGTTTCAGCCACTGGGCCACGCGCTTGGCGAAGTAGGTGAGAATGCCGTCGGCGCCGGCACGCTTGCAGCCGAGCAGGGATTCGAGAATCACCGCTTTTTCGTCCAGCCAGCCGTTTTGCGCCGCGGCCATCAGCATGGCGTATTCACCGCTGACCTGATAGACGTAGGTGGGAGCACCGAACTCCTGCTTCACCCGGCGCACGATATCCAGATAGGGCATGCCGGGCTTGATCATCACCATATCGGCCCCTTCTTCGAGATCCAGCGCCACTTCCCACAACGCCTCGTCACTGTTGGCCGGGTCCATCTGGTAGCTGTACTTGTTGCCGCCGCCCAGATTGGCCGCCGAGCCGACCGCGTCACGAAACGGGCCGTAGAAACTGGAGGCATATTTGGCCGAGTAGGCCAGGATACGGGTGTGAATATGGCCGGCGTCTTCCAACGCCTCACGGATCCGGCCGATACGCCCGTCCATCATGTCCGAGGGGGCGACCACGTCGGCGCCGGCCTCGGCGTGGGAGAGGGCCTGTTTAACCAGTACCTCGACTGTCTCGTCGTTGAGCACATAGCCGTCGGCGTCGATCAACCCATCCTGACCGTGGGTGGTGAAGGGATCCAGGGCCACGTCGGTAATCACGCCCAGTTCGGGCAGATTTTCCTTGAGCGCGCGCACGGCCCGCTGGGCCAGGCCTTCCGGGTTGTAGGCCTCGCGGGCGTCGTCGGATTTGACCCCGGCGGGCGTCACCGGGAACAGGGCGACGGCGGGGATACCCAGCTCCAGCAGCTGCTCACCCTCGCGCAGCAACTGGTCGATACTGACCCGCTCGATACCCGGCATGGAAGACACCGCTTCGCGCTGACCTTCGCCCTCGAGCACAAACAGGGGAAAAATCAGATCATCCACACTCAACTGCGATTCGCGCATCAGCCGGCGAGAAAAATCGTCCCGCCGCATGCGACGCATGCGCACCCCGGGAAAACGGCCGTGTCCGGTCTCAATCTGGGCCACCTGCCTCTCCTGTGAAAAAGTGAACCGATACCCCGATCGGGCATCGAAGTTAAATAGACTATATAATAAGCTTATGCTGGCAAATCGCCGCCTGCGCCGACTGCTTGATTGAGCATACCGTAACCCATACCGATTTTAAACGGGAGCCGCGCGCCATGAACGTCCCAACTGCTACCAACCCACACCTTCACATGCCCCTGTTGCGCCTGCCCTATCTGTTCGGCGCGCTGCTACTGGCCCTGTTCCTGTCGCTGCCGACCCAGAGCGCAACCGCAGCCGATAACGATCCCGATGAGGCCCGGCAGGTACTGGAAAAGGTCGCCCAAAAGATGATCCAGACTACCAACGCGCGCCGCGACGATATCAAAGAGGATCCCAGGGTTGTCGAGCAGCTGGTCGAGGAGCTGCTGCTGCCGCATATCGACCTGCTCACCGCCTCGCGCTGGGTGCTGGGCAGGCACTGGCGCACCGCCAGCAAGGAACAGAAGCTCAACTTCATGCGCCACTTCCGCGGCATGCTGCTACGTTTTTATTCCACCGCCCTGGCCGACTACCTGAGTGAAAATACGGTGGACGAAGATCTTATTCGCTTCCAGCCGGTACGCGCCGAGGCCGGCAGCGACGATGTGACTGTGCGTTCGCATGTCCACCCGCCCAATGGCCAGCCCATCCCGGTCAATTATCATATGCACCTGACCCGCAAGGGCTGGCAAGTCTATGACATCTCCGTCGAAGGGGTCAGCATGATCACCACCTATCGCAACAGCTTCAATGACGAGATCCGCCGCAACGGGCTGGATAAACTCATCGCCCGTCTGGCCGACGAGGACAGCGACCTGGTCAAGCACCCGCCGGGCGCCAACAGCTGAATATCCAAGAATTCGTTTCATCGCCAACGCCCTGGCCCCGCTGACTTTGCTGGCTGCCATCACAGCCTGGTGGCGAATCCCTCCGTCTGAGGGGCAGGGTTTTTTGTCCGCCGCGCTGGTGTACAATGCCCGCCCCCGTGACAGCGACAGGAGCAGGCGGTGAAACAGTTCGACGGTACAACAGTGCTCTGCGTGCGGCGCGACAACAAGGTGGTGCTGGGCGCCGACGGTCAGGTCAGCTTTGGCGATACGGTCATGAAGGGCAATGCCAGCAAGGTGCGCCGGCTCTACCATAACAAGGTGCTGGCCGGATTTGCCGGCGGGACCGCCGACGCGTTTACCCTGTTTGAATACTTCGAGGGCAAGCTGGAGAAGCATTCCGGCAACCTGGTGCGCGCGGCTGTGGAGATGGCCAAGGACTGGCGTACCGACCGCGCCCTGCGCCGACTCGAGGCCCTGCTGACCGTGGCCAACAAGGACGCCATGCTGATCATCTCCGGCAACGGCGATGTGATCGAGCCGGAACATTCACTGGTAGCGATCGGCTCCGGCGGCCCTTACGCCCAGGCGGCGGCCCGCGCCCTGCTGGAAAATACCGAGCTCGATGCGCGTGCGATTACCGAGAAGGCCTTGAATATCGCCGCCGACACCTGCATCTATACCAACCATAACCTGGTCATCGAAGAACTCGACACCTGAACCCGACTTTAATCAAGGCCCCCGCATGTCCCAGATGACACCCCGCGAAATTGTCCAGGAACTGGACAAACATATTATCGGCCAGTCCGCCGCCAAGCGCGCGGTGGCCATCGCCCTGCGTAACCGCTGGCGGCGCAGTTGCGTCGATCCCGAGCTGCGCAACGAGATCACGCCCAAGAATATTCTGATGATCGGCCCCACCGGGGTCGGCAAGACCGAGATCGCCCGCCGCCTCGCGCGCCTGGCCAATGCCCCGTTTATCAAGATCGAGGCCACCAAGTTTACCGAAGTCGGCTATGTCGGCCGCGATGTGGAGTCGATCATCCGCGATCTGGTGGAGATATCCATCAAGATCACCCGCGAACAGGAGATGGACAAGGTCCGTCACCGGGCCGTCGATGCCGCCGAGGAGCGGGTCCTGGATATTTTGCTGCCCCCGCCGCGCAGCGACGGGTTCGGCTTTGATAACGAGGCGCCGGCGCGGGACAACGATCAGGAAAACGCCACCCGGCAGAAATTCCGCAAAAAGCTGCGCGAGGGCGAGCTGGACGACAAGGAGATCGAGATCGAGGTCAGCGCGCCGTCCATGGGGGTGGAGATCATGGCCCCGCCCGGCATGGAAGAGATGACCAGCCAGTTACAGGGCATGTTCCAGAACATGTCCGGCCAGCGCACCAAGACCCGCAAGATGCCGATCCATCAGGCACTCAAGGCGCTGACCGACGAGGAAGCCGCCAGGCTGGTCAACGAGGAGGAGATCAAGGTCAGGGCGGTGGACAATGTCGAACAGCACGGCATCGTGTTTCTCGACGAGATGGACAAGATTGCCAAGCGCAGCGAGACCTCCGGCACCGATGTCTCCCGCGAAGGGGTGCAGCGGGATCTGTTGCCGCTGGTGGAAGGCTCCACCGTCAGCACCAAGTACGGCATGGTGCGCACCGACCATATCCTGTTTATCGCCTCCGGCGCGTTCCATCTGTCCAAACCCTCGGACATGATCCCCGAACTACAGGGCCGCTTCCCGATCCGGGTGGAGCTGGAACCGTTGAGCACCGAGGACTTCGTGCGCATCCTCACCGAGCCCGATGCCTCGCTGACCGAACAGTATCGCGCCCTGCTGTATACCGAGGATGTGACACTGGAATTTACCGATGAAGGCATTCACCGGCTGGCGGAAATCGCCTGGCAGGTGAACGAGCGTACCGAAAATATCGGTGCGCGGCGGTTGCATACCATGCTGGAACGCCTGCTGGAGCAGATCTCTTTCGAGGCCTCGGATCGGGGCGGCGAGCAGGTCAGAATCAGCGCCGACTATGTGGATGAAAATCTTGCCGACCTGGCGCAAGATGAAGATCTGAGTCGTTATATTCTGTAAGCCACCGCGCCGGACAGACTCACCGTACTATAGAGGTTATCAAGCATGAGCAATGTCAAACCGACCGAAATCAATTTGCACCAGGCGTCCCATATACTGGAGATCGCCTTCGACGACGGCAGCCGCTTCGAACTGCCCACCGAATACCTGCGGGTCTATTCCCCCTCCGCCGAAGTGCAGGGCCACGGGCCGGGACAGGATAAGCTGCAGATCGGCAAGCAGGACGTGAACATCGAACGCATCGAACAGGTCGGCCACTACGCCATCCAGCTTTACTTCGACGACAATCACGACACCGGTATCTATTCCTGGGACACCCTCTACAACCTGGGCAAGAACTACGACGAGCTGTGGCAGAAATACCTGGATCGGCTCAAGGAAGCGGGCAAGGAACGGCCCGAACCGGAACACCTTCAAAACAGGGCCTAGGGACGAGTTACGAGGGACGAGGAAAGGCTTAACCACGAAGGCTCGAAGACACGAAGAAAATATGACGCTTCGAGTCTTCGTGACTTCGTGGTGAAAAATCTACCTCTCGATATGGCGACGCTTTGCGAAGTTTGTATGTCCTCCCGGTTGGCACCAGGTCGCAATTTGCGGTGAATAGGATAGAATTTATATCAGCCCATGATGATGTGAACCCGCTACTATGAAAAAGACCACTTATTTCGGTTATGAGGAAGTCCCGTACGAGGAGAAGGTGCGCAAGGTCGCCGGGGTGTTTCATTCGGTCGCGGGCAAGTACGATCTGATGAACGACCTGATGTCGATGGGGGTCCATCGGCTGTGGAAGCGGTATACGCTGGATATGAGCGGGGTGCGGCGCGGGGACCATGTGCTGGATCTGGCCGGCGGGACCGGCGATCTGGCCCGGAAGTTTTCCCGCATGGTGGGGCCGCAGGGTTCGGTGACCCTGGCCGACATCAATGACTCCATGCTGAAAATGGGCCGCGAGCGGCTGGTCAATGACGGGATCGTCGGCAATGTCGAGTATGTGCAGGCCAATGCCGAATGCCTGCCGTTTCCCGATAACCATTTCGATGCGATTACCATCGCTTTCGGCCTGCGCAACGTCACCGACAAGGAGGCCGCGCTGCGCTCCATGTTGCGGGTCCTGAAGCCGGGCAAACCGTTGCTGGTACTGGAGTTCTCCCGGCCGGTGATCAAACCACTCAACCCGATCTATGACGCGTATTCCTTCAAGGTCCTGCCGATGCTCGGCAAACTGTTCGCCGACGATCCGGACAGTTACCGCTATCTGGCCGAGTCAATTCGCAAGCACCCGGATCAGGAGACACTCAAGGCGATGATGCAGGAGGCCGGCTTCGAGCAGTGCGCCTATTACAACCTGAGTGGCGGAATCGTCGCCCTGCATCGCGGCTACAAGTTATGAGTGCCACGGCGGCCAGAGCGCAATATGCCGGGTTCTGGCGCCGTCTTCTGGCGCTGTTACTCGACGGCGTCCTGTACACCGCGCTGATTCTGCCCCTGCTGGTGACGATCTACGGACCCGGCTATCTCCGCTGGTGGTTGGGTGACAGTAGCGACCTGGTCAGTTACGGTTTTCTTGATTTGCTTTTGACCTATGTGTTGCCGTTTGTCGCGGTGGTCGTATTCTGGCGCACCTGGCGGGCGACGCCCGGCAAGTTGCTCCTCGACTGCCGGGTGGTGGACGCCCGCACGTTGCAACCGCTGAGCCTGCGCCAGGCGATCATCCGTGCCCTGGCTTATATCCTCTCCGCCCTGCCGTTGTATCTCGGGTTTATCTGGGCCGCCTTCGACAAACGCAAACAGGCGCTGCATGACAAACTGGCCGGCAGTGTTGTTATTCAGGTGATCGACGATGACAGCGATATCACTGTGCAACAGTGGCTGGAGCGATCAAGCATATGAGCCTGTCGGGCGAAGGGCTGACCTTTATCGAGGCGGCTGTGGAGACCGCGCTCAACCGGGCCCTGCGCCTGGATCCGGTGGCGTTCGCCCGGCTGGAACAATTCGAAGGTAAAACCATCGCTCTCGAGCTGCGTGGCACCGGACTCACCTTGACGCTCCTGCCGGGGCGTGACGGCATCCAGGTACTGAGTGCTTCGGCCGGGGAGGCGGATACGGTCATCAGCGGCACACCGCTGGCCCTGGCCGAACTGAGCCTCGGTGATGCCCGGCGCGTGCTGTTCGCCGGCGAGGTGAGCATCCGTGGGGACATTGAGACCGGCCAGGCCTTCAAGCGGCTGCTGGATAATCTCGATATCGATTGGGAAGAACATCTCAGCCGCCTCAGTGGTGACGTGGTGGCGCACCACATCGGGGATCTGTTCCGCGGCCTGCAGCAGTGGGGCCAACAGGCACGGCAGGTTCTGGGCCGCAACCTGGCCGAATACCTGCAACAGGAGAGCCGACAGTTGGCCACGCACGAGGCGTTAACCGGGTTCGTTCAGGAGGTAGACCGATTACGCGACGACAGCGAGCGGCTGCAGGCGCGTATCGTCCTGCTGCAGCAACGCCTGCAGCATAGCGAACAAAGATCATAAACCCCGCTTTGCCGGCTATATAAAAGTTCATTTGCACCCGTCTCTCAGTCTCCCAGAATAGGGCGCCATGCAATTTTGAAGGTATTGCGGTATGCTTTGCCTTTGAATCTGCTCGAAGGAACAGAAACCATGAGCCAAATCCCGGTCTTCGCCGGTGCGACAATCAGGACCCTCGAGACGGCCCTGGAAGAGCGTTATCACCCTCCGCTCGAACTGCATCGCGCCGATATTCGTTCGCGGCGTTACCCGACCGATCGGGAACCGGCCGTGTACCGGGGAAAAGGCGGCTGCCTTTTTGTGCAGGCCGGCCATGAATTGCGGAGCAACACGATCACGGAGCTCAGCCAGTAATTTTCATAATGCCTGCCGCGTGCGGGCATTGTTGTTCCATAAATCGATACCAGCGTATCCAGTTAAAAAGGGGAACCCGCTATGGCTGCCAAGAAAAAGGCCAAAAAGAAAGTTGCAAAGAAAAAAACCAGTACCCGTCGCGTAAAAAAAGAGGCGCCCAAAAACGCCTTTTACGCCCAGTCCGGCGGGGTGACCGCCGTGATCAACGCCAGTGCGGCCGGCGTGATTGAAACCGCGCGCAACAACAAGAACAAGATAGGCAAGGTCTATGCCGGCCGCAACGGCATTATCGGCGCGCTGACCGAGGATCTGATCGATACCAGCAAGGAGTCCGCCTCCGCGATCAAGGCGCTGCGCCATACGCCCGCTGGCGCCTTCGGCTCCTGCCGTTATAAATTAAAGAGCCTGGAAGACAACCGCCGCGAGTACGAACGGCTCATCGAGGTGTTCGAAGCGCACAACATCGGTTACTTCTTCTATAACGGTGGCGGCGACTCGGCCGACACCTGCCACAAGGTCTCCATGCTGTCAGAGAAGATGGGCTATCCGGTGCAGGCGATTCATGTACCCAAGACCGTGGATAACGATCTGCCCATTACCGACAACTGTCCCGGCTTCGGCTCTGTGGCCAAATACATTGCCGTCTCCACCCGCGAGGCAAGCTTCGACGTACAGTCCATGGCCAAGACCTCAACCAAGGTCTTCGTCATCGAAGTCATGGGTCGCCATGCCGGCTGGATTGCCGCCGCCGGTGGCCTGGCCTCCAGTGAAGACACCGAGATCCCGATCGTGATCCTGTTCCCGGAAGTGAAGTTCGATCAGAAGAAATTCCTGGCCAGGGTCGATCAAATGGTCAAGAAACACGGTTATTGCTCGGTCGTGGTTTCCGAAGGAGTACACTGGCCCGACGGTCGTTTTCTGGCCGAATCCGATCGCAAGGACGCCTTCGGCCACGCCCAGTTGGGTGGTGCCGCCACAGTGATCGCCGAGATGGTGGGCAGTGAACTGGGTTACAAGAACCACTGGGCCGTTGCCGATTACCTGCAACGCTCCGCGCGCCATATCGCCTCCAAGACCGATGTGGACATGGCCTATGCCATGGGCAAGGCGGCTGTACAACTCGCCATCAAGGGACACAATGCGGTAATGCCCACGGTGGATCGCATCTCTAACAAGCCGTTTAAATGGAAAGTCGGCATGGCGCCGCTGTCCAAGGTTGCCAATGTCGAGAAGATGATGCCGGATAACTTCATCACCAGGGATGGCTTTGGTATCACCAAAAAATGCCGTGACTACATGCTGCCGTTGATCAAGGGCGAGGACTATCCGCCCTACAAGGACGGCCTGCCCAGGTATGTCCGGCTGAAGAACGTGGCTGTTACGAAGAAACTGAAAAACTTCACCGTATGACCGGTTAACAAAAACAACCATAAAGCAGTAAGCAGTTGGGGCGGTTCTACCGCCCCGTTTTATTTACAAAAGCAATTTTGAATGCTTAAAAGTTCTGAGTACTTAGTACTTAGTACTTAGTACTTAGTATTGAGGGTAAGCTGATTTTTCATTCGTCAACGTTGTTTATCAATGCGGTTTTTCGCTGCTCGGGGGAAAGTTTCGCAAGCCGCTCTACCTCCGCATAGAACGCCGTCAGATCGCCGTTATAATGATCGAGCAACTTTTCAAACCGATCAACCTGCTCGCGGTAAGTCGCGATCAGTGCCAAATGAGCGTTGTTTAACGGTTGTTGCATCCATTCATCATAACCGTCATAGCCGTTCCACTGCTGTTTTAGCTGTCGATAGGCCTGCTTGAGATCGGCAAAGTGTTGTTGCTTTTGCTCACGCTTGACCGCAGCCGGTTGCTGGCTGGCATACAGCCGGGCCAGCTTTTCCCGGGTTTCAAGTAACAGCCCATGGAACCGGGCGCGACGCGCCACTGTTTGCCGGTATCGATCGACCTCTTCGTGCCGGCCCTGCGCTTCAAACCTGCGTCTGACGCCCTCCTGTTGAACAAACACGGCAAAGCCTTCGTTAAACGCCGGGTCATCCTCGATATAGATTTTCTGATGCGCCAGCTCATGAAAAAGCACGCCGAGGCGGCTGGCTTCATTCTTTAACAGCATGGTATTGAGCAGCGGATCATCAAACCAGCCCAATGTGGAATAGGCGCGCGCGCCGGCGACATGGGTATCGTCACCTTGCTGCTGCAGTTGTTGCGCATACGCCTGTGCTTTGTATTCGGCAAAATAGCCGCGATAATTAAGACACCCGGCAAACAGGAAACACCATTGCCGGGGTTTCACCGACAGCTCGGGCGTGGCGATCACATTCCATACCGCATACTCACGGCCAATGTCGGCGTAATAACGGTAACTGTCATTATCCGGCAGCAGCAGAACATCAACGGCAAAACGGCGTGCCTGTTGAAGCTGAATCAGCGCCTGACGCACGGCATCGCGGGTACCGGGATCCTTGATGACCTCACTGACCGGCCGTTGCTGGTTGAGAATCCCGGCATGGCCGTTGACCGCATCGAGATAATAGGTGAGGGTGCTGCAACCCGGCAGGGTGATGACGATCACAAACAACAGCAGGAGGGTACGCACAGAATCGCCTTTTCGGTAAATTGTCGGCGGGCGACGCCGATACAGGAATGAATCTACTATATAATAGTGTGTCAGATTTTCTACACCTTTTGTGCGAGTGATTATGGACAGTCCGGTCAAACCCGATACCCGCCCCCTGCATCAGGCCATCGCCCGTCTTGGCGAGATCATCGTCGGCAAACAAGAGTCGATTCATCTGGCCGTCACCTGCCTGCTGGCCCGCGGCCATCTGCTGATCGAGGATCAGCCGGGGGTGGGTAAAACCACCCTGGCCCATGCTATCGCCGCGGTTATGGGACTCCAGTATCAGCGTATCCAGTTTACCAGCGATCTGCTGCCCGCCGACATTCTCGGGGTATCGGTCTATGAGCAGGCCACGGGGCAGTTCAAGTTTCACCCGGGGCCCATCTTTGCCCAGCTGGTTCTGGCCGACGAAGTCAACCGGGCCACCCCCAAGACCCAGAGCGCCTTGCTCGAAGCGATGGAGGAGCGTCAGGTCACCATGGAGGGACAGACCCGCGATCTACCCGAGCCTTTTTTCGTGATCGCGACGCAGAACCCGACCTATCAGATTGGTACCTTCGCCCTGCCGGAATCGCAACTGGATCGCTTCCTGATTCGCCTGGAGCTGGGCTACCCGGATATCGGTGCCGAACGTGCGTTGTTAAGTGGCGTCGATCGCCGCGAATTGCTGGAGCATCTGGGGCCCGTCCTCGACCCCGAGGATCTGCTGATCTATCAGCAGGCGGTCAGTCGAATTTATGTCAGTGACGGCTTGCTCGATTACCTGCAGGCGATTGTCGCGCTGAGTCGCGAACACCCGGAGATCGTCACCGGTCTGTCGCCGCGCGCCGGGCTGGCGTTATTGCGCGCAGCCCGCGCCTGGGCGTTGCTGGCCGATCGGGATCATGTCCTGCCCGATGATCTGCAGGCGGTGTTGCCCGGTGTCGTCACCCACCGACTGCGCCCGGCGACGGGCGAAAGCGGCCACGCACTCGAGCGGCTGGTGCAACAGCTGCTGGACGTGCCGATCCCCTGAGCCGGCGATGCGCGCCGCTTCGCTGATCCAGCGCTTTAATCTGTCCCGTTTTCTCCAGGGCGATGCCCCCAGTCCCGCGCCCTGGACGCTCAACCGGCGCAATGTCTATATTCTGCCGACCCGGCAGGGGGTTTTTTTTGCCGTCACCCTGGCGGTGATTCTGATCGGGGCCATCAATTACAACAACAGCCTCGGCTATTTTCTCACTTTCCTGCTGGGCAGCATTGCACTGGTCGCCATCCTCCATACCTATCGCAATCTGCTGCAACTGCAGCTCCGTGTGGCAACGATTCCCCCGGTTTTTGCCGGTGGCGAGGTCAGCGTCCCGGTGATCCTGGCCAATCCCGGTCCGGCCACCCGCTACCGCCTCGCTTTTGCCGATCAGCCGTTCATGGTGTTCGATGTGCCGCCCGGGCGCCACACCACCGTTACCCTGCACAAACCGGCCGGCGCCCGCGGCTGGCAGCCCGTCGGCCGCTTTATCCTGGCCTCCACCTTTCCCCTCGGGTTGTTCCGGGCCTGGAGTCATGTCGTACCCGACGCGCAGTATCTGGTCTATCCGGCACCGGCGGCCGAGGAACGTCTGCCACAAGCCTCTCGCTACATGGCCAGCCTGCTGGGCGATCAGGGTCTGGGCAGTGACGACTTTGCCGGACTGCGCGGCTATCGCAGCGGCGATTCGCTTAAACACATTCACTGGAAAGCGCTGGCACGGGAACAGGGCCTGCTGACCAAACAGTTCGGCGGTGATCGCAGCGAGCGGCTGTGGCTGGACTGGCGCACGCTGGAGGGACTGGCGGTGGAGGTGCGGCTGAGCCAATTGTGCCGCTGGGTCCTGGAAGCCGAGCGGCAGGATCTGGAGTACGGTCTGTGGCTCCCGGATCGGCTCCTGGAACCGGGCCGCGGCCCGCAACACCGGCAACAGTGCCTTGAGGCACTGGCGCTGTTCGGCTGATCGCATGTTCCGCTCTGTGCGCCTGCCTCGCCCGCCTCTGGCCAATGGCCTGTTACTTTTCAGCATCTTGCTGGTGATCCTGCCGCATCTGTCGCACCTGCCGCTGTGGCTCGCCCTGGCCACGCTGCTGGCGATCGGCTGGCGGCTGCTACACGACGCCGGGTGGGTGCCACTGCCCAACCGCTTCGTGCGCACCGCGCTGGTGGTGCTGGCGATTCTTGCCCTGTTGGCCACCTATCGAACCTTGGTCGGGCGCGAGGCCGGCAGCGCCCTGTTACTGCTGATGCTGGCACTCAAGCTGTTCGAGATGCGCAGCTGGCGGGATGTCACGGTCGTGATCTTTCTTGCTTTCTTTGTCATGGTCACCGCCTTTTTGTTCAGTCAGTCACTGCTCATGGGCGCCTATATCCTGGTGGTCGTGACTTTGCTGATCGCCAGCCTGATCAGCTTTCAACATCCGGGGCGGGCTTTTCAACGCCAACCCTTGTTACGCGACTTGCGACTCGCCTTGCGGCTGCTGATCCAGGCACTACCTGTAGCGCTGATCCTGTTTGTGCTGTTTCCGCGCATTCCCGGCCCCCTGTGGGCACTCCCGGAAGATACCGCCAGCGCACAAACCGGCCTGAGCGATGAAATGGAGCCGGGGCGCATCAGCCGACTGGCCGATTCGAATGCGGTCGCATTTCGTGTTCAGTTTGACAGCACGGTACCAGCAGCGGAGCAGCGCTACTGGCGCGGTCCGATACTCTGGCAATACAACGGCCGCAAATGGCAAACCCGGCCGCATCAGATCCGCCTGCCCCAACAGTTCGATCTGGATCCCCTGGGTCAGACCGTGGACTATCAGGTGACCCTCGAGCCCCATAATCGCCAATGGCTGTTCGCACTGGACATGCCCGCAACACCGCCGGATAAGGCGCAGTTCAATAGCGAATACCAGCTGCTCGCGCGTCGACCTGTTAACGAGGTCTATCGTTACACCATGCGCTCCCACCTCGATTATCAACTGGATGCCACGGTTCTGCCGGAACGATCGCGTTATGTGGCGTTACCGGCAACAACCTCACCACGCACCCGTGAACTGGTGGCAAAACTGAAAGCGGACGCTGACTCGCCGGGCGCTCTGGTTAAGGCGGTGCTGGACTATTTTGCCCAACAACCTTTTTATTACACCCGCGAGCCGCCGCTGCTGTTCGATGATCCGGTGGACGAGTTTGTCTTCGAAACCCGGCGCGGCTATTGCGAACATTACGCTTCCGCCTTTACCGTGATGATGCGCCAGGCGGATATCCCCGCACGAGTGGTGACCGGTTACTACGGCGGCGAAATGAACCCGTTGGCCGATTACATGATCGTGCGCCAATCCGACGCCCATGCCTGGAGCGAGGTCTGGCTCGAGGGTCGCGGCTGGGTGCGAATCGATCCCACCGGCGTCATTCCCGCGTCGCGGGTGGAGCTGAGCGCCGATCTGGCCCGGCGCCAGCCCGAAGTGCGCAGCCAGCTCGACGCCGAGCGGCCCTGGCTACAGCAATCGATGCGTCAGGCCGGCTTTGTCTGGGACGCCCTCAACAACCGCTGGCAACAGTGGGTGATCGGTTATAACTCCTCGCGTCAAAATGCCCTGCTCAAAGCACTGGGGCTCGACAATATCAGCTGGCACAGCCTGATCGCGCTGCTGTTTATCGCCCTGGTTGTGGCCCTGCTGATCATTGCCGCTCTGTTGTTCAGACCAACACCCGAATCAGACGATCGCGCAACACGCCTCTACCGACGCCTGTTGCGCAAACTGGCGCGCCGCGGCTGGCATAAAGCACCCGGCGAAACACCAACGCGGTTTTGCCTGCGCCTCAGTCGCCGACAACCGACCCTGGCCGGCCCCCTCGGTCGCATTACCCGCTACTACCTGCTGTTACGCTATGCACCACTGAGCCGCGATGCATACCGGCAACAGTTAAAAACCCTCCGTCAGTCCGTGCGCCGATTTTCACCCTGACTGGCACTTATGGCCGGCGTGACAAAACCCCATGGCCTGCTGTTGTCAACCACTGTCTGGAATGATCATGCGCCGACATTCGCCCCGCACCCGACTCAAGCGCTTTATCAGCGATGAGCTCGATCTGTTAAAAGAGACCGTGGATGGGCTGGTTGCCCATGTCGAACAGCTCAAAGAGAGGCGATCGTCAGGTATCTAGCGCGCCAGGGTCACCGGGGCCACGGGGCCGAGCGTCGCGGGCCGGAGTTGACGCATTTTCGGCACCAGGGCAGCGAGCGTCGCCTGGCGATTGCCCGGCGCGGGGTGGGTGCTGAGAAACTGCGGCGGACCATCGCCGCCGGCTTTCGCCATCTTCTGCCAGAGCGTCACCGCGGCCTGGGGATCGTAGCCGGCCCGCGCCGCCAGTTCGATACCGATACGATCGGCTTCGGCCTCGGCAGTACGACTGTTGGGTAATTGCACGGCCAGTTGCGCGGCAATGGCGCCGACGGTCAAGGTTTTGTCGGATGCCTCTGTGGCGATCCCGACCGCGGTAACCCCCAGCTGCGTCGCCAAAGCCACCGACATCTGCTCGGCGGTATGGTTGGCCAGCGCATGGGCGATCTCGTGGCCCATGATCTGGGCCAGCTCGGCATCGGTCAATTTTAACTGCTCGAGCAGCCCGGTATAGACCGCCATGCGCCCGCCCGCCATTGCCCAGGCGTTGACCGTTTCGGCATCGTCGATGACCGCAACACTCCACTTCCAGTTCCGGGTGCGGGGATAACGCTGTATCGCCACATTGACCAGCCGACCGGTGATGACCTGCACCCGTTGATTGATAGCCGGATCGCTGACCAGCTTGTTTTCCTGGCCCAGCGTGCTGACCGTGTGGATATACGCTTTTTCCGACTCGCTGATCGCGGTTTCGGGCGAGATCAACATCAGTTGCGAGCGGCCGGTGGGACTGGTGGCACAACCGCTAACAAGGGCGATGATCAACACCGCCAACCAATAGTGAGATCTTTCCATCAGACGTGCTCCCTGGCAGTGCCCTATTTACCGATACAGAAACTGGAAAAAATTTTCCCGAGCAGATCGTCGCTGCTGACTTCGCCGGTGATCTCGCCCAGCACCTGTTGCGCCTGACGCAGATCTTCGGCCAGCAGCTCGCCGGCTCCATGTTCGCTTAACTGGGCCGCGCCATTGGCGATCAACTCATAGGCCCGTTGCAGAGCGTCAACATGCCGCCGTCGCGCCATGAACATGCCTTCACCCTGCGGAGTATAGCCCACGCAAGTCTTGAGATGATCGCGCAACAGATCGATACCGGTCTGCCGGGTTGCCGACAGGTAGAGCCAAACACTTTGTTCATCTTCATACAACCGGGCCGTCTGCCCGGTGAGATCGATCTTGTTATGAACCCGGGTGACCGGCAAGTGCGCCGGCAGTTGTTGCAGGATCTGTTGCTCGGGTTCCCCAAATCCCTGGCGGTCGTCGATGAGCAGCAAAACCCGATCGGCCTGTTCGATCGCCTGCCAGGTGCGTTCCATCCCCAGTCGCTCTACCTCATCACCACCCTCGCGCAGGCCGGCGGTATCGATAATGTGCAGCGGCAGACCGTCGATGCTGATCTCCTCGCGCAGCACATCGCGGGTGGTCCCGGCAATATGGGTGACGATGGCCGACTCGCGCCCGGCCAGGGCATTGAGCAGACTCGATTTGCCGGTATTGGGGCGACCGGCCAGCACAATGCGCATCCCTTCACGCAACAGCTGCCCCTGATGGGCCTGTTTGATCACCTCGGCCAGCTCGCGCTGTAACCAGTCGAGCTGCTCGGTGACCCGTTTATCCGAAAGAAAGTCGATCTCTTCCTCGGGAAAATCAATGGCCGCTTCCACATAGATGCGCAACTGGGTCAGCTGCTCGACCACGCTATGAATCCACTCAGAGAAAACCCCCTGCAGGGAGCGCTGCGCCGAGCGCGCCGCCTGCTCGGAACCGGCCTCGATCAGATCCGCCACCGCTTCCGCCTGCGCGAGATCCAGTTTGTCATTGAGAAACGCCCGCTCGGAAAACTCTCCGGGCCGGGCCAGCCGCGCCCCCAGCTCGACCACCCGGGCCAGCAGCATGTCCATGACCACCGGGCCGCCGTGGCCCTGCAACTCCAGCACATCCTCGCCGGTAAACGAATGGGGGCGGGGAAACCAGAGCGCCAGGCCGGTATCGATGGCCTGGTGCGCGCTATCATAAAAAGGGAGGTATTCGGCCTGGCGCGGTCGGGGCAGATGATCCAGCATCGCGTCAGCAATCGCCGCACAGGCCGGACCCGAAACCCGAATAATCCCGACCCCGCCGCGCCCCGGCGGGGTGGCCAGGGCCGCGACGGTGTCGGGGGCGTAAGCGCGTGAACTCGTTAAACCGTCAGTTGAACCGGAATTAGCGCGATCTCGCGAACTCACGCCCTCGCCACCTCACGCCTTCACCACATAACGGGTAATGTAGTACTGCTGGGCAATCGACAGGGTGTTGTTGACCACCCAGTACAGCACCAGCCCGGCCGGGAAGAAGGCAAAGAAGATGGTAAAGACAAAGGGCAAGGCCATCATGATCTTGGCCTGAATGGGATCCATCGGCGCCGGATTGAGTTTCTGCTGGATGAACATGGTGATGCCCATCAGCAATGGCAGAATAAAATAGGGATCCGGCGCGGACATGTTCTGCACCCAGAGGATCCAGGGCGCCTGGCGCATCTCGACACTTTCCAGCAACACCCAGTACAGCGCGATGAACACCGGAATCTGCACCAGGATCGGCAGACAGCCGCCCAGCGGATTAATCTTCTCTTTCTTGTACAGCTCCATCAACGCCTGGTTCATCTTCTGGCGATCGCCGGCGTGACGCTCCTTGAGCTGCTTCATGCGTGGCTGGACCCGGCGCATGTTGGCCATCGATTTGTAGCTGGCTTCGGAGAGTTTGTAGAACACCAGTTTGATCAAGATCGTCAGCAACACGATCGCCCAGCCCCAGTTGCCGACAAAGTCATGGATGAAATCGAGGATCCAGAACAGCGGTTTGGAAATGAAATGCAGCAGGCCGTAATCGACCGTCAACTCCAATCCCGGCGCGACTTCTTCAAGCCGATCCTGCAGCTTGGGCCCGACGAACAACCGGTTGCTCAGAGTCTGCTGTTCCCCGCCGGCCACGCGCAATTCATTGGCCGACTTCATCCCCAGCACATAACGGGTGTTGTTCTTGATATGCCGGCTATAGAAGGTCTGTGCTTCCTCCGCCGGCGGAATCCAGGCACCGAGGAAATAGTGCTGGATCATGGCCGCCCAGCCGCCGGTGATAGTGCGTTCCAGATCCTGGTCCTGCATGTCGGAAAAGTCGATCTTCTCGTATTTTTCTTCCGGCGAGTAGATCACCCCGCCCATGTAGGTGTAGACGAACCGGGGGGTGTCGATTTGCGAGATCTGGGTGCGCTGTAACTGGGTATAGAGATTGCCCCGCCACAGTTGATCGGTCTGGTTATTAACGGTATGGTCCACTTGCACGAGATAATCGCCGCGGGTGAACGTGTAGGTCTTGATAAATTCCACGCCTTCGGGACTTTCCCAGACCAGATCCACGCTCAGTTGATCCTGGCCCTCGCGCAGCCGATAGCGATCGGCCTTGGCCTGATAGCGGCTGTAATGGTTCGGCGCTTCGATCAGACTGTCATCGCCTTCGCGCTGGCGCTTGGCGGTAAACCCGGACTGGCTGACAAACAGGTTCGGCAGACTGTCGTTCATCAGCACCACCGGTTCATCCGGCCTGTCACTGGTAACCGGGTATTCGAGCAGCTCGACCCGCCGCAGATCCCCGCCGACCGTGTCGATTTCTGCACGAAAGACATCGGTCACCACCTCGATGCGCGATCCGCTTTCCAGCAGGCGACGCCCCTCACCGCCGCCCGACGGCACATCGGCCGAGCGGCTGTCGCTTTGGGCAGGGGTTTCGCTCTCATCGGCGCCCATCGGCACGTCGGCGCGATCGGCCCGGCTGTCACCGGCCTGATCGGTTTGTTGGGTCGTCCGGGGTTCAGGTTGCGGACCGAAGTCCCGTTGCCAGGCGTCCCATAGCAGGAAGAGGACGATGGCCAGGGCAATAAACAAGAGGGGGCGTTGTTGTTCCATTTACTTCTTCTTCTCTTTCTCTGGTACCGGGTCGATGCCCCCCTCATGCCAGGGATGACAACAACTGATGCGTTTGACGGCCATCCAGCCACCCCGCAAAGCACCGAACCGGCTCACGGCGGTCTGGGCATATTCGGAACAGCTGGGATAAAAACGGCAATGCTGGCCCAGCAGGGGGCTGATCAGATAGCGATAGCCACTGATTAACAGAATCAGGAGTCTGCGCATAGCGTTGCCAGCTTTTGCCAATGTAATTCCAGCACGTCGTGCAACTCCCGGTTACTTAACCGATCCGCGCCACTACGCGCCATCATGACAATATCCCATCCTACCAGTTTCGTCTGCCAGGCGCGAAAAGATTCACGGATCTGACGTTTGATACGATTACGATCCACCGCGCGTTTGATATGACGCTTGGGAATCGCCAGACCGAGACGGGCAAATGATTGATGATTGGATCTGACCAGCATCGTCAGAGAGGGATGATTAAAGCGCCGGGGGTAGGCGAAAACGTACCGGAAGTCGGAGGAGGTCAGCAGCCGCTGATGCCGAGCAAAGCGCCCGGTAGTCATCCACCGACTCCGGATCAGACTGCCAGACGATGGCGGCCTTTGGCGCGACGGGCGTTGAGGATCTTGCGACCACCGCGGGTTTTCATGCGGGCGCGGAAACCGTGCGTCCGTTTGCGTTTCAGATTGCTGGGCTGGAAAGTACGTTTCATGACCTAAACCATTGTTTATCGAACGATTTTATCGGCCATTTTGGCCGGCCGATTTGCCCTGAAAAAGGTCGGCAACAATACTGCGCCGGCCGCCATCTGTCAACTGTTCGAGACCAAAATCCCGCATGAAAAAAGGGCCCGCGGCTCTGTGGATAACTTTCGATGAAGGGTATAGACTTGGTGCCCCTTGGCCGGGGATCATAATTATTCCAACCTCACCATCTGTTTCAGGGGGAACCGTGTCCGACTCGCTATGGGATCAGTGTCTGCATCGCTTACAGGGGGAGCTGACACCACAGCAATTCAATACCTGGATACGGCCGCTGCACGCCGAATACGATTCCCATACCCTGCGTCTGCTGGCGCCCAACGCCTTCGTCAAAGAGCGGGTAGAAAACAACTTTATGACGCAAATTGCGGCGATCGCCTGCGATCTGGCCGGTTTATCCGTGCCCATCGTCACCGAAGTCGGCACCCAGGCGCCGCCTGACATGGCGCTGGCGACGGACGATCCGACGCCGGCCGCCAGCAACCCGCCGACCCCGGCGCGCAGTGCCACGGTGACCGCCCAGCCGGTCAGCTCGCGCAACACCAGCCTGAATCCCAACTTTACCTTCGACAATTTCGTGGAGGGCAAATCCAACCAGTTGGGCAAGGCCGCCTCCTTTCAGGTCGGGGAGAATCCGGGCAAAGCCTATAACCCGCTACTGATTTACGGCGGCGTCGGCCTGGGCAAGACCCACCTGATGCACGCGGTCGGCAACATGATCGTCCAGCAGAAGCCAAAAGCCAACGTGATTTATCTGCATTCCGAGCGGTTTGTCGCGGAAATGGTCAAGGCCCTGCAGCACAACACCATTAACAATTTCAAACGCTTCTACCGCTCGGTCGATGCGCTGCTGATCGACGATATCCAGTTTTTTGCCGGCAAAGAGCGCTCCCAGGAGGAGTTTTTCCACACCTTCAACTCCCTGCTCGAAGGGGGCCAGCAGGTGGTGATGACCTGCGATCGTTATCCCAAGGAAGTGGACGGCCTGGAAGAGCGACTTAAATCCCGCTTCGGCTGGGGGCTGCCGGTGGCCATCGAGGCGCCGGAGCTGGAGACCCGGGTGGCGATTTTAATGAGCAAGGCCCAGTTATCGGGGATCGAGATGCCCAGCGAAGTGGCCTTTTTCATCGCCAAGCGGATTCGTTCCAACGTTCGCGAACTGGAGGGCGCACTGCGCCGAGTCATCGCCAACGCCCACTTTACCGGCCGGCCGATCACCATGGATTTTGCCAAGGACGCGCTCCGGGATCTGCTGGCAATCCAGGACAAGCTGATCACCATCGATAACATTCAAAAGACCGTGGCTGAATATTTTAAAATCCGGGTCTCGGATCTGCACTCCAAGCGGCGCAACCGTTCCATCACCCGACCGCGCCAGATTGCCATGGCCCTGTGCAAGGAGCTGACCAGCCACAGTCTGCCGGAGATCGGCGATGCCTTCGGGGGGCGTGACCATACCACTGTACTTCATGCCTGCCGCAAGGTGGAAGAACTCAAAGAAGGGGATCAACGTATCAACGAGGATGTCTCCAACCTGTTAAGAACCCTGAGTACATGATGCGCATAAGCTGTGAACAAACTGTTTTCAACTTGACCCTTCTCGATCGGATGCGGCATCCTCACAGTTTATCCACAGCTCATACCGTCTTCATACCGGAGTTGTCTGCCACTTGTTAGGGTAGATAAGTCTATAATGCATAACCAAAAAATCGACTTATTAACAGTTTTTGGCTGGACTAATAGATCTAACAATAAGAAGATATATATTTAGGTATTTAATACTATGAATATCACTCTTGAACGTGAATCTCTGCTACGTCCACTCCAGGCGGTAGGCAGTGTGGTCGAGCGACGCCAGACGTTACCGATCCTTTCCAATATTCTGTTTTCCATCGATGCGGGCAAACTGACCCTGACGGGAACGGATCTGGAAGTAGAGATGGTGGCACAACTTCCGGTGGATGCCCCCGACAGCGGAGACATTACCCTGCCGGCAAAAAAATTCATCGATATCTGCCGGGCGTTGCCGGAAAATGCGCGACTCGATCTTCAGCTCGAGCAGGACAAGGCAATCATTCGCTCGGGGCGCAGCCGGTTTACCCTGGCCACCATGCCGGCGGCTGAATTTCCCAATATCGATCCCATCGACTCGCCACTGGAATTTTCTATCCCCCAGCAGCAGCTGAAGAAACTGATCGAGCAGACCCAGTTTTCCATGGCCCAGCAGGATGTGCGTTACTACCTTAATGGCCTCATGCTGGAGTTAAGCCAGAATCTATTACGGGCCGTGGCGACCGACGGGCATCGCCTTGCTGTTTGTGAACTGGAAGCCGAACTGCCGGTCAGCGAATCCCGCCAGGTTATCTTGCCGCGCAAAGGGGTGACCGAGTTGATGCGCTTACTGGAGGAGAGCGAAACCACGGCGCGCATTCAGCTGGGTGAGAATCATATTCGGGTCGAATTGCCGGATATCAGTTTCACTTCCAAATTAATCGATGGAAAATTCCCAGATTATCAACAAGTTATACCAAAAGATCCGGCCCGTATTGTTAGCTGCGATCGCCAGCCGCTCTATGAAGCGCTGCATCGTGCCGCGGTGCTGTCCAACGAAAAATACCGCGGGATGCGGTTGACGCTCTCCGCCAATCAACTCAAGGCGACGGTGCATAACCCCGAGCAGGAAGAGGCCGAAGAAGAAGTGGAAGTCAGTTATGATGGGGATGAGTTCGAAATCGGTTTTAACGTCAGTTATTTCCTTGATGCCCTCTCTGCGCTGAAATCGGACCAGGTGACCATCGGTATGATCGATGCCAACCACAGCTGCCTGATTCAGGGCAATGAGGACCTCAACAGCCGCTATGTGATCATGCCGATGCGGCTCTGATGACAACAGGATGAGTCTGGTCCACCTGGAGATTGCCCGGGTTCGCAATTTGAGCTCGGTACAGATGGCCCCCTGTGACCGGATTAATCTCATCCATGGGCAAAATGCCAGTGGCAAGACCAGCCTGCTCGAGGCGATCCATCTGCTCTCCCTCGCGCGTTCTTTTCGCACCAATCCGATACAGCACGTCATTCAACGGGATCACGACAGCCTGACTGTATTCGGCCGGATTCAGGGGCGGGGCGGTCAGACCACCGCAGTGGGCATCGAAAAGGGGCGGGATCTGACCCGGATCCGGATCAACAGCCAGACGGTCCGGAAAACCTCGGCCCTGGCGGCGGTCCTCCCGGTTCAGGTCATTAATCCCGATATTCACCGCATTCTGGAGCAGGGGCCCCGCTATCGCCGCCAGTTTCTCGATTGGGGTGTGTTCCACGTGGAACATACCTTCTTGCCGGTCTGGCAGGCCTATCACAAGGTGTTGCGGCAGCGAAATGCCGCGCTGCGGGCCCAATCGCCCCCTACAGAAATTCGCTACTGGGACGCCCAGCTGATCGAGCAGGGCCAGCGCCTGACCGAATTACGGCGGCAGTACGTCGCTGCATTAACACCCTGGCTGGCACGGTATTGTCAGGCCCTGTTAGGCAGCGTGCCCGAAATGCATTACCTGCCGGGCTGGGCCCAGGATCTCGATTTTCAGGCGGCACTGGAAAAGGGATTTGAAGGGGATCGCCAGCAGGGATTCACCCACAATGGCCCCCATCGGGCCGATCTGGTGCTGCGTCAGGAAAAAATGCCGGTGCAAAATCACTTCTCCCGGGGTCAGCAAAAGTTGTTGGCCAGTGCGATGCGTCTGGCGCAAATTGCCCAGTTCCGGGATGTCCGCGATCAGATTCCGGTACTGCTTGTCGATGATCTTCCCGCGGAGCTGGATCCCGATCGTCGGGCCCGTTTGCTCTCCCTGCTGGTGGAATCGGGTGCGCAATTGTTCGTCACCGCGACCGAAGTGGGACTGATCGACACTGCAGGTTGCGAGTCGGTCAAAATGTTCCACGTGGAACACGGTGCGGTGCAAGAAGTGGTATAATGGTGAACCGACTGGAGGTCTCCGCCCAATGAGCGAAAAAATCTACGATTCCTCGAACATCAAGGTCCTGAAAGGGCTGGATGCCGTTCGTAAACGGCCCGGCATGTACATCGGGGATACCGATGACGGCACGGGCCTGCACCACATGGTTTTTGAGGTGGTGGACAATTCCATTGATGAGGCACTGGGCGGCTACTGTAAAAATATTGAAGTGACCATCCACAGCGATGGCTCGGTCACGGTCCGTGATGACGGGCGCGGGATCCCGACCGATCTGCACGAAGAGGAAGGTAAATCGGCGGTGGAAGTCATCATGACCGTGCTGCACGCCGGTGGAAAATTCGATGACAACTCCTACAAGGTCTCCGGCGGACTGCACGGGGTGGGGGTTTCGGTGGTCAATGCGCTTTCCGAGCAACTTAAAATCACAATCCGCCGCGACAACAAGGTCTATCAGCAGGAGTATCAACTGGGTGAACCCCAGTATCCGCTCAAAGTGATCGGGGAGACCGAGCAGACCGGCACCGAAATCCGCTTTAAGCCCAGCACCGAGATTTTCACCGATACGGAATTTCATTACGATATTCTGGCCAAGCGTCTGCGCGAGCTCTCATTTCTCAATTCCGGCGTGCGCATTGTTCTGACCGACGAGCGGGAGCCGGACAAGCAGGATATCTTTGAATACGAAGGGGGGATCCGGGCGTTTGTCGAACACCTCAATCGCAAGAAGACCCCGCTGCATGAAAATGTCTTCTATTTGAATACGGAAAAGGATGGCATCTGGGTCGAGCTGGCCATGCAGTGGAATGACTCCTACCAGGAGAACATTTACTGCTTTACCAACAATATCCCGCAGCGCGACGGCGGCAGTCATCTTTCCGGCTTTCGCACCGCGCTCACCCGGACACTAAATAATTATATTGAAAATCAAGGGCTTGGAAAAAAAGCCAAGGTCAATCCCACCGGGGACGATGCCCGGGAAGGGCTCTGTGCCGTATTGTCTGTCAAGGTCCCCGATCCCAAGTTCTCTTCCCAGACCAAGGACAAGCTGGTCTCCTCCGAAGTGAAAAGCGTGGTCGAGTCGGTCATGGGGCAGAAGTTCAGCGATTACCTGCTGGAAAGCCCGCCCGATGCCAAAGCCATCTCATCGAAAATTGTCGATGCCGCGCGCGCCCGGGAGGCGGCGCGCAAGGCCCGGGAAATGACCCGCCGCAAGGGGGCGCTGGATGTGGCCGGGTTGCCGGGCAAGCTGGCCGATTGCCAGGAGAAGGATCCCAGTCTTTCCGAACTGTTCCTGGTGGAGGGCGATTCGGCCGGCGGTTCCGCCAAGCAGGGCCGGGATCGCCGCGCCCAGGCGATTCTGCCGCTCAAGGGCAAGATCCTGAACGTGGAGAAAGCCCGCTTCGACAAAATGCTCTCTTCGGTGGAGGTCGGCACGCTGATCACCGCACTGGGTTGCGGGATCGGTAAGGACGAGTTTGATATCAACAAGCTGCGCTATCATCGCATCATCATCATGACCGATGCCGATGTTGACGGCTCGCATATCCGCACCCTGCTGCTGACCTTCTTCTATCGTCAGATGCCGGAGCTGATCGAGCACGGCTATATCTATATCGCCCAGCCGCCGCTGTACAAAATCAAGAAGGGTAAACAGGAGCGTTATCTCAAGGACGATCCCGAGCTCAACGCCTATCTGCTGCAGACGGCTCTGGACGGCGCCGAGTTGCACGTCAACGAGACCGCGCCCCCGCTCAGCGGGGAAGCGCTCGAAGAGCTGGCCCGTCAGCACATGCTGGTCAATGATACCCTGCGGCGCCTGAGCCGGCGTTATCCGCAAATCGTGCTGGAAAAAATGATCTACATGCCCGGACTGAAGGATGAACAGCTGTTGGACAACGACGGCATGGCCAGATGGTTTGCCGAACTGCAGCAGCGTCTGGAGAACGATGACACTACCAACAAGCGCTTTCAGTTCGAGTTCAAGAGCGACGCGAACGAAAGCGGCAGCTGGCAGGTGACCGTGACGGCCATTCGCCACGGGATCAGCAGCGATTACCGGTTTACCCGCGAGTTCTTCGAGATGGGTGAATACAAGGCAATTCGTACCCTGGGCGAACAACTCGACGGGTTGCTGGAAACGGGGGCCTATATCCAGCGCGGCGAGAAGCGGCAGCCGGTAATTGCTTTTCGTCAGGCGATGGAGTGGTTGCTGGAGGACGCCAAGCGCGGCCAGCATATCCAGCGCTACAAAGGACTGGGCGAAATGAACCCCGAACAGCTGTGGGAAACCACCCTGGATCCCGATTCGCGGCGACTGTTGCAAGTGCAGATCGAGGATGCCGTTGCCGCCGACGAGATCTTTACCACCCTGATGGGCGATCAGGTCGAGCCTCGCCGCGACTTCATCGAAAGCAACGCGCTTAACGCCAACAACCTCGATGTCTGAAAACTCGATGTCTGAAAAGTAGACCTGTTTTACCTCAGGTCATGTCTCATTGTCGAGACCCATGGGTCGGCGTAAAGTCGTTCATCGGAATGCAGCTTGCCGCGAATGGCGGCTGTCAACGGTGTCTGAAACGGCTGTGCCAACCCATGAATCATGACTGATCTGCATTGCGATCCCGGCTTTCAGCAACTACTGGCCCAACATTTTTCGATTACTGCACTGGAGCAGCAGTCGGGGACGGTGTATGGCTTATGGCCGGATTTGACCCTGGCTTATATGAATCCGGCCTGGTTCCGTTTTGCCCGCAATAATCAGGGCGAACCGGCCATAAGCCGGCAGTGGCAGCGGGGGCGTGCGGTGACCGAGGCCTTGCCGGACGTTTTGCATCCCTTTTATGTCGAATTGTATCTGCGTAGTTTGGAACAGGAAGATGATACGCCGCTGGAACATGATTATGAGTGTTCCTCACCGGCGCACTACCGGCTGTATACCATGACGCTGCATAATCTCGGCTGCGGAGCGGGGCTGCTGATTATCAATTCCAAGCGGCAGGTGGCACAACATCGGCGTATCCCGCAACAGGCCGATCCGCGTTGGTATGTCGATGAGTGGGGTTCTCTGGTTCAGTGCAGCCATTGCCGCTGTTATCGAAACAATCAACAAAAAAATCACTGGGACTGGATCCTGACCTGGCTAACAACCCCGCCTGATAATCTCAACCATACACTTTGTCCTGACTGCTTTAATCATTACTACAGCTTTACTGGCTGAACCTGCAATAAAGCCTGCCTGATTCCAGCGCGACCTTCTTTTGTTTACCGCTATCGTTTCGTGTTGCTTTGATCGCTGCAACGCATGCCTCAACCTTGTGTTGCGAAATAACGTCATAAACAAAAAATACAAAGGACCGGAATGAAAAAACATCTGCGGAGGATAGTGCATCAGGCGTGGCTCGGCTGTTGCGAATACCTGGGGCCGGTGACGGCGGATCGGATTCTGGGCCAGGCGGTGGCCGAAGTGGAACAAAAAACCCGCGGTGAGGCAATCTCACCGCGGGTTTTATTGTAGTCAGCCAGTTGTCCCGGTTCAGGCGGCAGCGTTGGTGTCGTGTTCCTTGTGGTATTCCACCACCCGCTCGACTTCCTGCTTTGAACCGAGGATCACCGGGACCCGCTGATGCAGCTCGCTCGGTTGCAGCTCCATGATCCGTTCACGGCCGGTGGAACTCATGCCGCCGGCCTGTTCCACGATGAACGACATGGGGTTGGCTTCGTACATCAGGCGCAGTTTGCCGGTTCCGCCACTGGCTTTCATCTTCTCGTCCATCGGATAGAGGAAAATGCCGCCACGGGTCAGGATGCGATGAACCTCGGCGACCATGGAGGCGACCCAGCGCATGTTGAAGTCCTTGTCGCGATCGCCGGTGGTGCCGGAGAGGCATTCGTCCACATAACGTTTGACCGGCGGTTCCCAGAAACGCATGTTGGAGGTGTTGATGGCGAATTCCCGGGTTTCGGCGGGGATGGTCAAATTCGGATGGGTGAGGATGAACTCGCCGATATTCTGATCCAGGGTAAAGCCGTTCACGCCGTTGCCGGTGGTCAGTACCATCATGGTCGACGGGCCATACAGGGCGTAACCGGCACAGATCTGCTCGGTACCGGCCTGCAGGAAATCCCCGGCGCCCGGATCCTGGCAAGCGCCCTTGCAGCGCAGGATGGAGAAGATGGTCCCGACCGAGACGTTCACATCAATATTGGAGGAACCATCCAGCGGATCAAAAGTGAGTAAGTACTTACCACGAGGATACTGCCGGGGAATAGGGTAAATCTCTTCCATTTCCTCAGAGGCCATGGCGGCCAGGTGGCCCGACCACTCGTTGGTTTTGAGGAATACGTCGTTGGAGATCACATCCAGTTTTTTCTGATCCTCGCCCTGCACGTTTTCCGTGCCGGCCTGGCCGAGCACATCGATCAGCGCGCCGTGGTTAACCAGGTTGGAGATCTCCTTGCAGGCGGTCACGACGTCGTTCAACAGGGAGGTGAAATCACCGGTCGCGCCCTCGATGCGGCGCTGTTCCTCGATGATGAACTGGGTAATGGTGATTCTTCCGTCTCGCATGCTAGCCTCGATAAATTCGGTTGTCTGTTCGATCCGGCCCCGGCGCGGCGGGATATCCGCTGCCGG
The DNA here is from genome assembly GCF_034522235.1 of Thiohalophilus sp. Lineage (NCBI taxonomy): Bacteria > Pseudomonadati > Pseudomonadota > Gammaproteobacteria > Thiohalomonadales > Thiohalophilaceae > Thiohalophilus > Thiohalophilus sp. Next base: position 213,494 of record NZ_JAXHLN010000003.1, on the reverse strand, counting down.
GGTAAAAGATAAGTATATCAATATTAACCGATATACTGAACCGCCAGCGCGTCGGCACCGGCCTGAGGCTTACTTTTGTTGTGGTTTTTCTGTGATCCCGGAAAGATAGTCGAGAAACTTTTGCCGGGCGGTCTCCCCCGCCAGGGCGTTATTGTGCCCGGCCTGCTCAACCACCCAGCGCTGTTTGGGCTCCCTGGCAGCCGTGAACAGATCCTGGCTGTGATGCGCCGCGATGACCCGATCGTCTGCGCCCTGGATAATCAATAGCGGGATCGGCGAGATCGCCCCGATATGATCGATGGGCCGGAATTGATCGGAGATGGTGTAGGACAGGGGCCACTGCAGGGCCCAGGTGAGCCACCAGTTTCCCAGTGCCTCGCGGGCCACCTGGCGATAGCTGGTAAAGGCGCCCTCCAGCATCACCGCCCGTACCTGATTGAAATGATCCGAGCGGGGCGCGGCGGTGACGCCCAGCGAGGCCCCGAGGCTCTGGCCGTAAATCACCACCCGATCAGGATCGATCGGCAGCTCGCTGAACAGGTAATCCAGCGCCGCCGGGACATCCCGATGCAGGCCCGCCAGAGAGGGTTCACCCTGGGAATGGCCGAAGCCGCGATAATCGAACAGGAAGACATTGTAACCGTAATGCGGTAACCACCAGACAGCCCGCAGGTGGGTGCTGATGTTCTGCGCATTGCCGTGCAGGAAAAAGACCGTGCCTTTGGCCTGTTCCGGTTGCGCTTTTTCCAGGGCCGGGATAAACCAGCCGTGCAACAGCCGATCGTCCGATGTACGGAAAAAATGGGTCTGGCGCTCGATACCCAGATCCTCGGGAATCGGATAATGGCCTTTTTCCGGATGGAAGATCAGGTGGTTACAACCCCCCAGGGCCAGCAGGAACGGAATAAGCCACCACCGTCTCATTTCAGATACCAGTGCCAGGAAAGATTAATCGTATCGGTGGTCTGCCCGTCAGGGCCACGACGCAGCCACTGCAAGCGTACCGAACTGTCGCGGTTCCAGTGAAAGCTCTGCGCGACACGGTGCTCGACATAGGTGAGATCCAGATCGTCGGCAAAGCGCTGTGAACGGGAATTGAGCATCAGTCGCCAGTTCGGTGTGAAATCCCAGATCAGGCCCACATTCGGTCCAATGCCGGCCGACAGGCTGTGATCGAGTCGATCGTGACCCAGCAGGGTCGCATCGGCCAGGGTATAGAGTTTAGCGCGGTCGGACAGGGAAAAAGCCAGCCCGCCGCCGCCGTTGAGGGCAAACACCAGCCGTTCATCAGGCGAGGCGTCGATAGGCCAGCGTTCCAGTCCCATGTTGAATTTCCAGGAAACCGGTTTGAAAAAATCATCCCGGCCCACCAGCGAGACAATATCCACCAGGCGAAACGCATGGATCCGGGTTTTGTCGCGATCGAAATCGTGGCGCAGACTCAGATCGAAAAAATTAATCTGGGCGCCGTCCGTATAGCCGGCGCGCGGATCGAGCAGATCATGATAGGCCGGGCGCAGGCGCAACTCGATTACGTCGCGATGATCGTCGTTGACGTAGCCCAGGGCGATACGGGATGAACCGTGGCCCTGATCCAGGCGGATCGGTGGTGTGGGAACTGCCGGCATCCCGGTCTCTGTCGGGAGCGGGTTGCGTTGCATGAGCAGTTGATAAGAGCGTTTGGCGATCGCATCACGATCCGCCTCGCCCTGATTGTGTCGATACTGGACATAATCATAGGCGGTCTCGTAGATCACCGCGCGTCGGGACGGATCGAGCTGCTGAAGCGACGGATCGTCCACCGGCAGGCGGCCATCGGCGAGATCCAGTACCAGCGCCTGTTCCTCATCAGTGAGCCGGGAAAGGACATGCTGGATGCGGCTGCGTTGCGAAGGTCGATAGATAGCACGCGCCAGCAGCTTTTCCTGTTCCAGCGCCACATGGACGGTATCGCCGGGAATGGCGAACCAGTCAAATTCATCAGCGGTATGCATGCCCGGTCGGGCGATGTCGAGCAACTCGAGCAGCCGGTAGGAACAGTTTTCCAGGAAAAAGTAATAGGCAAAATCGACCTGCCCGATCTCCCAGGCATGGCGCAGCAGGCGATCGATTTCCTCGGTACTGAAATTCAGCTGGTATTCCCAGATATCGCGGTTTTCCATCTGGTTATACTGATTGACCTTCTCGTAATACGGCATGATCGAGAAACGTCCCGGATAACCGCCAAGAATGCCTTTAAAAGCGAACATCACCCCATTGGTTTCGTCGGTCTCGGCGGCGTAATTAATCGAGTAGGAAAAAAGCCGGGTGCTCTCGGTTTGATCCTGGCGATCGATACGAATCAGGGTATGGCCAAACATGGACGACGGGCTGTTGTCCGTACCGGCGGGAAAGATCAGTGTCAGCCGATGGGGATCAATGGTGTTATACCAGTCAGTGAAACGCTGGCAGGTGCGGGGTTCGAGTCTGTCCGGGTCAAAATCCAGTTGTGAATTCAGCCAGTGATAACGGGCGATAAAGCGGCACTGCGGATTTTGCTGCTGGTCGGTTTCTTCCAGATCGGAAAAGAAGGCCGCCAGGGTCGCATTGAGTTCCGTTTCGGGATTGTGATGCCCGTCCGGCGCGTTAAAAAAATCACGGCTAAGGACTTCACTGGTATAGCCGCCGAAAAGGTCCGGCTTGTAATGAACGAGTTTCAGCCAGTAGGGGTGCTGTGCCAACTGTAGATGTTGAGCACGTTCGACAAGTTCATCCAGGTACGAATTGGCCCAGGTCTGGGCGGGCAATAACAGAATAAAAAGAGAGAAACAGATGACGCAAGCGAAGTAATACAGCCATTGGTGAGTTTTTGTTTTACCCATAGAAAAGCACCCGGTGTATCACCGGGTGCTTTATTGACCGCTTCAGGTTGATTTAAACCGCGTAGCGAGAGAGCACTTTGTCAGAGGCCATGACGTCGTTCAGCGAGGTCAGAACCTGCTCTGAAGTCACGTTCTCGGACGGGAAGATACGGGCAAAGTTTTCCTTGCTTGCCTTGAAGAAGGCCGGCTTGTGCTCGTCGGCAATGTCCATCAGATCAGCCATGGTTTCCAGTGCTTCACCCTGACCCACGGACATATCGCGGGCAAGCCGTTCCATGTTGGTGCCGGTAAAGGCATCCGCAGCGGCATATTGCTGAACAACCCCGTCACGGGCGCAGCCGGCCGTCCCGGAAGTGATACCGAAAGTCTGGTTACCGATTGAACAGGTTCACAAATATTGTTGATCTAGTTTTCGTCCGGAACAAGACGCACCATCTCACCTTCAATAAAGGTTTCGGCTTCGGTTAAAATCTGGTCAGCCGATTTGTCTTCACTGTCGATGGGCGGGCCAATGACCATGCGAATGGTGCCGGGCCGCTTGAGAAACTGGCCCTTGGCCCAGAAGTAGCCGGCGTCGTGAGCGACGGGTACAACCGGATAACCGGACTCGGCGGCGAATACCGCGCCGCCGACCTTGTAGCGGCCCCGGGCGCCGGGACGTATCCGGGTGCCTTCGGGAAAAATGACGACCCACAGTCCGCGTTTGAGACGTTCGGTACCCTGCTCGATGATCTGGCGAATGGCGTTACGTCCGGCCGAACGATTGATGGCAATCGGGTCCATGCGTGACAGGCCCCAGCCGAAAAAGGGCAACCACAGCAGTTCACGTTTAATCACGAAGGTCAGCGGCGGAAAGACCTGTTGCAGGGCGATGGTCTCCCAGGTGGACTGGTGCTTGCTGAAGATGATCGCGGCCGAGTCCGGGATGTTTTCGCGCCCTTCGACCACATAATCGAGCTTGCAGACGGTTTTAAGGACCCACAGGTTATAACGAGCGAACTGGCTGATAATGGAGTAGCGCCAGGAAAACGGCGCAAAATAAAACAGCAGGACGATACAGGTGATCACCACACTGGTGATAATCACCGACAGGCTGAACAGGCTGGAGCGAAGGAACAGCATTTAACCCTCCTCACGGGCGAGAAAATCATCAACAAAACGGGCAAGATCGGCATATACCGGCACACCTTCGACACCCTCACCCCTGGCCAATGTCTGCTCACCTTTGCCGGTCCGAACCAGGTAGGGCGTGGCGCCGACCGCGCGGGCCGATTCGATATCCCGCAGCGAGTCACCGACGACCGGGACATTTTCCAACGGGTGGTCGCTGAGATGGGCGATACGTTCCAGCAGGCCCGGCAACGGTTTGCGACAGTCACAGTGATCGTCCGGCCCGTGCGGGCAATAGACGATACCATCAACCCGGCCGCCCTGCCCGGCCAGCAGCTCGCGCAGTTTGTCGTGCATCTGCTGCAGCGTGGCCTCGTCGTAATAGCCGCGGGCAATCCCCGACTGGTTGGTCGCGACATAGACATGATAGCCGGCTTTGTTCAGGCGGGCGATCGCCTCCAGACTGCCCGGAATCGGCATGAACTCGTCGACGCTTTTTATATAGTCGTCGGAGTCGTAATTAATAACCCCGTCACGATCCAGAATGATCAGTTTCATAGCGATAGAGATTTACCACCAAGGCACCAAGACACAAAGAATAAAATGGATAAATTAAACAATTGTTCTTGGTGTCTTCGTGTCTTGGTGGTGATCAGTTGTCTTTAAATTCAGAAACGCGGATCCGCCCGTTGACCATTTTCGATTCGCGTTGCATGATTTTGTCCATCTTGTCCCAGAAAGCCTGGTTCAGATCAAAGTCGGCCGAGATGGCCGTGCCCATGATCAGAATCAACAGATCGGCAACCTCTTCGGCCAGCTGTTCCTTGTCTTTGCCCTTGGTGACGCAGGCGGAGATCTCGCCCAGTTCCTCGGCCATCAATGCGATGCGATAGGGCAGGTCCTCGCCACCGGTGCCTTTGAAATCATGCTTGTCGTGAAACGCCTGCACGGCCTGGAGCATTTCGTCATAGGAGTCGGGGTTCATCGGCTTATCCTTGCAGACGGGAAATGTCCGCGATTTGCATAAACAGTTGATGTAGCTGGTTTAACAATGCCAGGCGATTGTCGCGCAGGCTTTTATCGTCAGCCATGACCATCACCTGATCGAAAAACTGATCCACCGGTTCGCGCAGTCCGGCCAGAGTCGTCAATGCCGGCTGATAATCGCCCTGATCGATCTGCTGCTGGACCTGCTGTTGCAAGCCGGCCAGGGTATCGTACAGGGCGTTTTCCGCCTTCTCCTCGAAACGTGTCGGATCGATCTGCTGTGGTAACGGGCCTTCGACTTTCTTGAGAATGTTGCCGATGCGTTTGTTGGCGGCGGCCAGGCTGTCGGCGGCCTCGAGCTGACGGAAGTGATCCACCGCCTTGAGCCGTTGCTCGATATCCAGCGGCCGGGTCGGGCGGTTGGCGGTCACCGCATCGAGCACATCCGCGCGAATGCCCTGATCGCGGTAATAGGCCTTGAGGCGTTCGAGAATAAAGCCGATCACCGCTTCCACAGCTTCATCTGCCTTGAGGGATGGGTCGAAGCCCGCGGCGGACTGTTCCAGCAACGCCTGCAGATCGAGATCGAGTTGCTGTTCGATCAGAATGCGCAAGACCCCGAGTGCGGCGCGGCGCAGGGCGAAAGGATCCTTGTCGCCGGTGGGGATCTGGCCGATGGCGAAAATGCCGACCAGGGTATCAATCCGATCGGCCAGTGCCAGTGCCTGGCTGATTACCTCTCCGGGCAGATCGTCGCCGGCGAAGCGCGGTTTGTAATAATCATCCAGCGCCCGGGCAACCTGCGGGTCTTCGCCGTCGAGTTCGGCATAGTAACGGCCCATGATGCCCTGCAGTTCGGGGAATTCACCGACCATCTCGGTCATCAGATCGCATTTGCACAGCTGTGCGGCGCGGATGGCCCGTTGTTTGTCGCCACCCAGTTGTTCGGCAATGCTACCGGCCAGTGTTTCCACCCGCCGGGTCTTGTCGTACAGCGTGCCCAGTTTTTGCTGGAAGACCACACTCTTGAGTGAATCGAGACGTTGTGCCAGCGACGTCTGGCGATCCTGTTGCCAGAAAAACTCGGCGTCGGCAAAGCGCGGGCGGATAACCCGTTCATTGCCTTTTTGCACCTGTTCGGGCTGTTTGCTTTCGATATTGCTGATGGTAATAAACAGCGGCAGCAGCTGACCGTTGTCATCCACCAGATGGAAATACTTCTGGTTGGTTTTCATGGTGGAGATCAGCGCCTCCTGGGGGACATCCAGAAAACGTTCATCGAAACGGCCGGTGACCGCCACCGGCCATTCGACCATGGCGGTGACCTCATCGAGCAACGCTTCATCGATCACGGCCTGGGCCTTGTGTTGACTGGCCGCCTGCTCGATCTGGGCGCGCACGGCGGTGCGGCGGCGGTCGAAGTCCGCCATGACCTTGCCCTCGCTTTCCAGCAACACCTCGTATTCACCGGGTGCGGGTATATAAATGGTATCGGGATGATGAAAACGGTGACCCCGGGTTTCGCGTCCGCTGGTCACGCTCAGAATCTCCGCCTCGATCACCTCGTCGCCGAACAGTAACACGACCCAGTGCACCGGGCGCACGAACCAGGCATCCAGATCGCCCCAGCGCATGCGCTTGGGAATGGGCAGTTTATCCAGGGCGTTGCGCACGATATCGGGAATAAGTGATTCAGCGGACAGACCGGCTTCATAGTGTTGAACAACAACCTTGCCTTCGTCATTGGTCTGTAGATCTTCTGCGCTGGCGCCCCATTTGCGAGCAAAGCCTTCGGCTGCTTTGGTGGGACAGCCATCTTCGTCAAATGCAGCAGACACATGAGGACCGGGTCGTTCGATGGTGCGGTCCGGCGTGGATTCCGGGAGACCTTTAACAAGTAATGCCAGTCTTCTCGGGCTGGCATATTGTTGAATCTCGGGGTTGCCCAGGCGACTTTCCTGAAGTCCGTAACGCACCCACTCTTCAAAGGCAGCGGAAAGGGCCAGCAGTGCTTTGGGCGGCAGCTCCTCGGTGCCGATCTCGACAAGCAGATCCCGGTGTCCGTCTTTTCGAAAATCGCTGGTTTTGGTGACGGGGGAATTCATTTGTCACCCTCCTGGCACATCGGGAAGCCCAGGGCCTCACGAGCGGTATAATAAGCCTCGGCCACGGCGCGGGAGAGGTTGCGCACCCGCAGGATATAACGCTGGCGTTCGGTGACCGAAATGGCATGGCGCGCATCGAGCAGGTTGAAACTGTGCGAGGCCTTGAGCACCTGTTCGTAAGCGGGCAGCGGCAGTTGCGCCGCGATCAACTGCTGGCTCATCTTCTCGGCCTGGTCGAACTGGTGGAACAGATCGTCCACGTCGGCGTGTTCGAAGTTGTAGGTGGACTGTTCGACTTCGTTTTGATGAAACACATCGCCGTAGGTGACCTTGCCGCGCGGGCCGTCGGTCCAGATCAGATCGAACACACTCTCCACCCCCTGCAGGTACATGGCGATGCGCTCCAGTCCGTAGGTGATCTCGCCGGTGACCGGCTTGCAGTCCAGCCCGCCGACCTGCTGGAAATAGGTGAACTGGCTGACCTCCATGCCGTTGAGCCAGACTTCCCAGCCCAGCCCCCAGGCGCCAAGCGTGGGCGATTCCCAGTTATCTTCCACAAAGCGGATATCGTGCACCAGCGGATCGAGACCGAGCATTTGCAGCGAGCCCAGATACAGCTCCTGGATATCCAGCGGCGAGGGTTTGATCACTACCTGGAACTGGTAGTAATGCTGCAGGCGATTGGGATTCTCGCCATAACGGCCGTCGGTGGGCCGGCGCGAGGGCTGCACATAGGCGGCGGCCCAGGGCTCGGGGCCGATGGCGCGAATGAAGGTGGCGGTATGAAAGGTGCCGGCTCCCACTTCCATGTCGTAGGGTTGCAGGACGATGCAGCCCTGTTCGGCCCAGTACTGTTGCAGGGCGAAGATCAGCCCCTGGAAGGTACGGGCGGCGGCGGGATGGCGGGATTTGCTCAAGCGGACACCTTTATTAATATGGACACAGCGAAAAGAGCGCTCATTATAGCCGCGCCGTCTGCCGCTGATAACCTCATGGCGCGTGGTTTTTACGGCCGCCGGTGCAAAAAGAGTCAAGTTCGGTTCCGGATGGGCCGATGATTTTTACAGGGCGATTCACATCGTGATCGCCATGGATATCCTGCAGGCGATCCGCAACCTGCGCCAGGAACAGCAGCTGGATCCCCTGGGCAGCCTGGAACTGTGGCAGGACACCGGCTCCGCCGTGGCCCGCCAGGCGCTGGGCGACATCACCGATGCCACCCCGCAGGCCGATCCCGACCCCCGCCGGACCCGTGGCAAAGGGCGACTGCACTAAAAAAACCCAACGCAGAGGCGCAAAGACGCAGAGGAACGCAGAGAAACAATAATTAATTCTTGCGGTTCCCTGGCCCCCGTTTTAGGCAAGGATTCAAGCCAGGGTTAAATAACTGATTTCATAATCAGTTTTTAGTTGAACTGGTCTGATCGGGTTTTTGGAAAACCGGGATCTTTTGCCGCGCTGGTTATGTGGTAATTTTACAGGCTTGCTCCCCACGTCAACCTGACCAGGTCCTTGCTGTAACAGAAAAAGAAAACTCTGCGTTCCTCTGCGTCTTTGCGCCTCTGCGTTAAGATTGTCTTCGTGAGTCGGGAGACGGAATCTGCTATCCTTGCTCTCCCCAGACCAACCCCGCAACACCGGTAACTACCCATGTCCGAGCAACGCAAAGCTGTCGCCCTGATTTCAGGCGGTCTTGATTCCATGCTGGCCGCGAAGGTGCTCATGGAGCAGGGCGTGCATGTGGAGGGGATCAATTTTTTCACCGGCTTTTGTGTCGAAGGGCATACCCACGCCATCCGCAAGCAGGATAAAGACAAGCCCAGGCGCAACAACGCCCTGTGGGTGGCCGAGCAGCTGGGGATCAAGCTGCATATCGTGGATGTGATCGAGGAATACAAGGATGTGCTTTTGAATCCGAAACACGGTTACGGTCAGCACATGAATCCCTGCCTCGACTGCAAGGGTTTCATGGTGCGCAAGGCGCACGAATGGATCGCGGCCAACGGCTTTGATTTTATTGTTACCGGCGAGGTGATTGGTCAGCGTCCCATGTCCCAGCGCAAGGACACCATGCCAGTGATTCAGCGCGAGTCCGGCGCGGGCGATCGGTTGCTGCGTCCGTTGTGCGCAAAGAATCTGCCACCGACGTTGCCCGAGCGCGAAGGCTGGGTGGATCGTGAACGGCTCTATGATTTCAGCGGTCGTTCGCGCAAGCCGCAAATGGCGCTGGCGGCGCAGTTCGGTTTTACCGACTACGCCCAGCCGGCCGGCGGCTGCTGTTTTCTCACCGACAAGAACTATTCCGACAAACTGGTGGATATGTGGCAGCATCGACCCGGCCGCGATTACCAGCTGGATGACATCATGTTGCTCAAGGTGGGACGCCATCTGCGTCCGGCGCCCAACTACAAGGTGATCATCGGGCGCGAGGAAGGCGAGAATAAATTCCTGGAAGGCTATCGCAACCAGTTTGTCCATCTGCGCATTGCCAGCCATAACGGGCCGCTGGCCCTGATCGATGGCGATATCAGCGAGGCCGACGTGGAAACCGCCGCGCGGGTTGCCGCCCGCTTCAGCCAGGGGCGTGATGCCGAGGCGGTCGAAGTGGAAGTGAACTACACTGATGGCCATCGGCGCACCCTGCAGGTCGCGCCCCTGGCCATGGATGGTATCCCCGGCGAGTGGTATTTGTGAGTACTCACCAACTGGATGCCCGGCGTCTGCTCTGTCCTATGCCGGTGATCCGGGTGCAGGATGCGATCGCCGCGCTGGCCCCCGGCGAGGTGCTGGAGGTGACCTGCACCGATCCGGGCGCGCTGAACGATGTCCCCGCCTGGTGCCGGATCAACGGTCATCAGGTGCTGGAAACCACGCAACAGGATGAAGAGATCGTGATCCGCATCGAGGTTGGCGATGGCAACGACTGAACAGGATCAGGCCCCTGTGATTACCCGTGCCGAGCGGGGTGATCGCACCCGCCAGATTACCCGGGTCACCCTGGTCGGTGCTCTGGTGGATCTGATTCTCGGTGTGCTCAAGGTCGTGGTCGGCTGGCTGGCCCAGTCCCAGGCGCTGATCGCCGACGGGGTCCATTCCTTCTCGGATCTGGCGACTGATGCGGTGGTCATTTATGCCGCCCGCCACTCCAGCCGGGAGGCGGATGCCGAACATCCTTACGGCCACGGTCGCTTCGAGACCATGGCGACGGTGGGTCTGGGGATCGCCCTGATGGCTGTGGCCCTCGGCATCAGTATTGATGCGGTGATCCGGCTGTTCAATCCGGACAAGCTGCTGCACCCGAGTTTCTGGGCGCTGGTGGTGGCCGCTGTTTCGATCATGGGCAAGGAGGCGATCTACCACTACAGCATGGTGATCGCCCGCAAATACAAGTCCCACATGCTCAAGGCCAATGCCTGGCACAGCCGCTCCGATGCCATCTCCTCGCTGATCGTCTTGCTCGGGGTTGCCGGCAGCATGGCCGGCCTCGAGTACCTCGACGCCATCGCCGCCATCGGCGTTGCCTACATGATTGCCAGGATCGGCTGGGATCTTTCCGCCCACAGCGTCAAGGAACTGGTGGATACGGCCCTGGAGCCGGAGCGCCAGGCGGTGATCCGGGAGGCGATACTCGAGGTCGACGGCGTGCAGGCGCTGCACATTCTGCGCACTCGCCGCAGCGGATCCGAGGCCCTGGTGGATGTACATATCCAGGTCGATCCCTATTTGAGCGTGTCCGAGGCCCATTACGTCAGTGAACGGGTGCGCAAGAAGGTGATCACGGACGTGGAAGAGGTTAACGACGTCACGGTGCATATCGATCCCGAAAACGATGAGAAAGTACCACTGAATCTGAAACTGCCAAGCCGCAGCGATGTGCTCGCCCGGCTGGAAAAGGCCTGGAGCGAGATTGAAGAATCCCGCCGGATTGCCCACACTACCCTGCACTATCTGGAGGGCGGTATTCAGGTGGAGCTGATCCTGCCGATCGACCTGGTCCTGGAACGGGACCAGAATCAGCGCGAAGCCCTGCGCCAGCGTTTTGCCCGCGCGGCCCGGGAAGTGGACGGGGTGCAATCGGTCCGGTTGCTGTACCGTTAATGCACCGAAATGATGCTAAAACTGCATTATATGCACTGTTATGGTGCGCACGCTCCCGCATGGCGGCCACCGGGGGTATAAAACCCCTGTCGAATCAGCCTGTTACGGTGTGGCATGGTTCGTGCACCTGATTGGGCAACCGATTTTGGACTGCGCCAACGACAGCGCAATTCTGGATAACACTGAATATTGAGATAACCGGAGAAGCTTAAATGTCTGACAAAGTCATGAAGATGATTAAAGATAACGGCGTCAAGTTTATTGATTTCCGTTTCACCGATACCCGCGGCAAGGAGCAGCACGTTTCCGTGCCGGCCCACGCCGAGGATGAAGACCTGTTTACCGAAGGCAAGATGTTCGACGGCTCGTCCATCTCCGGCTGGAAGGGCATCAACGAATCGGACATGATCCTGATGCCCGATGCCGACAGCGCCTTCCTGGATCCCTTCTCCGAAGAGCCGAGCCTGAACCTGACCTGTGACATCCTGGAGCCGACCACCGGCCAGGGCTACGAGCGCGATCCCCGCTCCATCGCCAAGCGCGGTGAAGCTTACCTGCAGTCCACCGGCATTGCCGATACCGCCCTGTTCGGCCCGGAACCCGAGTTCTTCGTCCTGGACGACGTCCGCTGGGGCTCGGATATGAGCGGCGCCTTCTACAAGGTGGATTCCGAAGAAGCCGAATGGAACTCCGAGCGGGTGTATACCGACGGCAACATCGGTCACCGCCCGGGCATGAAAGGCGGTTACTTCCCCGTACCGCCGGTCGATTCCCTGAACGATCTGCGTGCCGCCATGTGCCTGGCACTCGAAGAGGTGGGCGTGCCGGTTGAAGTGCACCATCACGAAGTCGCCACCGCCGGCCAGTGTGAAATCGGCACCAAGTTCAGCACCCTGGTGGAGCGGGCCGACTGGAACCAGCGTATGAAATACGTGATCCTCAATGTCGCGCACATCTATGGCAAGACCGCCACCTTCATGCCCAAGCCGCTGGTCGGCGATAACGGCAGCGGCATGCACGTGCATCAGTCACTGATGAAAGACGGACAGAACCTGTTCTCGGGTAACGAATATGGCGGCCTGTCCGAAACCGCGCTCTACTATATTGGCGGGATCATCAAGCATGCCCGTGCACTGAATGCCTTCACCAACGCCTCGACCAACTCCTACAAGCGTCTGGTGCCGGGTTTTGAAGCGCCGGTGATGCTGGCCTATTCGGCCCGTAACCGCTCCGCGTCCATTCGTATCCCGTACGTGGCTAACCCGAAAGGTCGTCGCATCGAGGTGCGCTTCCCGGATCCGACCGCCAACCCGTACCTGGCCTTCACCGCCATGATGATGGCCGGTCTGGACGGCATCCAGAACAAGATCCACCCGGGCGACGCCATGGACAAGGACCTGTACGATCTGCCGGCCGAAGAAGCCGCCAGCATCCCGACCGTCTGCCACTCGTTCGACCAGGCGCTGGATTGTCTGAGCGAAGACCGGGCCTTCCTGACCCAGGGTGGGGTGTTCACCGATGATGTCATCGATGCCTACATCAAACTGAAGATGGATGAAGTCACCCGCTTCCGCATGACCACCCATCCGGTCGAGTTCGACATGTACTACAGTCTGTAAGCAGCAACACAGGCGAAAACAAAACGCCCCCGCAAGGGGGCGTTTTTGTTTCAGGACGTAAAGATTTTTACCACCAAGACACGAAGACACCAAGAATCAAATTTATAATAAACTAAAATGTCGGGCTTTTGTTCGGTCGTAGTAAAGGCTGTGGGATGCGTGGAACGCATCCTATGGTATGTCCCGGATACAAAAATCATTTCCTTCGTGTCTTGGCGTCTTGGTGGTTAGCGTATTTCGTCGCCCCTCGTTACTCGTCCCTCGCCCCTGAGCTATTACTTACGAAGCGGATTCTTGACCAATAAGCCCGCCCTGAAGTAAAGATCTATTGTGGATATGCCGTGCCAGGGCTATTCTTGAGATATGAAAAATTACTGCCTGATTATTTTGCTGTTGTTCACCCTGCCGGCTGTGGCGGCCGACAAGGTGTACAAAAAGGTCAACCCGGACGGCTCGGTGGAGTACAGCGATCAACCGATAGAAGGCAGCGAGGTGATGTCGGTGGAGCAGGCGCCCACCACCCGGTTTGAAAAGTCTCCTGATATCAATTACCAGCCGCCGGAGCGTGAGCGAGAAGACGCGTCGAGGTATGAGGTCACCATTACCTCGCCGCGTAATGATGAGTCCATCCGCGCCAATGCCGGTAACGTGACGCTGCAGGGTAACGTTCAGCCGGCCCTGCGCGGTGGCCATCAGTTACGCTGGCGCCTGGACGGCGAGCCCCTGGAGCAAACCGGCGCCGCGGTGAATCTGACAAATGTCGATCGGGGCACCCACACGGTGAAACTGGAAGTGGTGGATAATGACGGTGAGGTTCTGGCCGCGAGCCCTGGCGTCACCTTCCACCTGCTGCGTCGCAGTATTACGCCATCGAGCTCGTCCTCGGGTTCCGGGCCAACGCCCACCAATCCGCCGAAAGTTACGATTCCCGGACCAACACCGACCAATCCGCCCAAACCGTCACCGCCTTCATCCACCCCCTGACCGCGTCGCACTACTTTGGTGCATACAGGCCCCGCCTGCGCTATGCTGTAGTGTGTGCAGTATGCCGTCGCGGTCCAAAACAGCGCAGCGATGTCAAAACAGCACTGAGCAGGCTCACTAACTGCTTGTAATTCAAGCCCTTTATCGGGCTGGCCAAAAACCTGCCGAACGGGCACCGAAAATGGTGCGTTATGGTTTGGTTCTTGCTACAGCCCGGGTATGGAGACGATGACCCCATCCCCCGATTTGCAACAGCGTGTCCTTGAGGCCATGACCTCGGGGCTGATGCTGTTCGACCAGGATTTGCGCCTGCGCTATGTGAACGCCGCGACCGAGATGCTGTTTGGCAGCAGCGGGCCGCATTTGATCGGCCACCGTTTCGAGGAACTGTTCGAAACCCCCGACAATGTCGCCGATGAATTGCGCGAGGCCCTGGCCAGCGGGCATCCCTTTACCCGCCATGAGGTCACACTCAAACTGGTGCACGGCCACGAGGTGGTGGTGGATCTGACCGCCCTGCCGCTGATGGAGCGCGAGCAAAGCCCGGAGCTGCTGGTGGAGGTCAGCCAGATGGATCGCCTGTTGCGCATCGCCCGGGACGAGAGCCGCGCGATCCAGCAGCAGACCACCCAGCAGATGCTGCGCGGTCTGGCCCATGAAATCAAAAATCCGCTGGGCGGATTGCGCGGCGCGGCCCAGTTACTGGCGCGCGAGCTGCCCACCGATGAGCTCAAGGAATACACCGGCGTCATCATCAGCGAAGCGGATCGCCTGCAGAAGCTGGTCAATCGGATTCTGGGACCCAACAAGCTGCCGAAACTCTCGCAGGTCAATATCCATGAGCTGCTGGAACATGTGCGCAGCCTGTTGCTGGCCGAGGCATCGCAGGGGGTTCAGATCCGGCGGGATTATGATCCCAGTATTCCCGACCTGACCGCCGATCGGGATCAGATCGTCCAGGCCCTGCTTAACATTATTCGTAATGCCATCGAGGCGCTGCAGGGTGAAGGCGAAATCCTGCTGCGTACCCGGGTGGTGCGCAAATTTACCATTGGCCAGAAACAGCATGATCTGGTGGCGCAGATCCAGATTATCGATAACGGCCCGGGCATCCCGGCGGAGATTCTGGAGCGGATTTTCTTCCCCATGGTCTCCAGCCGGGCCGAAGGCACCGGTCTGGGGCTGGCCATCGCCCAGTCACTGATTCAGCAGCACAACGGCATCATCGAATGCGACAGTGAACCGGGCCGAACCGTCTTTTCCATCTATATACCGATCGAACTTGAGGCGTGAGACAACCATGAGCAAGGAAACCATCTGGATCGTCGACGACGACCGCTCAATCCGCTGGGTGCTGGAGAAGGCCTTTAAAAATGCCGAGATGGAGGTGCGCAGTTTCGACGAGGCCGACAGCGTATTGCGCGCGCTCAATCGCAGCGAACCGGATGTCATCATCAGTGACATTCGCATGCCGGGCATGGACGGCCTGGAGCTGTTGGGCCGGATTCATGATAAATACCCCGGGTTGCCGGTGATCATTATTACCGCGCATACCGATCTGGATAGCGCGGTCAGCGCCTATGAAGTCGGCGCGTTTGAATACCTGCCCAAACCCTTCGATGTGGACGAGGCGGTGGATCTGGCGCGCCGCGCCATCAGTCATCGACGCGAAACCGATACCGGCGAAACCCCGGCGGGCCAGATAGACGCCGAGATCATCGGTGAAGCGCCCTCCATGCAGGAGGTGTTTCGGGCCATCGGTCGTCTGGCGCGATCCAATATCACCGTGTTGATCAACGGCGAATCGGGGACCGGCAAGGAGCTGGTGGCCCAGGCGCTGCATCGCCACAGCCCACGTGCCGGACAGCCGTTCATTGCCCTGAACATGGCGGCGATCCCGCGGGATCTGCTTGAGTCCGAACTGTTCGGCCATGAAAAAGGCGCCTTTACCGGCGCCAATACCGCCCGTCAGGGCCGCTTCGAACAGGCCGACGGTGGCACGCTGTTTCTGGATGAGATCGGCGACATGCCCTCGGAACTGCAGACGCGGCTGTTGCGCGTCCTGGCCGACGGCGAATTCTACCGGGTGGGTGGACACAGCGCGGTCAAAGTGGATGTGCGTATCATTGCCGCGACCCATCAGAACCTGGAAAAGCTGGTGGAACAGGGGCGCTTTCGCGAGGATCTGTTTCATCGCCTCAACGTGATTCGCATTCACATCCCCGCCATGCGCGAGCGGCGCGAGGATATCCCGCTGCTGGCACAACACTTTTTGAATCGCGCGGCCAAGGAGCTCAATGTCGAGGCGAAAAGCCTGGACAAGGCGGTAATGGAGTACCTGGCGCGACAGGATTGGCCCGGCAACGTGCGGCAACTGGAAAACACCTGCCGCTGGCTGACGGTGATGTCCCCTGGCCAGGTCGTGCACATCGACGACCTGCCCCCCGAGATGCTGCACAGCAAGGACGAAACTCGTTTCGACGGTGACTGGAGCGAACTGCTGCGTCACTGGGCCGAGCAGGAACTCTCCCGGGGCCATACCGCCATCCTCGATCAGGCCATGCCGCAATTCGAGCGGGTAATGATCGAAACCGCCCTGAAAAAAACCGGCGGCCGACGCCAGGACGCCGCCAAACTGCTCGGCTGGGGGCGTAACACTCTCACCCGCAAGATCAAGGAACTGAATTTATAACAAGAGCTGAACCACCAAGACACGAAGACACCAAGTAAATGCTTGATGTGACGAAGTATTGCTATCTGACACTGTTCATTGCGATGAGAGAATCGGTACGTAATACAAATTCCGTTGTCACTTGAGCTTTAATTGATAATAAATTATTTCTTGGTGTCTTCGTGCCTTGGTGGTGAATCTTTGTTACTGGAATTTTTCCCGCCAGTAGATGATCCGATCGTCGCCCCGGTAGCGGCCGAAGGTGGCGGTGGACTCGGGGTCTTGCTCGCTGCCATCGTCGTCCCAATCGAATTCTAAATACGCCGGTGCGTTGGCACGTACGGTGACGTTACCGTAGATCGGGTTGTCGGGATCGAAGTTAGCATCGCTGTCGGGTGCCTTGAGATAGAGCGTATAAACACCATCGTCAGGCGTGTCGGTATACCAGATATCCGTGTCCAGTGCGGCAACTGCACAGCCGTCAGAACCACTGGTGTTTCCAGGGTTACCGTTATCCTGCACACAGGTCTCACCGCGCGAATCGCCATCGCCGACAGTCACGGTATCGGTGGGATTAAGCAGATCGATGGTGACGCCGTTATCGCACTCGTCGAGTGTGTTGGTGACGAAAGCGCTGCCGTCGTAGTACTGGGCGAACATCGGCACCTGCAGATCTTCCAGCTCGGAACCGTAGGCATTGTCCAGTGCGATCCGTCCGCTGCGGATATTGAGCTGGCCTTCGGTATAACCGCTCGAGCTGACCCCGTCACCATCGGTGGCACGCAGTTGGTTAATGGATAACGGTGCGGTTTCCTTGTCGGGGAAGGTGTAGGTGACATCATTGCGTACGCCGATTCCGTCGTTGGTCGTGAAATAGGTGGTATCCAGCGTGTTGTTGGTGAAGTTGGTCGTGTTGCCGGCATCGGAAATCACCGGATCGCGCACGAATCCGTCGCGGTAATTGCGTGTCGGGTTACCGCCCAGGTTCAATGAATCCAGCGTCACGGTAAAAGGTTGGCCGGAATAGGTAAATGTTCCATTACAGGCCTCGGTGGCGGTGACATCGAAATGGTGCGGGGTGAAGCGGCCGATATTGTCACTGGTATTGTCCGCCGTGGACCCGATGCTGGTCTCGCCAAAGTAATCCACACCGGTCCCAAGCGAGGTGGTGAAGGTGAAGACGCCGACTTCCGAGATGGTCTGGTTATCGATTAAATGTTCGCCGTTATCCGTATCGGATATGTCGAAGCTGGTGACGTTGATGCTGCCGCTATCACCGCCCCCTGGCGCCACCAGGTTGTGGCCGAGGCTGATGTTATCCAGCTGGAAATTGGGCGTGACGCTGTTGTCGGAACAGGCCGCGCGTACCTTGAGGTTGAAGCTGGTGCCGGCGCTGGTGAACGCCGAGCATGTGGCGTCACCCGCTGCGCAGTCGGCGTTGGCATCATCGGAATAGACATAGAACTTCGCCGGTTTGGTCACATAAGTGTCGTTACCGATCATGGTTAGCCCGGCATCGTCACCGCTACCCTCATATTTGGCATTCAATGTCAGCCGGCCGGCATCGGGATAGGTCAGGTTGTAGATGGCGTCGGCGTTGGCATCGAACTGTACCGGCACATTGGGCGTGCCGGGCTCGGCATCAGGCAGGGTGTAATCATTGGTTGCATGAGTCAGGGTGACATTCTGCGTACCGCTGGCCGGGTCGGAATAGTTTGCCCAGATCTTGAGATTTTTGGTTGTGCTCGAAAAGGCCGGGACACATCGTTCTGGATTGGTGGTGCTCTTTCTGACAGCACTGAGAGTCAGACTCGTCGAGGTTTCACAGGAGGTCTGGGCCGGTACATCGATCAGGAAACCCGTGTCATGAAATGTGAGCTCGCAACTGTCGGTGCCGTCAGCCGTGTTCACGCAGACCGGCGGAAAGTCAGCCGAGGGCGAGGAGCTGGCGACGCCCAGGGTGACCGCCTCCGCCGTGGTGTGGCGTAGATCGAAGCTGGCCGAGCCGCCGCTGATGATCTTGGTGTCGCCCCCCACCCAGCCGGTGGGCGACAGGGTGACGCTGACGTCGCTGGAAGCCTCGGTCGTACAGCCACTGTCCAGACAGGCTCTGATCGTGACGGGTTCCGGGTTACAGGTCAGGGCCGATCCATCATGACGGATCTCAAAATGATCGATGCCGGTCGGGCAGTCTTCGGGCCGCAGAACAAGCATCTGGCCAATGTTGTCGGTATCACTGGCAGTTGCGGTACGGTCACCGGTGGCGCCTGCATTGGGTAATGCTTGTATGCCGGTGGCGATGGCAATGCCATTGGGGCCACCACCCGTGCGTGGTTGATACAGCGTGGTTAGAGAAGCCGTGGGAGTGACATCGGTATTCCCGCTCGCACTGGCAAACAGCGCGACCAGATAGCCGTTGTCTTCTGTGCTGGTGACAGAGGGCGCAGTGATGGTCGAATCGTCGTCGGCCTGACCACTGTCGTCATCAATCGGATCCGTGACATCGACGCCACTGAAGGCGGTAATACCACCGGCCGCGCGATCATTGGGAAAGGTCCATTGATAAGATGCGGGTTCACTGCCATCGACAACACGATAATAAATGGTTTGGGTCGAAGTGCGATCCAACCATAGCCCCGAAACATCATCGCGGACCTTGGTCCAGCCAGCAGGAGCTGAAATATTGTCACAGTTAGTAAAACAAAAGTCATCGCGACGAACAGCAACCTGGGCAATCAGTACATCACCGGTTTCTACACCTGCTGGTATATCGAGTGAGAGCGGGCTGCCATTGCTGGTGTTTGTAGTTGTTGCACCAGGGGTAATCGGATCACAAGCAGGCGGCGGCGTGCCTGAACAGGTGCGTGTGGAGCCGTCCCAGTTGTTACCGCTGCTTTGATTGTTATAGCCTTGCTGTACCTCGCTGTCTGCCAATACAGAATCGAAAATCAGAATTTCGTCGAGTTCACCCTGAAAGTATTCCGGTGACCCGCCGGTATCTTCAATACGACCGATACTGCTGTACTCTGTCCCGATAGTGCCAGAGGCAATGGTGCCGGAGGTATCCAGGTTGCCGTCGATATAGATCTTGTATTCGCCATTAGTGGCATTGCGGGTCAGGACAATGTGGTGCCAGAGATTGTCATTGATAACAGTATTCGATTTCGCGCTGTTGTCATTGCCTACAGTGATCCCAATGCGTCCGGCAGCGTCAATCCAGCCCCAGAAAATATCATCCGTGCCGCCGCTTTGCTCAACACCGGTTATCCCGGGAGCCTGCCAGGCCGTGTTGTTGCCCGTTTGTGTGGTTCTGATCCAGAAGGCCAGGCTTGCCGTGCCATTGAGGTTGTCTGACAGATTCGGAACATCCACATAGTCGTCATTTCCGTCGAAAAGACCGGCGCGGCAAATACGTCCCGGATCAAGCGTATCGGCACCGTTGGCTGCGGTGCCGTGATCAGCATTGCCGCTTGAATCCAGTACTTCGCCGCTCGTCCCGTTCCAGGCATCTTCGTCCAGACGGTAATCGGCAACCGGAGGTAAACTGACCGTAACGGCATCAGTTAGCGTGAAGAGAGTGCTGGCGCCGTCACCGCAGCTATCATCCTCATAGGCGATGAAGTACGCATTATAAGTCCCGCTGGATGTCGGAGCAGTGACGGAAAAACTCTCATTGTAAGTCCCTGCGCCACGATGATCTGGTGTGTCTTCACAGCTGATTGTGCCTGGCGGTGAGGTTGCAATGCGCCAGTCGGTGGATTCCCATCTTGTCGCGGGACTATTACCCGGAGGACCGGTGGTTGTAACGGTAACGGAGGCGGTAATTGCCGCCCCGGGCTCAACAGTGACCGAGGCAGAGCCGTCCAGGGTGACGGAGTCAATGGTTCTGTCCGCCAGGGCTGCAGGTGCCCAGATGAGGCAACCCAGGACAAGCAGAACCCAGGCCCACAGACCGGCAGGGCGAGACGTGCGAATTTCGAATTGTCGGTATTGCGGCATAAAAGACTTATCGGCAGTTAACCTGTCCAATTTTAGCAATCCTGGTTGTTGTTATTGGGCCGTTTATCGGCCATAAGGCCCTGATTATCGATAAAAGAGGTTATCCGGGGCTTTTTCACCCAGGTCAATCAGGATGGCGCACCATCACCTCGATTTGCCGGCGGGTGTCATTACCCGCAAAGCTGCAGGCGGCGTCGCTGGTGACCCGGTAATAGTCATCCCCGGCCAGGGTCAGGGCCTCGCAGGTTAACGTGGCGCTGCAGCCGTCCTGGGCCGGCGCTGTCAGGGTGATGCTGGTACTGACGGCGCCGCAGCCGGGGTTGTTGCCATTCAGCGGCAGCAATTGTGCCACAGCTGTCTGGGCGCCGGTTTCGGCGGCATAGAAGGTGCGGATCGACTGCACCTCGCTGGCGACCGAGCGCTGGCCGGTCTGGCTCAGGCTAACCATGGCGGTGCCGATCAGGGCCATGATCACGATGATGAAAATGGCCAGCGGAAGGCTGAAGCCGCCCTGGCGCCCGTGCCCTGCGGGCAGGGACGAGGGGCGAGGGACGAGGGACGAGGCATACAACAGGTGTCCGGGAGATGACAGGCTCTCCGTCCCGGACAGATCTGTCGCGGCGCAGCCGCTCCTATGCCCTGCGGGCAGGTGCGAGGGACGAGGGACCAGGGACGAGGCAAAGAATAGTTGACAGCACAAACCGCAGGAGCGCCATCGACACGTCAGGCTTTTCGTCCCGGACGGATTCGCGGCACAGCCGCTCCTACAGAAACGCGCATAACGCCACCCTGTAGGAGCGGCTGCGCCGCGATGTTTTTCGGATTCAGGGTACATTGCGGATTTGTACCTCGTGCAGCAGTCGTACCCACTCATTATCCTGTCGGACTCTTAAGTCGAGCGTCACGACACCATTGCGTTGCAGGGAGCCGGGATCATAACGAAACGGCGTCACCGCCGTGCCGCCGTCGCTGAGCTGAAGGTTTTCGGCCAGCAAGGCCCCGCTGCCGGCTGGCGGAATTGGCTGGACCGAGTTGATACTGTAACCCTGATAGCGACGCAGATTACCATCCGTGCCCAGACAATAGCTGACCGGTGGCCCGGTCAGGAAAAATCGTTTGCGCGGCGAGTCATGGGTAAAGCGATGACTGGAGGTAAGATAGACCTCCCCGTTGGCGGGATCGGAATTGCCATCATCGTAATCGGCCAGCGGTCCCGGGTTGTTCTTGTCATAAAGCGACGAGGTGCTGTAGGGATAGACCGCGACATAAGCCGTAGCCGGCGTTTGAGGCGCGATATAGTCAACCGCTGAAAAAGAGATGTTGGCGGCGGTTCGCGGGACCGACTCATAGGATGAGCCGCTTTGTACCGGGAAAAACTCAATACAGTGTGTTCCGCCGCTGTTATCGACCCGGATACTATTGGGCAGGGCATTACGCAGTTCGCGGGTCATTTTCTCTACGGCGATGCGAGCGGTGGAAGTCAGCTGGTCGCGGCGAACTGTATCGCTGTAGGCTTCCATGCTGCGCACAATATACATGGCCGTGCCGGCACTGATGGCACCGAGCACAACAATGACCACCACCATCTCGACCAGCGTAAATCCGTATTGTCGGGGGAATCGTCGCATCAGAAGTTGGTCCGGTACACGGTGACGGGAATTTGCTGGTTGCGTGGTGTCCGTACAATCAGATCGATGCGTTTGGCAAGCCGATCGTCGCCAAAGCCGAGATCGGTGCCGGCATAACTGATACTGACGCTGACATCGTAATCCGAATAGTTGGGTAAAGGATTGTCATCGGCATCGGTGGCCGGCTGAAAAGCCGGATTGTGGTAATCATCCACGTCATCGAACAGATCGCGAGCTTCACTGCCATCGGGGCCAAAACCGCCCTCGGCGGTACAGGGATCGCCGTCCGGACTGTCGCAGGGCGGCACGCCGCCCTGCGGCGTGTTTTCGTCATACTTTTTGGCGCCGATCTCATCCAGATACAGCTGGGCAATCTCCATCGCCCGGGTATTGACCAGTGCCTCGGGGGCACCGAGCAAGGTGCGGTTGATCACCAGCACCACGCCGGATAATCCCACCGCCAGCACCACGATAAACACCACCATCTCCACCAGCGTAAAGCCATCCTCGTCCCTCGTTACTCGTCCCTCGTAACTGTGTTTAACAGTCATGCGCATACCCCGTGGTTTCGATTCGTACACAGCGGGTAATGCCGTTGCTAATGTTCAGGGTCAATGGGCCACTCAAGGGTCCGGAACCGTCATAGGCGTCGCCGAGGCTATCGTAACTGATATTGGCGGCGGTAATTGTGATGTCGCCGGGCAGATCGATGGTCATGGGTGAGCCGCTGCCGCTGTGGGTGATGGTCACTCGCTTGTTACTGTTGTCGGTGCTGAACAACACGTTGCCGCCGTTGTTCATCGCCAGTTGCTGGGCGTGGCGGGCCGCGGCGATCACCTGGGCCTGGGCCGAGGATGGCGTGACGCTGCCGCGATCGATGAAGCGCGATACCACCACGACCGAGAGGATGCCGAGGATGATGATCACGGCGATCAGCTCCACCAGGGTAAAACCGCGATGGCGTTGCGCAAAAGGACGCATCGATTCAGTAACGCTGTGAGGGGCGGCGCCGGCCCTGTTGTTGTTGAAGTTCATAGGCACGTTGGAACTGCTCCAGTCGGCCCTCCAGGCGGGCGGCAAGTTCCCTCTCACCGCTTTGGGCGGCCAGTTGCGCGGTAAGTTGCATATACTCGAGCAACTCCCGGCTCAGGCTGTGGTACGGGTAATTCAATCCTTTTTTAAGTATAGCAAAGGCCTGTTCCGGGCGATCCTCTGTCCGATACAAGCGGGCAATTGCCAGACGGGCGGGCAAAAAGCGGGGGTTGCTCTTCAATGCTTTGCGGTAGTAGGCGGCCGCGGTGTCGGGATCGCCGTCTTGCAGTTCGTGCAGCTTGCCCTGCAAATAGGGCGTGTGGGCCTGATAGGGATTGAGCTTGGCCGCGGTGTCGAGTTTGTCGGCCGCGTAGTCGAGCAGGTCCGCACGTTTGGGGCTGTTTTCGGGGATCAGTTCGGCGCTGCGAATCAGCAGATCGGCGTCGGTGTAAAAAGGGCTGTCCATATAGGGCGACAGGCGCTGGGCGCGTTCGAAGGCAAAATGCGCTTGCTGCACTTGCCCGCTGGCGGCCAGTTTTGCGCCGCGTTGATGGTAGTGGTCGGCCAGTGCCAGGGTGACAAAGTAGCCGCCGGCGGTCAGGACGACGGCAAAGCTGAGCAGATAAAACGACAGCGGCTGAAAGTGCGGTTTCCAGCCAAAGCGCAAACAGTACGCGGGGGTTTGCCGCGCATAGAGGCGATCGAGGCGGGCCAGATAGAGGCCGGCCACGATCATCAGCGGCAGCACATAGAAGTTATAGCTAAAGGCGCTGTGGATCCCCAGCGCGAGCAGGGCCGCGAACAGGCCAAGCGCCTCCAGATAATCAACCGGAAAAGAGGCGGAAGGAATCGCGGCGGAGCCGCTCCTACCGGGCTGCGGAGAATCGGCGGCTGCAGGCGCGCCTTTGGCGCGATAGGTCCGCATCAGGCGAATAAATTGCCAGATCAACACGCTGATGATCAGCAACAGAAAAAACAGCCCCGGCAGCCCGGTCTCGGTGGCAATCTGCAGATAATCGTTATGCACGTAGTAACCGGCGCTCTTGTCCTCCAGGCGGGCCGAGGTCGGCAGCTTGAGGAAAAACGCGCCCAGGCCGATGCCGGTCAACGGCTGGGCCTGCAGCATCTCCCAGGCCGGTTGCCAGAGCACAAAGCGCGGATTGCCCGACTGCTCGGGATCGGCCAGGGTGGCCATGCGCGAGAACATATCCTTGCCACCGATCCCGCCAAGCTGGCTGTAGGCCGACGCCAGGACAAAACCGCCCGCCAGCCAGCCGGCCAGCGTCCCCAGGCGAGGCAGGGCAACCCGGCGCCAGGCCAGGGCGAACAGCATGCCCGCGGCCAGGGCGAAGGCCAGCAGCGCGCCGCGACTGGCAATGATCCCCAGCACAAAGGTGAACAGCAGCAGGCCCGCGATGATCCCGGTGCGCCGTTTGCCCGGGGACGCGCTCAGATACACCGCGGCCAGCGGCAGCAGCGCCAGGTTGATCAGGGCGGCCAGGGAGTTCGGGTTATAAAAGCTGGCGTCCGGCGAGATACCGTAAACCAGCTGTTCCACTGCCCCCCACAGGGCCAGCCCCGCGGCGAGGAAGATGACTAAACCCAGGTCGAGGCGCCAGGTCGTCTCGTTGTCGGGTTGGAGCATCCGGATCAGCACGATCAGGGCGAAGGCACCGACCCACCAGAGATTCATCATCCCCAGATAGGGCACCGGATGGTAGAGCAGGCTCAGCCCGAGAAAACCGAGAAACAGCCCGCAGGCCAGCGCCAGCGGGGTGACGATCACCGTATGCTGGCGGTGATACCCCTGCAGCAGCGCCAGCAACAGCCAGCCGAACAGGGCCAGCAGGGCAATGCTGTAATATTGGAGATAAAAGCCGTTGAAGATCAGCGCCGCGACGAGGGCGGTGAGAAAAAGCAGAGTGGAGAAAATCGCCGTTCGGGATTCGGCGGCAGCGGGGAATAAACGGGTCATTGAAATAACAGAGGCAGCAAAGGCTGCCTCTGTTTGGGTCAATACATTAACAATTTGTGATAGTCACTGCCACAGGGTCATTAGCGGCATCAGGTGTATAAACAGCCTGACAGGAACCATTGCCGCCGGAAGTGGGCTGATAGGTGACCGCGTCAGTTACACCACCTGACCCTCCTACGGTAAAGCCATCGGGATCGGGCATTGCGGTACGAATACCGGTAGTCTGTCCATCGGGACGCCCGCCCAGCCCCAGGCCACCATCAGTACAACCGGTCAAGGTCGTATCTTCGCACAATACAGTGACATTGGAGCCGCCCATGCTGATGCTGGTCGCTGCCTTGTCGCCATTGACCACGTACTGTGCCTGCCCCAGCGCCGCGGCAGCGCGCAGGCCACCCCCGACACCCTGCACACTCGATTCGCGTGCGTCGGTGGTAACGTCGATGAATTTCGGCAGCGCCGTGGCGGCCAGCAGGCCGAGGATGACGATGACCACGACCAGCTCGATGAGGGTAAAACCGCGTTGTTGATTCATAATGAGCTCCAGTGAGTAGATGGTGTGGCAACCGCGGTTGCCGGGTAACAGACCCTTCTGCCGCAGCAGAAACATGAATATTCAATAATTTATCGTAAATTTATCAAGTAATCTAGCAAGATTTTACCGGATTACAGGCCCATGCTGATTGTATCGGCAAAAAGGGGCAAAGTTTAACCATTTATAATAACATAAATATTACGGCTATTGCCGCCAGAAACACCACGCCGCCGAACAGCCGGGGGGCCCGTTGCGCGGCGCTGTCCAGGGCCGGGGCGTCGCCGCCCATGCCGGCCAGTTTCTGGCGGGTGGCGATCCAGCGATTGGCATGGCGCTCGAGATTTTTAATGTTGCTGGGGCGGATCAACACCACCAGCCCGATATAGAGGGTGAAAATCGCCATCACCACCAGGAAGATCTGCAGCGCATCGAGCAGCCAGGCCCAGATATCGGTCGGCAGTATGCCGGGCAGGACACTGGCATAGCCTTCCAGCGGAAAATCGAAAAACAGCCGGTAGAGCAAATAGCCGGCCCCGACCACCAGCAACAGGCCATAGAGCTTGGCGTGATGGTAAAAATAGCGTTCAACATGGAACTGTTTGTCGAGGAACAGGAGGCTGAATCGGGGGGTCGAAAGCCGCCGGCTGAGCGACTGATTGAGGCGCAATCCAATGTCGGGCTTGATCAACAGCAGGAGTCCGTAAAGCGCCACCAGGACCAGCAGAACGCTGATGATCAGCAGGGTACTTTCCAGCAGGACGGAAGCGAGTGCGGTATTGTTATTCATTTGGAAATTCCCATTCGTAGTCTTCCAGCGGTACCAGATCCAGGCCGCTCACATGATCGATGCCGGGATCAAAGCGATTATTCCGGTTGTTGTCGGTGTAAACCAGCTTGATCCGGTGCCGCACCCGGGGCGCGCCGGACAACCGGGTTTTAAAGTAATCGCCAAAGCGAACCCGGTAAACCAGCGCCGACTCGGCGGTATCAAAATACCAGACCCCGTCCCGGCTCACCTGCGATTCGTTGTCGATCTCGCCAATGTAGTTGCTCGGCGGCTGCGCCAGCAGTTCTATCGGGTTGGCGTTTTCCAGGTTGTTGATAGTGCCTATCCGGTCCCTGGCCACCCGCTGGGCGATCTCCATCCCCAGTCCGCTGCGAATATTGCCAATGACGGTTTGAATCATGGCACGTTCGGCATCAATACGATAGTTGAGCAATCGATCGATGGCAATCAGACCCATAATGGAAATGATCAGAATGACCAGAACCAGTTCCAGGAGGGTAAAGCCCTGTTGTTGGAATCGACATCGTACCGGCAAGTTCATTAACCTCCTCTCGCCACAGCCATGAGATCCCACATGGGCAGGAACACGCCCAGCGCCAGGATGAAGACCATCGCACCGAGAACCACAATCAGGATCGGTTCCAGCGCGCTGCTGAGGTATTTGAGCCGGTAATCGACCTCGCGGCCGTAGAAGACAGCGATATTATCCAGCATCTCGTCCACCGCCCCGGTCTCTTCGCCGACGGCGATCATTTGCAGGATCAACGGGGTGAACATGCCGCTCTGGGTGGCGGTGCGGGTCAGTGATTCGCCCTGTTCGACGCCGGTGCGCATGCCGTTAATGTGTTGTTCCACATAGGCGTTGTCCACCGCATTGGCCACGACCGTCAGACCCTGAATCAGCGGGACGCCGGCGCGCTGGGTCACGGCAAAGGCGGTGGCGAAGCGCTGTAACAGTGCCTGGTGCAAAATGATCCCCACCGCCGGCAGTTTCAGCTTGTAACGATCCCAGATGAGTCGCCCCTTTTGCGTTTTGAGCCAGCCGCGCACAGCCAGTATGCCGGCAATGAACCCCGCCGCCAGGACATACCAGTATTCCACCATGAAGTTGGACATGCCCACCAGCAGGCGGGTCTGCCACGGCAGCTCGGCGTCGAACTTGGCAAATATTCCGGCGAAGGTGGGGATGACAAAAAAGTTGATCACCCCGATGGCAATGACGATGGCGACCACCACAAAGGTTGGATAGCGCATGGCGGTTTTGATCTGGTCCCGGGTCTCCTTCTCCCGCTCCAGGTATTCGGACAACTGCAGCAAAGCCGCGTCGAGGTTACCGCTGTGCTCTCCCACCCGGACCATGCTGATGAACAGATCGGAAAAGACCTGCGGATGGCGGGCCATGGCACTGGAGAGATCCAGTCCCGACTCCAGTCCCGCGACCAGCTCGCGGATCACGTCCTGCAGATAGGGGTTGTCGATATTGTCGGCCAGACCGTTGAGCGCGCGGATGATCGGCACCCCGGAGCGCATCAGGGTATAGAGCTGGCGGGCGAACAGGATCATGTCGTCCAGTTTCGGCCGGCGGCGGGCGCGCCACTTGCGATAGCGATCCGCCAGCGACGGACGCGGCCGGTTCTCGGTGATCTCGATGGGTGTGACGCCGCTGTTCAGCAGCTGGTTGGCGACGCTGTCGGTCGAGCCGGCCTCGAGGTAACCGGTGATCGCGTTGCCGCGTTGATCGCGGCCTTTATAGTCAAACCGGGGCATGGGATGACGAGGTGTCGTCGCTGTCGTCGGCTTCGCCCGCCGCCGGGATCGGCGGCAGGGGCTGCTCTATTTCGTCCACGGTCCCGGTGACCCGCACCACCTCTTCCAGTGAGGTGATCCCCTGCAGGGCGTAATCGAGCGCATGGCGGGCGAACGGGCGGAAAGTGTCGCTGCGTTTCGCCTGGCGGGTGAACGCCTCTGAATCTTCACGGCGCAGGGCGTTGGCCAGATCGTCGTCGATCTCCAGGTATTCGAATACCCCGATCCGGCCGTTATAGCCGGTGTTGTTGCAATGGGGACACCCCTTGCCCTGGAAGAAGCGCTGGTCATCGAGCTCTTCGCCCAGGGTGCTGTACAGCCAGGCCAGTTCATGGGGCTCGGGTTGATAGGGGGTTTTGCAACTGTCGCAGACGCGACGCACCAGGCGCTGGGCGACCACGGCGCGCAACGCCCCGGCCAGCAGATAGCCCTCGGCGCCCATGTCCAGCAGGCGGCTGACGCTCGAAATAGCATCGTTGGTATGCAACGTGGAGAGCACCAGATGGCCGGTAATGGAGGCGCGCAGACCGATCTGGGCGGTTTCCTGATCGCGCATTTCACCGACCAGCACGATGTCCGGGTCCTGGCGCAATGCGGCGCGCAGCACCCGGGCGAAGGTCAGATCGATGCGCGTGTTGACCTGCACCTGGTTGATGCGCGGCAGGCGGTATTCCACCGGGTCCTCGACGGTGATGATCTTCTTTGACGCGTCGTTCAACTCCGACAGCGCGGCATACAGCGTGGTGGTCTTCCCGCTGCCGGTGGGGCCGGTGACCAGCACCATGCCGTAGGGGCGATGAATCTGCTTGCGAAAGTGGTGCAGAATGTCCTCGGTCATCCCCAGCTGTTCCAGCTGCAGCATGCTCCCCGACTGATCCAGCAGACGCATGACCACCGACTCGCCGTACTGGACCGGCATGGTCGACAGACGCACATCGATGCTTTTGTCGCGCACGCGGATGTTGAAGCGCCCGTCCTGGGGTATGCGCCGCTCGGAGATGTTCAGCCCGCCCATCAGCTTGAGGCGCGAGACCAGCGCACTGGCGATGCGCTTCTCGCTCATCACCTGCTCCTGGAGCACCCCGTCGACGCGCTGGCGAATGCGCAGCACGCTCTCATCCGGTTCGATATGAATATCCGAGGCCCCGATCTGCACCGCGTCCTCGAACAGGGTCTGCAGCAGGCGGACGACCGGTGCGTTGGTGACATCCTCGTTTTGTGCCAGCTGGTTGAGATCGATGTCGGTCTCATCCAGCTGGTCATCGAGTTCTTCGGCCAGATTGCTGATGTCGGCGGTGCGCCGGTAAACCGTGTCAATCGCCGCCAGCAGGTCGGTTTCGCGGACTACCGCCTGCTCGATGTTGCGCTTGAGCACCTTGGCCAGTTCGTCGTAGGCGAAGATATCGGTCGGATCGGCCATGCCGACCAGCAGACTGCCATCGGCAGTCTCCTTGAGGGCGATGACCCGGTAACGGCGCGCCAGGGTCTCGGGGATGAGGCGCACCGTCTCCGGGTCGTAGTTGTACTGTTTCAGGTTGATAAACGGCAGGCCCAGCTGGGTGGAGAGCAGCTCCATCAGTTGCTGCTCGGTAACCAGTTTTTTCTGGATCAGGGTGCGGCCCAGCTTCTGGCCGGTCTTTTTCTGATCGGCGAGCGCCGTCATCAGCTGGTCTTCGCTGATGACGTTGTTTTCCACCAGCAGATCGCCGAGGCGGAGCTTCTTGCGTGGAGCGGTCGTGGCCATAATGGGTATTCGATTGGTTATGGGTCAGGCCGTCGCCTGAGCGTTGTTATCGTTATCGGCCGCCAGGCAGTCAGCTTTATCGCTTTTATGGCGGATTGGTGCTTTTAGCAGCAGGAGCCGCTACTATCGTTCAACCGCAGGCTGCCGGTCAACTGCGCCACGTTGCTCAATTGGTGCCGGTTCAGGTAGTCCACGATACCGGCGTTGATTTTGGCGCAGATCAGCGGATCGTAAAACAGCGCGGTGCCGACCCCTACCGCCGAGGCCCCGGCGATCAGAAACTCGATGGCGTCCTCGGCCGAATTGACCCCGCCCTGGCCGATGATCGGAATACCGTGCTCGCGCGCCACCTGGTAGACCTGGTGCACCTTGAGCAGGGCGATGGGCTTGATCGCCGGGCCGGAGAGGCCGCCCTGGTTGTTGCCGATGACGGGGCTGCGCGATTCGATATCGACGGCCATGCCCATCAGCGTATTGATCACCGCAAAGCCGTCGGTCCCCGCCTCGATGCAACGCCGGGCGTTTTCGGCGATGTCGGTCTGGTTGGGCGAGAGCTTGGTGATCAGCGGCTTGTCGGTCACCTTCCGACACGCCGCCACCACGCGGGCGGACATCTCGGGGTCGTTGCCGAAGGTGACGCCGCCCTCTTTCACGTTCGGGCAGGAGATATTGATCTCCATCGCATCGATGGGCGAGTCATCGAAGATCCGTGCCACCTCGACATACTCTTCCAGCGTGGAGCCGGAGAGGTTGGCGATAAACCGGGTCTCGGAAAAATCCAGTTCCGGCAGGATGTTGTCGACCACATGCCGCGAACCGGGGTTCTGCAGCCCGATGGCATTGAGCATCCCCATCGGCGTCTCAAAAATCCGATGTGGTGGATTGCCCAGGCGCGGTTCCAGCGTCGTGCCCTTCAGGCACACCGCGCCCACATCCCGATTGGAGTAGCCGACTACCCGGGTGTATTCCTCGCCAAACCCGACGCACCCCGACAGCAACACCAGCGGCGTCTGGAAATCCATCCCGCAAAAATCGGTGCGCAGCAGCTCGGCGTCGTCAGTGTTCATGGCGAGGCAAGATACCCGTATTACGTCGCTGGAACAAGTCAGCCTCGCCGGGAAGAGCCAGGAAAGAAACGAATTCCGGCGAGCCGGCGACCCTTTCCAGGGTATGCACTCAATTGGGCCAGCGAGGAGGTACGAGGGTCGAGTGACGAGTAACGAGGTGGTTGTGCTGGAGTCGTAGGCCAGGTTGCGCGTAGCGCTACCTGGCACCCCAGATATGGGTTCAAGCTTGATACGAGGTTGCGTCACGCAGGCTGTCGCCAACGTAAGCTACGTTGCTATGCCTGAAAAACGCCCGATACCGCTCCGCTATATCGGGCCTACCTCGGGGACAGAGGTAGGCCGGACATAGTGCAACGGTGTCCGGCAACTATCCGATCAGAACAATGAGCCATTACGGTATGATGACCAGTACAGATGCCCAGAGCCGAATGCCATGTTCCACGTCGTTTTATACCAGCCCGAAATCCCGCCCAACACCGGCAACATCATCCGCCTGTGCGCCAATACCGGCGCGCAGCTGCATTTGATCGAGCCGCTGGGTTTCGAGCTGGATGACGTGCGCCTCAAACGCGCCGGGCTGGACTACCACGAATACGCCGAAGTCCGGCAGCACACCAGTTTTGATTCCTTTTTATTAGGCGTGCAGCCCAAACGCCTGTTCGGGCTGTCGACCAAAGGGAAACGCAACGTGTTCGACGTGGTCTATCAACCGGGGGATGCGTTCATCTTTGGTCCCGAAACCCGCGGCCTGCCGCAGGAGTTGCGCGAGGGGCTGGGTGAGGATTTCGTGTTGCGCCTGCCCATGCAACCGACCAACCGCAGTCTGAATCTGGCCAATGCCGTATCGGTGGTGGTGTACGAAGCCTGGCGCCAGCAAGGGTTTGCCGGGGCGGAATAAACAACGCATGGAGTGAGCATGAACAGTTCAGCACAGAACGAGACCGCTTCCACCACACCCCAATGGCATACGTTATCGGTTGAGGCGGTGCTCGAAGAGCAGCGGGCCGCCGTCGAACAGGGGCTGGACGAGGCCGAGGTCACCCGCCGACGCGAGCAGTACGGGCCCAACAGCTTAAGCGAGGTGCAACAGCGTGGTCCGCTCAAACGCCTGCTGGCCCAGTTCCAGAACCTGTTGATCTATGTGTTACTGGGCGCGGCAGTGATCACCGCCCTGCTCGGTCACTGGGTGGATACCGCGGTGATTGTCGGCGTGGTGCTGGTCAATGCCGTGATCGGCTTTGTCCAGGAAGGCAAGGCCGAAGACGCGCTGGCGGCGATCCGTAACATGCTCTCGGCGCGCGCCATGGTGCGTCGCGATGGCCGCCAGTTCAGCGTGCCGGCCGAGGAGCTGGTGCCCGGCGATATCGTCCTGCTGCAGGCGGGCGACAAGGTGCCGGCGGATCTGCGTCTGGTTCAGGCGCGCGGCCTGCAAATCCAGGAAGCGGCATTGACCGGCGAATCGGTCGCCGTGGATAAAGTCATCCCGGCGGTGGCCGCCGACGCGCCACTGGGTGATCGGCGAGACATGGCCTATTCCGGCACCCTGGTCAGCCACGGCCAGGGCGCGGGCGTGGTCATCGCCACCGGCGCCGACACCGAGATCGGCCGGATCAGCGACCTGGTCGCGCAGGTCGAGACCCTGACCACCCCGTTGTTGCGCCAGATGGCGATCTTCTCCCGCTGGCTGACCGGCGCGGTACTGGGCGTGGCCGCGTTGATGTTCCTGTTCGGGATTCTTGTCTGGTCGATGACGGCCACCGAGATGTTCATGACCGTGGTCGGGCTGGCGGTGGCCGCGATTCCCGAGGGGCTGCCCGCGATCCTGACCGTGACCCTGGCCATCGGCGTGCAGCGGCTGGCCGGGCGCCACGCTATCATCCGGCGGCTGCCGGTGGTCGAAACCCTGGGCTCGGTCAGCGTGATCTGTTCCGACAAGACCGGCACCCTGACCCGCAACGAGATGATGGTGCGCAGCCTGGTTACCGCCGACGGCGTTTATCAGGTGGAAGGCGACGGCTATATCCCGCGCGGCAGCTTTGTGCTCGAGGATCAGACCGTGGAACCGGATCAGCACCCGGTGTTGATGCAGGCGCTGCGCGCCGGGCTGTTGTGCAATGACGCCAGCCTGGAACAAAAAAACGAGCAGTGGCAGGTGCATGGCGATCCCATGGAGGGCGCGCTGGTCGCCGCTGCCCTCAAGGCCGGGCTGGAGGCGAATCCCGAGCGCAAACAGTATCCGCGCGACGATCTGATCCCCTTCGACTCACAACACAAGTTCATGGCCACCCTGCACCACAGCCATGAGGGCGAGGCGTTTGTCTATCTCAAGGGCGCGCCGGAACAGGTACTGGCCCGCTGCCGCGCGGTGCAGGTCGGTGACGGCGAGGAGCAGCCGCTGGATCAAAAGCAGTGGCGGACACAGATCGACGCGCTGGCCGATCAGGGCCAGCGGGTGCTGGCGGTGGCCTGCAAGGCGATGCCCGATCACGCGCACGAAGTCGATTTCGACGATGTGGAATCGGATTTGCTCCTGCTTGGCCTGTTCGGCCTGATCGATCCGCCGCGCGAGGAAGCCATCCAGGCCGTGGCCGATTGCCGGCAGGCCGGTATCCGCGTGAAGATGATCACCGGCGATCATGGCGGCACCGCGCGGGCGATCGCCGCGCAGCTCAAGCTCAACAACAGCGCCGAGGTGATCACCGGCCAGGAACTGGAAACCATGGATGACACCGAACTGGCCCGGCGGGTCGGCGAGGTGGATGTCTACGCGCGGGTCAGTCCCGAACACAAACTGCGCCTGGTCACGCTTTTACAAGAGCAGGGCGCGATCGTCGCCATGACCGGCGACGGGGTCAACGACGCCCCGGCGCTCAAGCGTGCCGACGTCGGCATCGCCATGGGTCACAAGGGCACCGAGGCGGCCAAGGATGCCTCGGAGATGGTCATCGCCGACGACAACTTTGCCTCCATCGCCCATGCGGTGGAACAGGGCCGCACGGTTTACGACAACCTGAAAAAAGCCATCGTGTTTTTATTGCCGATCAACGGCGGCGAGGCGATGAGTATCCTGATCGCGGTGCTGTTCGGCTTTACCCTGCCGATCTCGCCGGTGCAGATCCTGTGGGTCAACATGGTCAGCTCGGTGGCGCTGGCCATGGCGCTGGCGTTCGAGGCCACCGAACCCGATACCATGCGCCGGCCGCCGCGCGATGCCGGCGAGGCGATGCTGTCCCGCTTTCTGGTCTGGCGCATCGCCCTGGTGTCGATCCTGATGGCCGCCGGCGTGTTCGGCATCTTTGGCTGGGCGACGACCCACGGCGCCAGCCTGGAAGAGGCCCGCACCTACGCGGTGAATACGCTGGTGGTGATGGAAGTCTTCTACCTGTTCAGTGTGCGCTTTTTACGCACCCCGTCGCTGACCTGGCAGCGCATGTTCAACTCCCGCGCCGCGATCATCGCCGTGGCCGTGGTCGCCGTGTTGCAGTTGATCTTCACCTACGCGCCGTTCATGGAACGCTTCTTCGACACCCGCCCGGTCGATTTCATCCACGGCGTCGAGATCATCCTGATCGGCATCGGCCTGTTCGCCATCCTCGAACTGGAAAAACTCTGGCTGCGGCGCAAAAAAGATCCAACGCAGGGACGTTGATGCCCGTTGTATGGGTACAAAGGCGCAGAGAACGCAGAGTTAAAAAAATGACACGACTCTTTCATGAATAAGCAAAAATCACGGATATCCTTGATATATGTATAATATATGCATATACTTGCTGCATGGACGTAAGATGGGATCCAGCCAAGGCTAAGGCGAATTTACGGAAACACGGGATCCACTTCTCGGATGCAGAAGCCGTCCTGTTCGATCCTCTGGCCCTTTCGATGGAGGACCAGGATGCTGAAGGTGAAGATCGCTACATCGCAATGGGTGAAGATACTGTGGGGCGCGTGTTAGTGGTCGTGTATACCTACCGTGGCGATACGATTCGAATCATATCGGCGCGCCTTGCCACTCGCAAAGAGATGAATGTTTATGAAAAAGGAATATGATTTTAAAAAGGCCAAACGCGGCCCGGTGATAAAACCGAAAGGTAAAACTCGTATCACCATATATCTGGATGATGACGTGGTTGAAACCTTTCGCAAGCTGGCAGATGAATCCGGTTCAGGTTACCAAACCCTGATTAATCAAGCTCTACGTGATTTTCTTGGCAAAAGTCCCGGTCCGCTGGATGAAGAAACGCTGCGTCGAGTTATTCGCGAAGAGCTACGTTCGGCGTAACTTCGTGGTATCGGGCACCCGGCTGCTTCAAAATGTTCTGTAGGAGCGCCCCGCGGGCGCGATACTCTCGCGTCTAATATTTTATTCCCCTCCCCTTGAAGGGGAGGGTCAGGGTGAGGTGATCAAGCATCCAGCTTCTATCAAAATGATCGCCCTTCGGGCAGCCTGAATTTTGAAAGCGGGCTCTCGCGTCTAATATTTTATTCCCCTCCCCTTCAAGGGGAGGGCCAGGGAGGGGTGATCAAGCATCCAGTTTCTACCTAAATGATCGCCCTGCGGGCGAGCTGAATTTTGAAAGCGGGCTCTCGCGCCCGCGCGGCGAGTTCATTTCTTTATTACGCGATAAAGAAACGAACCAAAGAAATCGCGCCCGAAAGACGCCGCCGGTTCAGCCATTTCCAATGGCTGAACCGGTCCCCTGCGCTTCTCGCTCCAGTCGGGCTCGCCAGACGGCACGTCCCTGTGCCGACTGGCGAGTGGCGGCTTGTCTCATAGAACCCCTTCGGGTTTCATTATGAGTACCCTACCTATCTCCGATAGGTCAGAGCACCATGCCGCCACCCTTCGGGCTGATCCTCCCTCCACTGCGATGCTCGGCGGCGTCTAACGGGATCAAAAACACAATAGATGGGTTAGGGGAAACCCTGATATCTCGGAAGAGATCATCAGGCTGTTGAGTCGAAAAAACAGAAATGCTTGCTAGTATTGAGAATAATTGGGAAATTTCAGGACGTACGTTCGTGTTTTCAGCTTTATCTGGATTTAGGCGAACGGCCGCCTAATACCGTAAATTACGAACGGCCGTCTATATGACAGTTGGGCATAACAAAAAAGGAAATATTATGAAGCGTATTATATCTCTTATTACTGCAATCTCATTAACAGCTTGTTCTGCAATTCCTCTTCAGCCTGGAGCAGAAAAAGTTCGCTTAACTCATCAAGAGCCAAAAAACTGCCAATTCTTAGGTGATGTAACAGGTAGTCAAGGTAACGAATTTACCGGTGAGCTTACATCTAACTCAACAATGGAAACTGGCGCAAGAAACGATATAAAAAATAAGGCGCATGCTTTAGGTGGAAATGTAGTTTACTTTCTAAGCCACCGTGCTGGGCAAACAGGAGAATTTGGTTCAGTAGGAAATAGTTTCTATGGTAGCAGTTATCAATCAAACGTAACCTTGAGTGGTAATGTTTATAAATGTCCACAATAAAGTGCCCAACAAGGAACTCCAGTTGATTCACAAAAGCGGCGCTCCTATCGTCGCCCCACTTTTGTTCTCATCTGAGCTTAATCGTTAGAGGTGTAGATGTCAGATTTTATACGCATAAACGGGTTGCCAACGGACCACGCCGAAAAAGCGTATAAAGAAGGGTATTATCTCGAGGCGTTACAAACTCTACACGGATGGCTGGAATGCAAGCTTCGTGAATTACTCTTAATGCAGAGAACCACTAATGATACTCCTCATGATTCATGGGCGAGTGCTTGGGATGCTTCCAATGAATTTTCGCTAAATAATGCAGCTAAAACACTTTTTGTGATCGGCGTAATTACTGAAAGCGAATATAGTAGAATAAAGAAATTCAATCGCCTCAGGAACAACCTGGTGCACAAAATATTTTACGACCCATACAATGAGAGCTGGAAGGGAGTGCCTCATCATGAAATTGAGGAGGCATTTAAGTCAGGGATGCTTCTATCGGAGGAAATCGAATTTAAATCGGGCGAAGTTCTTGAGTCACAAAATACCTCTAACAAATAGCTCAAGTCGTTCGCTATGAATTTAAGGGGTCAAAGCCTGAGGGATCCCCACAAAATCACGCATAACATTGCACCTCAAATTGCTCCTGAAGTGCCCATAGCGCCTGCTTGAAGTCCGTATCTCGAAATTCTTGCCTCTCTTTCTGTAACACACGACAACCCAGATAAAAGATGGACAAAACGCTGCGTGATTTCACGGTATTGGCCTGATAATGTTGGTGCTGTTTTTTCATTTCAGCCAGTTTGCCGACCAGCCAGACGGCAAAGGTCGCTAACGCACCGACCAGTAATAGGTTTTCATAACGATACGAGGCATAGGCTCGCGCCTCATCCAGACTGAATCCCCAGCGACTGTTTTTAAAATCTCTAAATCCTTCTTCGATCTGCATTCGGGTTTTATACAAATTCATTATGCGCTTTGTCATTTTTTCACCGCCATCAAGCGAGGTGACGATCAGCCAGGGTGTCCGTTCTCGGTGAGCATTTTTCTCGCTGTATTTCGCAGTGCTGCGTTGCCCGTAAACAGTTTTCTTGACTCTTCCACGTTTCTTTTTCTTCACCAGATAGGCGTGACAGGCCAGAGGTACATTTTTTACCAGATCAATATAACCAAGATACTTTGGGCGAGTCGTGGCTGTCTCGAAAACCTGTTCTACGCGGACCCAGTCCGCGTCACCCTGCGTGCTAATCAGGGGACGTCCACCGACTCGGCCTACAAAGTTCCAACCCATTGCCAATACGGCACGGAACCAAGGATTGCGGAAGCCAGAATCCGTAACGACAATCGGACAACAATACTCGGGCAATAACGTTTTCAAGGTTTTTAAAAACCGCTTTTCCACACCTGGGTTCCCTAGCTTGGCTATCGGGTGTACCTCGTCATACAGTGTCAAGGCGCGACCACCTACCGGCAGCGAAGCCCGCAGCATATGATAATGCCGATCTGCACCCAGATCCGACCAGTCGACCAGAATAACCGGCTGGGGAGACTGGCCAATAATCCATCTGGCAAGCGCACGGTAAATCAGGCCTCGTTCCTGATTTAAGGCCGGGTTACCAATCAAGCGGTCCGCTCGTTTGATGTTGTGTTTTTCGAATACGGCATTTTTGATCGCACGGCCCAGGCCCGTGACGGAAAGTTTTTTGCCATGTACACAGGCCTGAACGACATCCATCAGTACAGTCATTCGCTTTTTGTGGATCCCTTGACACATCTTCGATAAATGTTTATGTAGTAAATGGGTGGCATGCATTGATGGATCTCCTGTTGCGTTTGGTCACCAACAAGAAGATCAAAATCATTAATGCATGTCTACCCAATCATTTTTATACCTAAATCATTGTTTTTGATCGCAATTTTGTGGGGATACCTCAGGGTCAAAGCCCTTATTAGTGTGACATCATGGTGCGTTGACAGCTTATTCGTTAGCCAATAAAGGAGATAGAGTTTGCCTGATCCAGAGATAAAAGAATGGATTGTGATAATCAAGGACGCGCTGCTAGGCTTGGCTGCGATTGTTACGATGCTTGTTGGAATCTATGGAGTAAGATCTTGGAAGAGAAATTTAGTAGGGAAGGAGATCTATACAGCTGCGAGAAACCTCGTGAAAGAGAGTCATTTGATTGCAAAAGCAGCACAGAAGCTAAGGCAGCCCATCTACCCTTACGAAAAACAGCAGCTCACTGAAGATGAAACCAAGAACTTTACAAAAAAGGAATTGTGGCGCATTACCGAAGCGAAAGCTTACAAGGCAAAAGTTGAAGTATTTGCGGAGGAATTAAGCCGTGAGACTGTAAATTAAATTGTGTAACTGCTCAAAGTCCCATACCCTTGATAATAAAGGAAAAGACACATGAGCAGAAGAACAAAAACCAAAACCGATATCGACCCGCAGCTTGAAGCCCTGGTGAACAGTATCAAAACACCGGAGGAACTCGAGGACCTCACCCGCTTGCTGCGCCAAAAAACCTTTGAAGCTATGCTCGAAGGCGAGATGGATGACCACCTTGGCTATCCCAAGCATGACAAAGCCGGTCAGCATAGCGGCAACAGCCGTAACGGTTACAGCAGTAAAACCTTGAAGGGCGAGCTTGGCGAGCTGCCAATTGCCATTCCCCGGGACCGCAACGGGGAATTTGAGCCGCTCATTATCTCCAAAAACCAGACCCGGCTACCGATTTTCAACGACAAGATCATCATGCTCTACAGCAAGGGCATGAGCACGCGGGACATAGCTTCCACCTTGTTGGAACTGTACGGCGTTGAGGTCTCTCCTACGCTGATTTCACGGGTCACCGAGCAGGTGCTGGAACAGGTCCAGCAATGGCAATCCCGACCCCTGGATGAGGTCTATCCCATCGTCTATCTCGACTGCATCCGGGTGAAGATCCGTCAGGACAAACGCGTCATCAACAAAGCCATTTACCTGGCGCTGGGCATCAACCTGGACGGCCAGAAAGAACTGCTGGGGCTGTGGCTCGCGGAAAACGAGGGTGCCAAGTTCTGGCTGTCCGTGCTCACCGAACTGCAACAACGGGGCCTGAAGGACATTTTCATCGCCTCGGTGGATGGGCTGACAGGCTTCCCGGAAGCCATTAACACCGTTTACCCGAAGACCCAGATCCAGCTATGCATCGTGCATATGGTGCGCAACTCGCTCAAATTCGTCTCCTGGAAAGAACGCAAGACCGTTGCCGCTGACCTGAAAAAGATCTACGCCTCCCTCACTGTCGAGGAGGCCGAGCGAGAGCTGGCCGCCTTTGCCGAGCGCTGGGATGAGAAGTTTCCGTCCATCAGCACGGCCTGGCGCAAACACTGGCCGAATCTCATCACCCTGTTTAACTACCCGGATGATATTCGTAAAGTAATTTACACCACCAACGCTATCGAATCCCTCAATAGCGTTATCCGTAAGGCCGTCAACAACCGTAAGGTCTTTCCGAATGACGACGCGGCACTCAAGGTCGTCTATCTGGCCATGCAGGCGGCCTCCAAGAAATGGACCATGCCCATTCACCATTGGAAGGACGCCTTGAATCGTTTTATGATTGAGTTTCCGGATAGAATGCCGGAGCAGTTCTAACCGGGCAGTTACACAGAATTATTTACAGTCTCTAAGCCGTTTCGAGTTAGCCAAGCTTGACCTGCGCGTACTCGTTGGGTCTAAAACATACGAGGGGTTTTTGCCTTTTGGTGTTTTCCTTAAAGAGACGTTAGATAGAGTTAATGCGTATCTAGACTTGCTACAAGATTTTACACGCCCTCTTTCTCCTGACTCTCAAGATGTTATCGAAGCACAACAGGAGCTTTACCCATCTAGCAATCTCGATGATGAGCTATCACAGAATCTAGCGGATTCGCGCGAAGAGGGAGAAAAATCGCTTCTCGCACATCTTCACCGGAAAAGTATATATGGCTAAGACGGAAATCAGGTCAGATCTTGCCTTTTGCCTTTAAGGAAGCAAAAGACAAGACCTGCCCCCATGGTGGTAGCCCTTTCGAACCCATGACATAACACGGCGCTCCAGCCGACGTCAGACCGCGATGCGGCCTTTCTCGGCTGGGCTTGCTCGCTATACCATTGAAAAATCGTCAAAAAATGGCACTTGAAAGGTGCACAATATGTGCATACACTTGATGTATGGACTACGAATGGGACCCACGGAAGGCGGTCGAAAATCTTGGCAAACACGGTGTTGATTTTGCCGATGCCGTTATCGCGCTTGAAGATGAAAATGCCTTAACTATTGAAGATCGCGATGCGCAGGAGCTGAGATTCAAAACCCTGGGAATGGGTCCTTACTTCAAAGTCTTATATGTTGTGCATACCGAGCGCGATGAAGACTGTCTCCGGATTATTTCTGCCCGGCCCGCAACGAAGCATGAAATCAAGCAATACTATCAAGGTCTCGATTACTATGGCTGAAGATTTTTCAAAAGGAAAACGCGGTCCTGTCATTAAGCCCGATCCAAACAAAGTGCGAATTACGATACGGCTGGATGCTGACATTATCGAACATTTTAAAAATCGTGTGCATGCGACAGGCGGTGGCAATTACCAAACACTGATCAATGATGCGCTGCGCGAGTATATTCGGGCGCACGACAAAGAACTTGAGAGTACCTTGCGTAAGATAATCCGCGAAGAATTAAAGCGGGCCGTTTAAGTGCAGCATGAGAGCAGCCAGGGGTCGAACCACCGTAACGTATTGAAAGCGCGAGATTTTATATTGAAGTAAACGTTGTTTTAAGCCTTAAATACTTCATTTTATGGATTAAAGCGTTGCTTTAAGGATGAGGCGATAATTCACGCCAAAACGACAATTTTTATCCCGTCATATCTGAAACGAAGTTTAGGCTCAGAGCAAAAGCCTGTTCTACAACAATACAAAATTATTTCTTTCTCTGCGTTCCTCTGCGCCTTTGTTGCGCGATGTACAGGGATGTACAAGTGTCGCGGGAGGCAGGATGACCTGAGTAACGCGAAGAAATACTGAATGAAACCCGAAGGGGTTCTACAGTGAGCAGAGAGCGACCCTCTGCGTTAATCTCTTGATCTTGTTTTTAATCCAGCTCCGGCCGGATGGCCCGCTCCATCAGGGCGTGCAGGGCTTCGGTGGGGGTGTGGCCTTCGTGAATGACGCGGTAGACCTGTTCGGTGATGGGCATGTCGATGTTATGGCGTTGCGCCAGGGCGAAGACTTCCTTGCAGGTGTTGATGCCTTCGACGACCTGGCCGATCTCCTTGACCACGTCGTCCCTGGAGCGGCCCTGGCCCAGGGCCATGCCGAGGCGGCGGTTGCGGGACTGGTTGTCGGTGCAGGTGAGCACCAGATCGCCCAGGCCGGTGAGGCCCATGAAGGTGTCGTGCCGGGCGCCGAGGGCAACGCCCAGGCGCATGATTTCGGCCACGCCGCGGGCGATGAGCGCGGCGCGGGCATTGGCGCCGAAGCCCAGACCGTCGGCGGTGCCGGCGGCGATGGCCAGCACGTTCTTGCAGGCCCCGCCGAGCTCGACACCAGTGATGTCCTCGCCGGTGTAGGCGCGGAAGTGATCGTTGTGCAGGGCGCGGGCCAGTTCCAGGGCGTAGTCGCTGTTACGCGAGGCGACGGTGACTGCACCCGGGAGTCGTTGGGCCACTTCACGGGCGAAGGTCGGCCCGGAGATGACGGCCATGGGGGCGTCGGTGCCCAGTTCTTCCTCGGCCTGTTGATGCAGCAGTTTCTGGCTGCCCGGTTCCAGCCCCTTGGTGGCCCAGCAGACTTTATGGTCGTCGCGCAGCAGTGGCTTGATGCGGGTCAGGGTCTCTCGAAAGGCATGGCTCGGGACCACCAGCAAAATGATATCTGCCCCGTCGACCGTGGTTTCGAGGTCGCCGCTGGCCCTCAGGTCTTTGGGAAAGCCCAGGCCGTGCAGGTAACGCTGATTGGCCCGATCGCGATTGAGGGTGTCGGCCTGCTCGGGACGGTGGGTCCAGAGCGTGACGCTGTGGCCGTTGTCGGCCAGCAGCATGGCCAGCGCCGTGCCCCAGGAGCCGGCACCCAGAACGGCAAAGCGTTGCGCGGGACGGGCCATGGTCAATTATTGACTGGCGCTGTCGGTTTCAGCCTGCTGCTGATCGGCCAGGTGCCTGGCGTACAGGGCCTCGAAGTTGACCGGCGCGAGTAACAGCTGCGGGAAGCCGCCGCGGGTGGCAATATCCGAGACCACTTCGCGGGCATAGGGGAACAGCATCTCGGGACAGAAGCTGCCCAGCATGCGACTCAGATCGTCGCGGTTAAACCCCTTGATGGTGAAGATGCCGCTTTGCTGGACTTCGATGAGGCAGGCGGTCTTCTCTTCATGCTTGACGGTGACAGTCAGGGCCAGCACCACCTCGTAGACCTCTTCGCCAATGGCTTTGCCGTTGGTGTTCAGTTCCAGGTTGATCTGGGGTTGAAGCTGCTCACTGAAGATCGCCGGCGAGTTGGGCGATTCGAACGAGATATCCTTGGTATAGATCTTCTGAACGGCGAACTGCTGTTGCGTCTCGCCGCCGTTTTGCTGGGTGTCGTTATCG
This sequence comes from Thiohalophilus sp., assembly GCF_034522235.1. Lineage (NCBI taxonomy): Bacteria > Pseudomonadati > Pseudomonadota > Gammaproteobacteria > Thiohalomonadales > Thiohalophilaceae > Thiohalophilus > Thiohalophilus sp. Next base: position 170,386 of record NZ_JAXHLN010000003.1, on the reverse strand, counting down.
GCCATGAAGTTGTCTTGTAGTCGTTGCAAAAGGGATGGGAAGAAACCCCGATGTTAGCAGATTGGCGCCGACCTGGGCAGGGCGGGGATCAGGTAAACTGCCGCGCCCACTGCAGCAGGTGCCCCTGATCCATGGCACCGGCCTGACGATCCAGCTCGCGGCCGTGCTTGAATACCGCCAGGGTGGGAATGCTGCGGATCTGGTACTGGGCCGCCAGTTGTTGCTGGGTCTCGGTGTTGATCTTGGCCAGGCGCATCTGCGGCTGCAATTGCGCGGCGGCCTGTTCGAACACCGGGGCCATCATCTTGCACGGTCCGCACCAGGGTGCCCAGAAGTCGACCAGCACCGGAATGTCGTTTTTGCTGATGTGCCGGGCAAAGTTGCCGGCGGTCAACTCAAGGGGACGGCCGTCGAACAGCGGCTTGCTGCATTTACCGCACTTGCCGCCGCTGCCGAGGCGTTCGGCCGGCAGCCGGTTGATGCTGTCGCAATGGGGGCAGACGATATGCAGGGAGTCGCTCATGAGACGGGCCTCAGGCGTTGTTCAGCCCCAGGCGGCTGTCCAGTTGGCCGGCGGCTTCCAGCGCGTAAAGTTCGTCGCAACCGCCGATAGACTGTTCGTCGATGAAGATCTGCGGGACCGTGTAGCCCTGGCTGCGTTCCATCATGATCTGGCGCTGCTCGCTGTCCGTATCCACCGGAATTTCGTGGTAGCCGACCTGCTTGCTGTCCAGCAGCCGCTTGGCGCGCACGCAGTAGGGGCAGAATCGGGTGGTGTAGATGGTCACCTCGGCCATGGCTATGTCTCCCTTTGCTTTTTATTTGGTTTGTTTCTTGTTCACCAGCGGCAGGTTGGCGCTCTTCCAGGCCAGAATGCCGCCGTTGAGGTTATAGACGTTTTCAAAGCCGGCCTTTTTCAGTGTGGAACAGGCCTGCCCCGAACGGTGGCCGGAGCGGCAGGCGGCGATGATCGGTTTGTTTTTGTGTTTTTCCAGGGTCGATAGCTTGTCGTTGAGCTGGCTGAGGGGCACATGCACGGCATTGATAATGTGACCCTCCTGGTATTCCGATTCCTCGCGAACATCCAGCACGACGGCATCGTCCCGGTTGATCATCTTGACGGCTTCGCTCGGCGAGGTGGTGGCAAAGTTTTGCAGCAGGCTGCCAAAATAGCTGTGTCCCAGCAGTGCCAGAACGACGACCAGGGCGCCGACTAGAATCCAGTTATTGCTGATGAAAGTAGCGAGTTGATCCACGAGGTCTCCTTGTGAGAGGTACTTCAGTTACTGCAGCTTTTGATGCCGAAGCGTTTTAACAGTTTTTCCGGCGGACAGAAATTGGTAAAGCCGCTTTGCAGCAGATTGAGGCTGACAAACAGCGCGAGCCACAACCAGTGAACGCTGTGATAGATCGGGCTGGCCTCGACACCCAGGGCCAGAGAGAGCAGCAGTAAAAAGCCGGCCAGGGAACGGATAATTCGTTCGCTCGTCATTGTCGGTGGTGCCTCACGTGTAAGTCAGAATGTTGTTACAGATAGGGCCGGGACGGCGGATTTCAAGCAAATCGCCGTCCCGGCATGTCAGCCGGTGTAAAATCCGCTGCGCAGCCGGATTAGCCGGCGTTGCAGAACACTTCGCGCATCATTTCGATCAGGCGCAGGGTCCGCGCATCCCCCACGCGGTAATAGACGCGGTTGGCGTCCTTGCGCGAGTCGAGAATGCCTTTGTCGCGCAGTATCGCCAGATGCTGCGAGATGTTGCTTTGCGAGGTGCCGACCTGTTCGACGATATCCTGGACACTGGTTTCCTGGTCGCCCAGGGTGCACAGAATCTTGAGCCGTAGCGGATGCGACATCGCCTTCAGCGAGCGGGAGGCGCGGTTGATATCCTCGTCGCGGGTCATGAGCCCGGGCAGTTCCATCGTGTTCGTATTCATGTGACCTTCCCAATGCTATACCTGTGTGATGTCAGGTCTTTAAAATTGCCATATGACACTATGGTGCCTTTTATTAATAAAACATTATACAATAATCTACCGTTTGAGAAGGCATTTCGCAGACGCAGTGCGGATTTCTGGCCCCCCGGCAGACCGTTTCCGGTAGAATGCTGGCGCCCCTGCGGGTAATCCGTTAGACTCCGTCTAAATGTAAAACTTGTTACAAATCGAGCGCTTACCTCTACTTTATGTCACAGAATCCGAAACCGATGCTGCTGGTCATCCTGGATGGCTGGGGCTACTCCGAAATCACCGAGGGCAATGCCATCGAGCATGCCGACAAACCGGTCTGGGACCGGCTGTGGGGTGAGTGCCCGCATACCCTGATCCGCGGCTCCGGCGCCGAGGTCGGCCTGCCCGCCGATCAGATGGGTAACTCCGAAGTGGGACACCTCAATCTTGGCGCCGGGCGCGTGGTCTATCAGGAATACACCCGGGTCAGCCGCTCGATCAAAACCGGCTCGTTTTTCGCCAACCAGACCCTGGTGGATGCCGCCCAGCTGGCGGTGGACACCGACAAGGCCGTGCACATTCTCGGCCTGCTTTCTCCCGGCGGGGTGCACAGCCACGAAGAGCACATCCATGCTATGGTCGAGCTGGCTGTCAAACAGGGCGCCAAAAAGGTCTATGTGCACGCCTTTCTGGACGGGCGCGATACCGCGCCCAAAAGCGCCATCGCCTCGATTGAGAAAATGGAGGCCCGGTTCGCCGAAATCGGCGGGGGCCGCTTCGCCTCAATCATCGGCCGTTACTTTGCCATGGATCGGGACCACCGCTGGCCGCGGATCCAGAGCGCCTACGATCTGATTACCCTGGGCAAGGGCGAGTTCAGCGCCGAGACGGCCCTGCAAGGACTGGAGATGGCCTACGAACGGGACGAGAGCGACGAGTTCGTCAAGGCCACGGCCGTCGTTCCCGCCGGCACCGAGCCGGTGAAAGTGGAAGACGGTGATGTGGTCGTGTTCATGAACTACCGTTCCGATCGTGCCCGTCAGATCACCCGGCCCTTTATCGAGCCCGATTTCGACGCGTTCGAGCGCGCGGCGATGCCGAAGCTGGGCCGCTTTGTCAGCCTCACCGAATACAACTCGGAATACGATATTCCGGTGGCCTATCCCCCCGATCGGCTGAAAAACGTGTTCGGCGAATACATCTCCGGCCTGGGCATGCATCAGTTGCGGATTGCCGAGACCGAAAAATATGCCCACGTCACCTTCTTTTTTAATGGCGGGCGAGAGGAGCCGTTCGAGTTCGAGGATCGGGTGCTGATCAACTCCCCCAACGTGGCGACCTACGATCTGCAGCCCGAGATGAGCGCGCCCGAGCTGACCGACAAACTGGTCGATGCGATCGAGGGCCAGGAATACGATGTGATCATCTGTAACTATGCCAACCCCGATATGGTCGGTCACAGTGGCGACTTCGATGCCACGGTCAAGGCTATCGAGGCCATCGATCAATGCCTCGCCCGGGTCGTCGACTCGATCCGCAAGGCGGGCGGCGAGCTGTTGATCACCGCCGATCACGGCAATGCCGAAATGATGCAAAACACGGAAACCAATCAGGCCCACACCGCCCATACCACCAACCTGGTGCCGCTGATTTATGTCGGGCGCGATTTCAAACTGGAAGCCAATGGGGCACTGTCCGACATCGCGCCGACCATGCTGGAACTGATGGGCATTCCCCTGCCCGCGGAAATGAACGGTCGTTCGCTTATCGCCAAACCGGAAGAGGCGGTCCAGCAGGACGCCGTCTGAACAGGTGTAATAAACACCGGATCGCTTTGCTTTGATTGTAATCCGGTGCGGCATCCGCGAAAGAGCCGCCGGCGATACGATCGATCACCTCCATCGCGCGGCAGATCGGGATAGCCTGGCTGGCGGCAACAGGGTTACTATTTTGAGCATGTTCACCGCGCTCCCTCGCTGGATACTGATCCTGATACTGGCCGTCCTGCCGGGCGGTGTGGTTTATGCCGATCTGACCGCCGCGCAGCAGGCGGAAAAGTCCCGTCAGCTTGAAAACCTGCGCCAGCGCATCGACCAGCTCAAGCAGGCGCTGGCCGCGCAGCGGGATCGGTACAGCGAGGAAGTTCAGCAACTGCAGACGATCGAAACCCGAATCGGCCAGCGCGTCAAATCGCTTCGCGAGATCAAGAATCAGCTGCAGACGCAAAACCGCAAACTGGACAACCTGCATGACGAACAGCGCCAGTTGCAAAACGAACTGGACAGTCAACGTGATCTGCTCGGTCAGCAGATCAAGGCCGCGTATGTCATTGGCCGCCAGGAATTTCTTAAACTGTTGCTCAACCAGGAAGATCCGGCCGCGGTCGGGCGGGTTTCCACCTATTACGATTATTTCAATCGCGCCCGCAGTGAGCAGATCAAGGCGGCCCTCAAGATCGTCGCCAGACTGGACAGCGTCGAACAGCAAATCGCCCGACGCAAGAGCGAGTTACAATCATTGCACGATCGTGAAGTGACGCAAAAACAGCAACTGGAACAACACTTTCGTCAACGCTCCCGGGCGCTGGCAAAACTGAAGCGCGAGATCGGCTCCAGGGATGAACAGCTGAGCCAGATGCAGGAAGACGAAAAGCAGTTGCAGAAGCTGTTGCGGGGGCTGAATCGGGAATTGGGTGATTTGCTGACGGGCAGGGATTCGCGCCTGAGTTTTGCCGAGCGGCGCGGCAAACTGACCTGGCCGGCGCGCGGCGAGGTGCAAAAACGCTTTGGTCAGTCGCGCAACGCCGGCAAGCTGCGCTGGAATGGCGTGCTCATCGGCAACAGTGAAGGCAACACCGTCTATGCCGTTGCCCCCGGCCGGATCGCCTATGCTGACTGGTTGCGCGGCTACGGGCTGTTGATCATCATCGATCACGGCGACGGTTATATGAGCCTGTACGGCCATAATCAGGGGCTGTTAAAAGAGGTGGGCGACTGGGTCCGGGCCGATGAGGCGATCGCCGAGGTCGGCAGCAGCGGCGGCCGGGATGAAGCCGGACTCTATTTTGAAATCCGTCACAATGGCACGCCGACCAATCCGGCCACCTGGTGCGGGCGCACCCGGCGCGGCTGAAGAATTGGCCGACAGGCCCGACAAATGTGTTAAAGTTAATACCTGAAAATTATCAGTGATGTAGCGTCACAAGTTCATGCCGGGGTTGCACTTGGCGCCAGGAGTTATAGCGATGAATTCCTTTACCCGAAATACCATTATCCTGCTACTCGGCCTCACCCTGGGTGTGACCCTGACCATGGCCGGCAGCGTGGTTGCCGAGCGTCAATCGACCTCCGCGCAGCTGCCCCTGGAGACCGTGCAGGCCTTGAGCGAGGTGTTCCAGCGCGTCAAGGAAAACTACGTCGAGGAAGTGGACGACAAAACCCTGCTGGAGAATGCCATTCGCGGCATGTTGACCGGCCTGGATCCCCATTCCACTTACCTGGATGAAAAAGCCACGACAGAATTGCGTATCGGCACCTCCGGCGAGTTCGGCGGCCTGGGTATTGTGGTGGGCATGGAAGACGGTTTCGTCAAGGTGGTCTCGCCAATCGACGACACCCCCGCCGCGAAAGCAGGCATCAGCAGTGGCGATCTCATCATTCGGCTCGACGACAAGTCGGTCAAGGGTATGAGTCTGGACGATGCGGTCAAGCTCATGCGCGGCAAGCCGGGGACCAGGATTGTACTGACCGTCATCCGCGAGGGGGAAGACAAGCCGCTGACCTTTGAATTGACGCGGGACAAAATTCGCGTGGAAAGCGTCAAGGCGCGTACGCTGGAGAAGGGTTTTGGCTATGTGCGGATCTCCAATTTTCAGACCCGTACCGGTTCGGATCTGCGCAAGGAGATCTCACAGCTGAAAAAAGACAACGACGGCAAGCTCAAGGGGCTGGTACTGGATCTGCGCAACAATCCCGGTGGCTTGCTGGATGCGGCCATTTCCGTCTCTGACGCCTTTATCAAGAAAGGCGATATCGTCTCAATAAAGGGGCGCACCGACGACAACAAGAAAACCGCCCAAGCCACACCGCAGGATATTCTTAACGGCGCGCCGATTGTGGTGCTGATCAACGGCGGTTCCGCCTCTGCCTCGGAAATTGTTGCCGGCGCACTCCAGGATCATCGCCGCGCGATCATCATGGGCGGCGAGAGTTTCGGCAAGGGTTCGGTGCAGTCGGTGATCGATCTGCAGAACAAGACCGCCATCAAGTTGACCACGGCGTTGTATTACACGCCGGATATGCGCTCGATTCAGGCCGAAGGCATCCAGCCGGATATCAAGCTGAGCGATGTGACCGTGGCGGCCAGGACCGATGAGGGTCTCAAACCCCTGCGTGAGGCGGACCTCGGTGGCCATCTGATGAACGGCAATGACAATGATGCCGAATCCGAGAGCGATGAGTCGACCGATGCCGAGAAGGAAGGGAATGACACTCTGGTCAGCAACGACTACCCGGTGTTCGAGGCGCTTAATCTGCTCAAGGGTATGGAGCTGATGGGTAACCGGAAGTAGGGCCGGGTATGTCCGGGTGCAAAAGCCTGCTGCTGCCGCTGTTGCTGGTTGTGGCAGGCGCGGCGTTTGCCGGCGACGCGCCCGTGCCGCAAACCGCCGCCAAACTGCAGCCGATTATCAGCATCATTATCGATGATCTGGGCAACCAGCAGCGCCATGGTCTGCGGGCTATCAGCTTGCCGGGTCAGCTGACCTACGCGATTCTTCCCCATCGTCCCTTTACCCGTCTGCTGGCCAACCAGGCGCACAGGCAGGACAAGGAAATTATGATCCACATGCCCATGGAGGCCGAGAGCGGCAAGGCGCTCGGTCCGGGCGCGCTGTTACACGATATGGAGGAGCGGCACTTCAAGACGGCAGTGCGGCATAATTTCAATGCGGTCCCGCACGCGGTCGGCTTCAACAATCACATGGGCAGTCGTCTGACGGCCAGTGCCAGTCGCATGCGCTGGTTGATGCAGGCCGCCATGTTTCGCGATGATCTCTACTTTATCGACAGCCGAACCACCCGTCACAGTGTGGCGCTGGAGCAGGCCGGTCAACGCAAAATCCGCAGCACCTCGCGGGATATTTTTCTCGATTATCGGGACGATGCACAGGTGGTGGCGGAGCAATTGACTAAACTGATAGAGCAGGCCCGGCGTAACGGCACGGCCCTGGCCATCGGTCATCCCTATCCCGCCACGTTAAGTGTGCTGGAGCAATGGCTGCCCGATCTGGCACAGCAGGGCGTGCGCCTGGTGCCGGTATCAAAACTGATTGAAATACGTCAACAACGGAGGGAGTCATCATGGCCAATGTACTCATCCCGCTCGCCCAGGGCTGTGAAGAGCTCGAAGCCGTAACCGTCATCGATCTGTTGCGTCGTGCCGGGGTCGAGGTGACCACCGTGGGCCTCGACGAACAGCCGGTACACGCCAGTCGCGGTACCGTCCTCATGCCGGATACCACCCTGGAGGCGGTGCTGGACAAGGATTTTGATATGATCGTACTGCCCGGCGGATTACCCGGTGCCGATCACCTCAACAATGACCCGCGCATTCACACTCTGTTATTGCAGATGACCGATGCCGGCAAATACACCGCGGCCATCTGCGCCGCGCCCAAGGTACTGGCCAGTGCCGGATTATTAAATGGCAAGCATGCCACCAGCTTCCCCGGGGCGCTGGACAATATTCAAACCGATAACATGCAATATGAGCAAACCGCCGTCGTGGTCGATGGTAAAGTGATTACCTCGCGCGGTCCCGGCACGGCAATGGATTTTGCCCTGACGCTGATCGAGCATCTGCTGGGCAGGGCCAAACGCGACGAGGTCGAAGCCGCCTTGCAGCGCCCGGCGGCCTGAAGCGGTAGACCGATTATCGTGGCCCTGCCCGGGGTTACGTCTGGATGGCGGGATTGGCCTGGCGGATATCCGCGGAGAGTGCGATCGCCCGATCGCAAAACAGACCCCGATCAGGCGCTGCCCGAAAACAGTACGCCTGCGACGTTTAAAAGCGCATAGCAACATTCATATCATGGATTCTGTAGCTGCATCCCATAAACCGGTATAATTGGCGAATTACGGTTTTTTTCATGATTTAAAGCAACTTAAAGTTACAAGGAGATCCCCCAATGGCCAAACCGGACGTTCGCACGGACGAGAAGAAGCAGCATTTTGATGATATTTACGTGGCCGAGAACCCGGTGCCGTTCAAGGAGCGGATCCTCGATGCGCTGGAATACGTTTCCGACAACTTCAATCGCCAGACCTTCGATCGACTGATATTGCCCTGGGCCCAGCAACAGGCCGCTGGCGACAAACCAATCCAGTTCGTGGATCTGGCCGGCTGTTTCGGCAACACCACTATGGCGACCCTCTACGGCATGGATTATGAGGCGATTCGCAACAACTGGTGCGATGCCGACGCCGCGCAACAGGTCGATGGCCAGCGCCGTTTTGCCGCCACCACCACCGGTATCGATATCTCCGCCAATGCCCTGGCCTACGGGCATTCCGCCGGCATTTATGACCAGACTATCGAGGCGGATCTGAATGCCGCCCCGGCCGAAGTTCAGTCGCAGGTGGAAACGGCGATGACAAACGCCGATATCGTGATCTCCACGGCCTCCCTTGTCTATCTGGAGCCCGAGGCGATTGCCAAACTGCTGGGTGCCTTTGCCGGCGGTTCGGGCGAGGGCTATATGCTGGTCAACTTTCTCAATCCTTTCGCGCTGGAAAAAGCCGACGCAACCAAGCGCATGCTGCTGGAGCACCTGGAGTTCGTCGGCAGCATGGCCTCCAGGCATCGCCGCCTGTCACCGCTGGAGCAGGAAAACTATCCCGGTGAAGAATGGGCGCTGCTGGAGATCTGGGTACTGCGTCGCAAGGGCTGATTAAACAACCCAACGGGGCAGGTCTTGCCTTTTGCCTTTCAGGAGGCAAAAGGCAAGACCTGGCCCTGATATGAGGCCCTGACTTCCGTGGGCCCTAAATTTCGTGAGACCTGATCCTTTCGACAAACCTGCTTCAGTTACAGCTGGATCCTGCCACGTTTGGTGGTTTGCCATATCAATTATCAGCAAGAAAGATACGGTTACGTCCACGATGCTTCGCCGTGTACATAGCTTTGTCAGCCCGGGCAATGAAGCCATCGGCGGTCTCGTCCGATTCTAGCGTTGCGAGCCCGGCGGAAAATGTCTGCCCGCGGGGCACGAGATTACGCAGGCGCTCCAATACGATCTGCGCTTGTTCGCTATTAGTATCTGGGAAAAGGATGAGGAACTCCTCGCCACCGATGCGGGCCACGACATCCGTCGAACGTAGCACCCCGCGCCAAACAGTTACGAGTTGTTTCAACAGGCTATCACCGACCTGATGTCCGTAGGTGTCGTTGAACTCCTTGAAGTGATCCAGATCGATGAAGGCGAGGCTCAGGTCCGTATGGCTGCGGACGGCACGAGATATCTCGCGTTTTAACTCATAATCCAATTGCCGGCGATTGACGGCACCGGTGAGGGGATCGATCTGCGATAGCCCTTCAAGCACTTCGGCCTGCCGGTGGGTCTCGCGTAGCAACCCGGCCATGCGGTGCATCACCAGAAGAAACAGCAGAATCGAAGCGAACGCGGCGATGCGGACAATTTCGAACTGTGTCCCGGAGGTGATCAGGATCACCATCGGCACGAGTACCGAGGCGGCGCCAAGGAGCAGAAGGCGCCGGCCGGATAACTCGGCGCGCGAGGCATGCGAGTCTGGTTCGACGGTAGCTGAGGGATGCCAGGCCGCCGCGATGAACAACGCGTAGGCGATCAGCCATAAGCCATCCGTTAAACCGCCAGGTGTGTACCAGCCAACGGAATTGCCGTGAGCATACAGGAGATCGGCGGTAAAGTAGGCAAACCAGCCGATAAGCAGCAGTCGATGGGCGGTTAGCCGTGTACGATGGAGAAATACCAGGCGCAGGATCAGCGGCAACAGGATCAGATCGGCGACGGGATAAGCCGCAGAAATGAACAGCTGGAGAAAAGTGAGATCAGGGTCATACATATACGGCGCGATCAGCAATGCCCAGCTGAGCACGGCTGCTGATATACCGATAATCAGCGCGTCGCTCAGTGCGCCATCGTCGCGAATGTCCTGGCTTCCGAGTAACCATAGCGATGTTGCAAACAGCGGGTAGGCCGCCAGATAAAAAACGTCAGCCAGTGATGGAAAGGGTTCAAGGCCATAAAGATCGAGCCAGTACCAGATTGCATGCCCCATTGCACACAGTGCAAGCCCGCACGCCAGTAACAGCCAGGCAAGTGGGTAAAACAGCGCGCGGCTCCGCACGGCGAATGCAACAGCGACGGCGGAAAATACACTGGCCGCGACATAGACGCTACTGGCAAATGTTCCGTAGGGTAATGCGACATACACGGCAAAAAACAGCAGCGCTATACCCAGCAGAATCTGCCAGGTATGCTCGATGCTCAGTGCTGATCGGTCCACGGGTTCGATATTCCTTCGCATCTCACACCCTGCAAAACTCCGGTTGTCGGAACAAACTACACGCTCTTTTATTCGTGTATCTCATTGTCGTTGTTGCGATTCGGGGATTACAAGGATATAACTTGAACATCGTTGCCCTGGTTTCAGAGTATGGAAAGCGGAAAAGCCGGGCAACTAATCATCCCGATAATCGGGCCAGGCCGCGAGCAGGATAGCCAGCCCGGCGCCGCCGAGTAACCAGGAGAAGACGGGTAAATTGCCGAGCATGGTTTTGGCATAACCGTCAAGAGCGGCGAGTATGGTGGCGGAGAGGATCAGGCTGGCGCCGACAATTGCGCTCCAGGTGCGGCGGTTGGCGCGACGCATTTCCCGGCGCAGCTGGCGCATCTGCCTGTCCTGTAATTCCACATTCAGGTTACCATCTTTGGCCTGTTGCAGCACATCGTAGACCATGTTGGGCAGTTGCGGCAGGCGTTCGGCCCACATGGGAAAGTTGATGCGCAGGTGTTTGATAAAGGCTTTGGGACCGATCTGCTCGCGTATCCAGCGCTCCAGAAACGGCTTGGCGGTTTGCCACAGATCCAGTTCAGGATAGAGCTGACGGCCGAGACCTTCGATATTCAACAGGGTTTTTTGCAGCAGCACCAGTTGCGGCTGCACTTCCATGTTGAAGCGGCGTGCAGTCTGAAACAGGCGCAACAGCAGATGACCGAAGGAGATCTGGCTCAGGGGTTTGTTGAAGATCGGCTCGCACACGGTACGGATGGCCGACTCGAATTCATCGATACGGGTATCCCGATCGATCCAGCCCGAGTCGATGTGCAGCTGGGCGACGCGGCGGTAATCGCGGTTGAAGAAGGCGTGAAAATTTTCTGCCAGATAGCGCTGATCGCTGGGGTTGAGCGATCCCATGATGCCAAAGTCCACCGCCAGGTACTGGCCGTCGTTGGCGACGAAGATGTTGCCCGGGTGCATGTCGGCGTGAAAGAAGCTGTCGCGAAACACCTGGGTGAAAAATATTTCCACGCCATGCTCGGCCAGAGCCTTGAGGTTGATATTGGCCTGGCGCAGCCGGTCGATATTGCCGATGGGAATGCCGTCGATGCGCTCCATGACCATCACGTTGCGCCGGCAATAGTCCCAGTACACATCCGGCACATATAACAATGGCGAGTCGATGAAGTTACGCCGCAGTTGCGAGGCATTGGCGGCCTCGCGGGTCAGGTCCAGCTCATCGAGAATGGTTTTTTCGAATTCGCTGACCACGTCGACGGCGTGCAACTGACGGCCGACGGACCAGTAGCGCTCGAAGGCGTTGGCAAACAGGTACATCAGGCCGATATCACGTTTGATGACCGGAAGAATATGGGGGCGCAGCACCTTGACCACCACTTCCTGTCCGTCGTACAAGGTGGCGCCGTGGACCTGGGCGATGGAGGCGGAGGCAAACGGCGTGGGCTCGAAGCGGGCAAAGATTGCATCGATCGATTCGCCCAGCTCACGCTCGATAATCGTGCGCGCCAGTTGATCGGAAAACGGTGGCACCTGATCCTGCAGTCGAGCCAGTTCATCGGCGATGTCGTCGGGCAGCAGATCGCGGCGGGTGGAGAGAATCTGCCCGAACTTGATGAAGATGGGGCCCAGATCCTCGAGCGCCAGGCGAATGCGTTCGCCGCGCGGCTGTTTGCGTGACCACCACAGCCAGGGCATGAAAATCTTGAGAACCCGAAACGGCCGAAACAACGGCGTATTCAGTACCAGCCCGTCCAGCCCGTGACGCATCAGCACAAAGCTGATGTAAAACAGGCGAAAGAACTGGCTAATGGGTTTCATGCGCAGACCGAACCGAAATCAAATCAACCCGCATTGTACGGGGAGAGCCAGACCGACACCAGTCGCCGATGCGTCACCTCCAATGCTCTTCGGACAGGAACGAGACACTAGGCAGGGTGGGCGTTCTTCAATGTGGGAGGCGATTCCATCGGCGACCTGCCTGAATTCAAGAAGTCGCGGCTACAAGCCCCTCCTACAACTTGTTCCTTGTCCCTCGTACCTCGTCCCTGTCTCGTAGGCAGGTTTCTTCGAGGCCGTTCTGCAATGTCGGGTAAAGTAACTCAACGCCGAGCTCTTCCCGCAAGCGGGTGGTATCCATGCGTCGCGATTCGCCCAGGTAGGAGAGCATGCCCTCGCTCAGGGTCTGTTGTGCTTCATCCATGTCGATTAAAGGCGGACGTGGCAGGCCGAGAAAATCGGCGACGGTATTGAAATAGGCGGTCATGTTGCTCTCATCGCCATCGCTGACATTGTAAATAGTATCCGCCCGCCCGCGCAGGGCGGCGGCCATGCAGATGACGGCCAGATCGGCGGCGTGAATGCGGTTGGTTTGCGGCGCCAGATCTTCATGCACCATCGGTACCTGTTCCCGGATCCGTTTGATCGGCAGGCGTCCGGGCCCATAGATCCCGCCGACCCGCAGGATCACCACCGGTACGTTCTGTTGGCGGCCCCACTCGCGCAGCGCCTGTTCGGCGGCATAACGGCGCCGGGCGCGATCCACCTGCGGGTAGGCCGGCGTTTGCTCACTGACGATACCGCCCTGCCGGTCGCCATAGACCCCGGAGGTGCTGATATAGACGATCCGTTGCGGCACGGTGCCATGTTGTTCCAGCGCCTGTAAAAAACCGGCCATGCGTGGATCCTCGCGGCCGTGCGGCGGGGGCGGGGCAAAGTAATAGACCAGCGCTTGATGGACCGGCAAATCGGTCAGGGTTGCCGGATCGTCCAGATCGGCCTGATACGGGATAATGTCAGCCGCCGTCTGTCGATCAGCGTGACGGGCCAGGCCGGTGACCGGGAGGCCATCGGCCTGCCACAGCCGGGCGACACGACGACCGATATCGCCACAGCCGACGATGAATACCTGTTCAGGGGGTTTTACTGCCGGGTTCATTAGGCGATAATTCCGCGCTTTGTGATGAGAAGTTGAGCAATTTTATGAGTTTTTCCGTTAAAGTCGAGCCCAGTGGCCACACCTTTCCTGTCGAAGAGGACGAGTCGGTGCTGGATGCGGCCCTGCGCCACGGTTTGACGCTGCCTTACGGCTGTCGCAACGGGACTTGCGGATCCTGCATGGGCAAGGTGGTCGAAGGCAAGATCGTCTATCCCGACGGTGAATTGCCGCCGGCGCTGACGGAAGAACAGGCGACCGCCGGTATGGCGCTGTTCTGCCAGGCCCGGGCTCTCGGGGACCTGGTTATTGAAACCCGCGAAGTGGCCGAGGGCCAGGATATCCAGATTAAAAAGCTGCCCACCCGCATCGCCGAGATGTCGCGACTCAATCACGATGTCATGCTGCTGAAACTCAAGCTGCCCGCCAGTGAGCGGTTGCAGTTTCTGGCCGGCCAGTATGTGGATTTCATTCTCAAGGATGGCCGGCGGCGCAGTTTTTCCCTGGCCAACGCGCCGCATGACGATGATTATCTGGTTTTGCACATTCGTCATGTCGAAGGCGGCCGTTTTACCGGTGAAGTGTTCGACAAGATGAAGGTCAAGGATATCCTGCGCATCGAAGGCCCGTTCGGGGGGTTTTATCTGCGCGAGGAGTCGGATCGGCCGATCATCTTCATGGCCGGGGGCACCGGCTTTGCCCCCATCAAGGGGATGATCGAACACGCCTTCACCTCGGGGATCGAACGGCCGATGCATCTGTACTGGGGCGCACGGGCGGCACGGGATCTCTATATGGCGTCTTTATCCGCGCAGTGGCTCAAGACACACCCCAACTTCAAGTATACACCCGTGTTGTCCGAACCCATGGACGAAGATAATTGGCAGGGTCGTACCGGTTATGTGCATGACGCGGTCATCCAGGATTATCCCGATCTGGGCGGCTACGATATCTATGCCTCCGGGCCCCCGCCGATGGTCTATGCCGGGCAAGAGGCATTTCCCGCTCACGGGCTGGATCTGGATCACTACTATTCCGATGCCTTTGAATACAACAAGGATTGATTCCACGCTTCGCAAATTCCCGTCGATCTGCTAAGTTTATTTTCAGGACAGCCGCGGGCTGCAAGACGGGATGACAGTAGTGACGGATTCAGTTGGAGAAAAGGGCAGCCGCTTGCTGGATGAGGCGGCCCATCTATGCGATATGTTGCGCATGGCTCATTCGACGGCGCATCGTATGCAAAAGGAGTTGCACGGCAGAAGTTACGACAAGGTCAGCGAAATTGCCGATCGGTTACATGATCTGCGGGTGGCATGTAACAGCCTGTTTGACGAGGTGGCTCAGGAGGTCGGTGAGATGGAATCCGGCGAGCATGACACCGGTTATTCCTCAGACACCCAAGAGTAATCCCTTGCGATAGTATTCCGCGGCCTGTTCCCGTTCATTGAGTTTATCCAGCAACTGACCCAGCTCGCGATAGGTTTCCGCCAGCTCGTGATTGCCCAGGCTGGCTTCCAGATAACTGCGCGCCTTGCCCCATAGCTCACAACGCCGCGCCAGGCGTCCCAGTGTGAGCAACAGATTGGCGTTGTTTTCCCGGCCCTTGAGCCAGTGTTCCGCCTGTTGTAACTGGCGTTCCGGCGTGCTTGATTTTGCCAGCCCGTAGAGACGTACCAGCTCACTGTTGTAGTCGCGTTTGATTGCATCGCGCAGAATCGCTTCGGCGGTGTCGTGTTGCGCCAGATCGATCAGGTGTCGGGCGTACTCCTCGATCAATGCATGATCATGGCGCAGATCGCGCGGCATCTGTTGCCAGATGTTATTGAGGCTCTCGGCCTTATGCTGGTTCATCTGTAGCAGATTCAGATAAACCTTTTTGCTGAGCTGATCATGCTCGCTCTCGCTGAGTACCTTGTACTTGTCCAGCTGGGGCAACAAAACCTGCAGATCGCCCCAGCTGTGCAGTTGTTCGTACAGTTGCACGAGCAGATACAACACATGCGGATGGTGCGGAGCCAGCGATTGCAGATGCATCAGGCTGGCCAGCGACTGTTCCAGCTGGCCGTGGGCCAGTTGCAGTTCCGCCTGGGTCAGCTCCACCGCGATGTCGGCGCCCGGGGCGCTGTTATGCGCCAGTGACAGATAGTGATCGCGACGCTCGTGGGCGTGCTGTTTTTGCGCGGCCCGCGCGGCGGAGAGGTAATTGAGCAGGGGGGTGTCGCTCTCCCTGACGTGTTTGATCAGCGCACGCTCGGCGCGGCGCCAGTTGCCTTCCGCCAGTTCGATCAGACCGCGGTTGGAAGACTGGCGTGCCTTGCGCCGACGGCGCAGTTTACGCCAGCGGCGCCAGCGTGCCGGGACATGCCAGCTGCGCACGACCGTCCGGATCAACATATAGAGCACAATAAAACCGATGACAATGGCACTGACAAACAGCGAGAGGGTCATTTCCACGGTGTGCTCTCCGCGGCTGATCAGCACATAGCCGGGATCCTGATAGGCGAGCAACCCGAGCAGGACACCACCGAGCAAAATCAAAAAGGCATAGAACAACCATTTCATGATGATGGGCTGTCCTGTTGATCACTGTCGTTGTTTGACTCCGGGGCGCCCGGCTGGCGTTGCTGACGAAATTCCAGCAAGGCCTGGTGCGTATCACTGATATCCGGCAGTTGCGGATGGATCTCCTGCCCGGCCAGTTCGCGCAGCTGTTCGATTGCCTGGCGGGTGGCGTTATGTTCGGTATCGAAATAGGTTTCCAGCCACTGACGGGCCTGTTGCAGTCGCTCCTGATAGACCCGGGTCTGGCCGTTGAGCAGCGCCAGGCGCGCCTGTTCCAGTTGCAGTTGCAGGTTCTGGGTCAGGAAGAACCGTTGTTCGGGCGCCAGTAGCGGTTGTATCGGCTCATCATGATGGCGAATCACCACCAGTGACTTGATATCGCGCCAGATCGCCGCCGGCAACTCTCGCCAGTTGTCGACCTTATCGGCGGTGGGCTGTTCACCCTGGCGGGTCTTGCTTTGCGGATCGGGGGTGGCCAGGGGTAAACGGGTGATATCCCCGGCCAGGCTGCTCAGGTTGAAGGAGAGCCCGGCGAGATCCGGCTGGGCAATGCTGCGCAGATCATTGATATCGGCCGCGATGCGCTTGCGGATTGTCAGCAGGCCGGGATCGGCCATTTCGCGTAGTCGGGCATCGGCCGACTGCAGGGCAACAATGGCGGTCTCGACATCCCGCTCGAGTAACAACCGATGGTTGGCCAGTTTGAGCAGGTACTCGGCCTCGGTCAGCAGCCAGTCGTTACGCAGATGACTGCGACTGGTGAGCAGGTTTTCCAGCGCGTTGTCCAGATTGCTCTGGCGTTCACGCAAATCAGCAAGTTGTTCACCCTGCTGTTCGTTGTTTGCGCGAAGTTCCTGCTGGAGGTTGGCAAGGTTATCCTGCAAGCTGCTGATCCGTTGCCCGCGCTCGGCGGCCAACTGTTGCTGATCCTGCCAGAGATAATAGCCGCCGCCGGCCAGGGCGATTAGTGCAAGCAGACTGAGCAGGGCGAAAAACAGCGCCACGGTGCCGCCACGTGCGGCCTTTTTCGGGGCAGGGGTTGTCTGCGCCGCTTCATCGGGGCCGGCCTCCTGTTGAGGTGCCTCGCCCGTCTCGTCGGCGCTGTCGGGCAGCGTGTTATTGGCTTCGTTGTCGTCTTTGTCGTTCATCGCGTTGTTACTCACCGTGGCGCCAGCGGCGCAGTGTCTCGAGCAACCCGTCGTCACCGGGTTGGTCACAGACCCGTAGCGGGCCGTGAAATCCGTGCCGCCGGGCGGCATCGGCAATCCGTTGATGAAACACCACCAGCGGGGTGCGTTGCAATGTCTCCAGCTCGGGCGCGCCGAATTCGATCAGATTATCCAGCGCTTCGCTGCTGGTAACACTGATAATATCGATCTCCCCCTGTCGCAACGGGTCGAGTAACCACTCGGGATCATTGTCGGGCCTGACCCGCCGATAGACCTCAGCATACCCCACCTGTGCGCCTCTGGCACGCAGGGTCTCGGCCAGCTGTTCGCGCCCTCCCTGGCCGCGAAAGATCACCACCCGCAGACCGTCGACCTGCTGCAGGGCCGGCAACGCCAGCAGCGCCTCGCTGTCGTCGCCCCCGGCGGGCAGGAGATCGGGGGGGCGTCCCGCCAGCTGTTCCAGCGCCCGGGCGGTCCCCTCACCGACGCAGGCGAGACGGCTGTTTGCCGGCAGGTCGCCGCCGTAGGCGGCCAGCTGTTCGAGGCCGTAGCGCACGGCGTTGGGGCTGACAAAGATCAGCAGATCGGTGTCGGAGAGTCGCTCGAGAAGGGGGCGAAGTGCCTCGGGATCGGCCGGACCGGTGATGGCCAGCAGCGGGAACAGCAGCGGTCGGCCGCCGGCCTGTTTGATGCGTTCTGCCAGGGCGGCGGCCTGGCGGGCCGGGCGGGTAACGACCACCCGCAGACCGCCCAGATCACGCCCCATACAGCTCCTCCAGGATCACGTCGGCACCGCGCGCCAGCAGATCCTCGGCCAGAACCAGGCCGAGTTCGGCGGCATCCTCCGGCGGGCCGGCGATCTCGCCGCGGACGATTTCACTGCCGTCGAGGCGTCCGACCAGGCCGCGGATCAGGATCACGCCGTGGGAAACTTCGGCATAGCCGGCGATCGGCACCTGGCAGCCGCCGTTGAGACGGTGGTTCATGGCCCGTTCGGCGCGTACCCGGGTGGCGGTGGTGGCGTGGTTGAGCGGGGCGATCAGGCGGTTGATTCGCTCATCGTCGCGGCGACACTCGATGCCGACGGCCCCCTGGCCAATGGCCGGCAGGCTGATCTCCGGGCCGAGGAACTGGGTGATACGATCCTCGAAGCCGAGCCGCTTGAGCCCGGCGGCGGCGAGGATGATGGCGTCATACTGGCCGTCATCGAGTTTTTGCAGGCGGGTATTGACGTTGCCGCGCAAATCGAGAATCGCCAGATCCGGCCGCAGTTCGGCGATCTGGCACTGGCGGCGCAGGCTCGAGGTGCCCAGCCGGGCGCCCTGGGGGAGTTGTTCCAGCGCGGTGTAAGTATTGGAGACAAAGGCATCGCGCGGATCCTCGCGCGGGCAGATGACCGGCAGATGCAGGCCGTCGGGCAGTTCCACCGGCACGTCTTTCATCGAGTGGACAGCGATATCGGCGTCACCGTTGAGCAGGCCGTTTTCCAGCTCCTTGACGAACAGCCCCTTGCCGCCGACCTTGGCCAGTGGGGTATCGAGGATCTTGTCCCCCTGGGTGGTCATTTTCAACAGCTCGACCTGCAGATCGGGATGGAGTGCTTCCAGCGCGGTTTTGACATATTCGGCCTGCCAGAGGGCCAGCTGACTTTTGCGTGTCGCAATACGGAGGGTTTCGCTCATGCCTTGCTCTTGATTAAGATTTAATGGGGGTATAAAAAGAGATTATAAAACTTATGCGGAGAAAATCGCACAAACCTCTATACTACACCAAATCCCGGTCGTACCGATGCCCCTGATGTTAAGACGTTTTCTTGCCACATCGCTGCTCCCCCTGTTGCTGACGCTGCCGTTGAGCACGACAGCTCAGGTCGCGCCTGCCTACAAGGTACCGCTCACCACGGATCTGCACGCCGACGGGCAGTTGGCCCGGGAGAAGAACCTGCCGCTGCTGATCATGTTTTCGCAGGATGGTTGCAGCTATTGTGATCAGGTCCGCGAACAGTTTCTCGAACCCATGCGCAAAAGTGGTGAGTACACCGACAGGGTGATCATGCGCATTATCAAGGTCGATCGATTTTCGGATATTCGGGATTTCGACGGCCGGATGCGTGAACCCTCCGATATCGCTACGCGATACCGGGCCAGTGTCACGCCGACGGTGATCTTTGTCGATTATCGCGGCCACGAACTGGCCGAGCGGGTGCTGGGTATCACCACCCCGGCGTTCTACGGCGGTGAACTGGATGATGCCATTGAGGTCTCGTTGCAGCACCTGCGGCCGATGAACGTCTCCCTGCAGTAACGCCGCTTTCACCCCCCTGCGATCGCCATCGATCGAATCAGTTGACGGATCGCCGGCAGGTGCCGGCGACTGACTTCCAGGGTTTTCTCCCCATGCTGCAGACAGAGCAGCATGCGCCCCTGGCCATCCTTGCGCAGCGCCTTGATATAGCGCTGTGCCACCAGGGCATTGCGATGCACGCGGATGAATTGATCGGCAAACTTGTGCTCCAGGGATTTGAGCGACTCCTCGATCAACACCTCTCCGCCCCGGTAACAGACCGTCACATATTTGTCTTCGGCCAGAAAATAGAGCACCTCGTTGACCGGAATCAGTCGCACGCCGCCCTGAACGCGGGCACTGATATGTTGTGGTGTGGTGGCGTGCTCTTCCTGTAGTTGTGCCAGTGATTGCAGCTGGGCGCGGGTCAGCCGGGTGGCGGCCTGCAGGGCGTGTTGCAGTTGTTGCTGCTTGATCGGCTTGAGCAGGTAATCGACCGCGTGGCTTTTGAATGCCTGCAGGGCGTATTGATCGTAGGCGGTGGTAAAAATGATTGCCGGCGGATTGGCCAGTTTGTTCAGGTGAGTAGCGGCTTCCATGCCGTCCATCCCGGGCATGCGAATGTCCAGCAACACCACATCCGGCTGATGCTGTTGTACCAGCTCCAGCGCCTGTCGGCCGTTACGGGCTTCACCGACGACAGTGAGATCGGGCAGCGCCTCCAGCAGATTTTGCAGACGACTGCGGGCCAGCGGTTCATCATCAACGATCAGAATTTTCATGCCAGGGCTCATAGGGAAAACTCAAGCAGACTTTAAAACGCCGTTCATCCTCGTCAAGTGAAAGCTGTGTGGGGCCATCGAAGCCGGCCGCCAGCCGATCGCGAATGTTCTGCAGGGCCAGCTGATTACCCGGGCGAAACGGCCGGGATGAATCGGTCTCGGGTAATGGATTGCGAATAATAACCTGCAGTTGTTGCCTGTCCACAACGCCCTCTACCTCGATCGTGCCGCCCTCGGTGCGCGGTTCGATGCCGTGATAAATGGCGTTTTCGATCAGTGGTTGCAGTAACAGGGCGGGGACCTGTGCATCATCCGGCAGTTCACCGACCCGCCAGTGCACCTTCAGTCGATCACCCAGACGCAACTGTTCTATCTGTAAATAACGTTCGCACAGTTCCAGCTCTTCGGCCAGCGTCACGCGTTGGCGGGCGTCGCTGATCGAGGCGCGAAACAGATCGGCGAGATTTTCCACCACCTGTTCGGCCTGTTCCGGTTTCTGCCGGATCAGGCTGACGATGGTGTTCATGCTGTTGAACAGGAAATGCGGTCGAATACGGGATTGCAGGGCCTGCAGACGGGATTCCGATTCGGCGCGGACCTGGCGTCGCCATTGCTGCTGGACATAGAAGTAGCGCAGCAGCGGGCCGGTGATGATCAGGCCGATGAGCAGATTGCGCGCCAGAAACTTGCTGTGCCAGAGAGTATCCAGGCCGCCGGGATAATAGATCAACCAGTAGGCGCCTTCACTGACCAGGATAATGATCAGCAGAATCAGCAGATAACTGTAAAGACTGGCCTTCCAGATGGGCAGCAGACCCAGGTGCCGACGCAACAGGCATAACACGGCGCAACTGGTCAGGGCACACCACTGCACAAACAGGGAGATCAGTCCCAGTCGTGCCCAGCGTTCGGTCAGGGTGGTCTCCAGCGGCGCCAGGGCGATAACAATCGCGGCGAGCTCGGCGATAATCACTATCAGAAACACCATGCGGATGCCGCAAAAATCCGGCAGGAACAGGTTGCCCTGCTCCGTGACAGAGGTAGGTGTACGGGTGTTATCCGCGGTGCCCGGCATAGTCTGTTCCGCAGTTGGCCTGTCTGTCATTTTAGCTGAACCCCGTTATTGCGGAAAGTTGGCAGTGATGAGAAAACAGCCCGGACAACCGCTAGCCGTGAGTGTAGGCAATAACGGGGTGAATTAAAGCACAAATTGCGCGAACTCATGCGCAACCAGAGTGAAACCGTTATAATCGAAGCAGTTGAATGAATGGATGAACCGTCATGAGTGATACCAGTTGGACCGGTAAACCCTGGGCCGGGCGCTTTACCGCGCCCACCGACGCCTTTGTCGAGGTGTTTACCGCGTCAGTCGGTTTTGACAAGCGCCTGTACAAACACGATATCGCCGGTTCCATCGCGCATGCCCGCATGCTGGCGCATGTCGGGGTGTTGAGTGAAGCCGAACGGGATGCGATTGTCGACGGCTTGCAGGTGATCGAGCAGGATATCGAACGGGGTGAGTTTGCCTGGTCGACGAGCCTGGAAGATGTGCATATGAACATCGAGGCGCGCCTCACCGATCGTATCGGCGATATTGGCAAGAAACTGCACACCGGCCGTTCGCGCAACGATCAGGTGGCAACCGATATCCGTTTGTATCTGCGCGATGAGATGCGCGAGATTCAGGCCGAAGTCACCCGTCTGATCGAGGGGTTGCTGGGACTGGCCGAAGCGGAGGCCGAGACCATCATGCCCGGCTTTACCCACCTGCAAACCGCGCAGCCGGTGACCTTCGGTCATCATATGCTGGCCTGGGTGGAGATGCTGCTGCGGGATCTGGCACGGCTCAAGGATGCCTATCAACGCGTCAATGTCATGCCGCTGGGTGCCGCGGCGCTGGCCGGAACCACCTATCCCATCGATCGCGCCTTTACCGCCCGGGAACTGGGTTTTGAGGCCGTGGCGGAAAACTCCCTGGACGCGGTCAGTGATCGGGACTTTGCCATCGAGCTGGTGTCAGCCGCCTCGGTATTGATGATGCATTTGTCGCGCTTTTCCGAGGAGTTGATTCTCTGGTCTTCGGCACAGTTTGATTTCGTCGATCTGGGCGACAGTTTCTGTACCGGTTCGAGCATCATGCCGCAGAAGAAAAACCCCGACGTGCCCGAACTGGTGCGCGGCAAGACCGGGCGTATCTACGGCCATCTGATGTCGTTGCTGACCCTGATGAAGGCCCAGCCGCTGGCCTATAACAAGGACAACCAGGAAGACAAGGAGCCGCTGTTTGACACCATCGATAATGTCAAAGGGTGTCTGAAACTGTATGCCGACATGATGCCGCAGATCCAGGTCAAGCGGGATAACATGATCGATGCGGCCCGGCGCGGCTTCTCCACCGCCACCGATCTGGCCGATTACCTGGTCCGCAAGGGTGTGGCGTTTCGCGACGCGCACGAAATCGTCGGCAAGGCGGTACGTTACGGTGTGGACAATGACAAGGATCTGTCCGAGATGAGTCTCGATGAGCTGCAACAGTTTTCCAAAGTGATCGAGCCGGATGTGTTCGAGGTGCTGACTCTGGAAGGCTCGGTCGCCGCGCGCAACCACGTCGGTGGAACCGCGCCCGACCAGGTGCGGGCTGCTGTCGGCCGGGTCCGCCAACGACTGGATCAGCTCGCGTTCTAAAAAGGGACGAGTAACGAGTTACGAGGGACGAGGAAAATATTCACCACGAAGACACCAAGACACGAAGGAAGAATGAATCTTCGTGGTTTCGGATTAGAATCGGTAACTGAGGGTGCTGCCCGTAGACGTGTCCTTAAGAAGCCTTTCCTCGTAACTCGTCACTCGTTACTCGGCCCTGCCCGAAGGGCCGGGCCTAGCCGCTTGCGGCGGGTTGCGGGCCGGTGTCGTCGAGCATCTGGCGGGCGCGCATCAACAACAGCCCCATGTCATCGCCCTTGCGCCATTCGGCAACCCCGAACCGGGCGGTGATCGCAAAATCGGCGGGTTCCAGATCGGGAATGGTCAATGCATCGATCTGCTTGCGCAGATTGTCCACGACCTTGCTGGTGTCCTCGGCGTGGGTTTCCGGCAGTACCAGCAAAAAGTCGTTTTCTGACAGGCGTCCGGCGATGTCCGCCCAGCGCAGTTGATCGCTGAGCAGACGGCTGACGGTGGTCAATAACGGCAGGGCGTCATCACGCTGATAACGCTCTTTGAAATGTTTCAGACAATCGAGCCGCAAAATGATAACCGAGAGCGGGCGGTCATAACGGCGGCTGCGCGAAAGTTGCGGTTCGAGACTGTAGTAGAGCCCCTTGCGGTTGCGCATGCCGGTTTCGTTATCGACCATAATGATATCGTTGAGTTCATCCTTGAGTTGATCGCGCTCCTGCATCACCCCGTGCCACGGTGTGATATCGATAAAATAGTGAACCGTACCCTGCGCATCGGGCAGGGTTTGTTGCTGACCCATCAACCAGCGATCCTCGTCGGCTTCGTCACCCGGTAGATGCAGGGTCGTATTCAGGTTGAGCAGCTCGGACAGGGGCGCGGGGAGTTCATCGGCGCGCTGGTTGAGCAGTTGCGCCCGGCGTGTTTCACCCAGCATTTGCGCCAGGGTATCGTTGACCCAGCTGATCCGCCCGTGGTTGTCCTGCAGCAAAATGCCGATGGGGCAGGCGCTGATGATCTGCCGCAAGTGGGGAGTGTCGAGTTTGTCCAGCATGATTCGGTAGTCCGTTAGCCGTGCCGTGATGACGGGAAACATAAGCTACCGCCACGACGGCCGATGTGCAAGTGCCGGCAGGGCCATAAGTCCCCGGGCCGCGTGGGTCACCATTTCGGGCGATTGAAATCCTGACAGTTTATGGGTTTGGCGTCTGTGGCCGGATTTGGTGATGGCCGCCGCAAACTGCCATGAGCCTGGCGCGTACTATTTGCGGGTCGAGAAAATGATCGAGTTGCCCCCGGCTGTTGCGGCGCAATGAGCGAATGGCTACTCGCTACTGCGCATGTCGGCAAGCATGGCCTGCAGATCGGCGGCCCACTTTTCCAGTACGCTGTTGAGCTCCGGCTCGTCGGTTTCCAGCAGTTGCAAGGGACTGAAAGAGACCAGCAGCGTGTCTTCCTCTTCGGCGAAGATCGCAATCTTCAACGGCAGGTACGGTATCAGCTGCGGATACTCTTTGCTCATGCGACGGATCTCTTCCGCCTTGCCGAAGAAAACCACCCGGTACTTGTCAGTCTTGTAACCAAACTGGGTCAGACCGATATCGACCCGTTGTACCCGGCTGACGGTGTAGCCGTGTTTTTTGATGGTCTCCTGCAGCTTCAACATGGCCTCGGGAAAGGCCTGTTCGGTACGGGCCATCAGCAGGCGGTCGGCGCTGTAGGCCGGTGCCAGCACGATTAACAGGCTGAATAATAGAGCAAGTCGTTTCATCATCAGAATGTCGCTTCTTCGATAATCAGATTGTAGGTTTTCGCCATTTCGTCGCAGAGCCGGTTGAGCTCGGCATTGTTAAACAGATAGGCCAGACGCTTGGGATTGATAGCCGTGACTTCGACCGTGCCTTCGTGTTTCGCCACCGTGACCCGGCAGGGCAAAAACAGTCCCACACGCGGGTCGATGGCCAGAGCACGATTGAGGAAATCAAAATTACAGAAATGGACAATCACCTGATCGGGGTTTTGCTCGTCCTCCGCAAAAAAGCCGTCCTCGAGCTTCTGGGTCCGGATAATACGAAAGTTTCTGCCCACGGCGGCCCGCTTCAGGGCTTCAACGGTCTCCTCGACGGAATAGGGCGATTCGTAGCTGATGGTCAGCGGTTCATCATCCGCGCTGCCCACGGTATTGGGATCCGGCTGCTGTTCGAAGCTGCGGACATAACTGACGATGTCGTCGATCTGTTGTTCGCTGAGTCCCTGTTTGCGAAACGACGGCATCGGGGTGCCTTCGCGACCGTTCATCAGCGCGGCCTTGATCAATTTGTCCGAGGCGGCAGCCAGAAAGCCGCTGTTGTTGAGCGCCGGCGCGATAACGGGCAGATCGCGTGGCCGGGAGAATGTCACGCCGGTGCCTTCGCCGCCCTCGCCCTGCGCGCCGTGGCAGCTGACACAATGTTTGGCATAGAGCGCTTCGCCCCGCCGGGGATCGCCCTCGATCGTCTCATCTGTTGGCGTAAGCGGTTTGCCCGGCGCCCAGCTGCGCAAATGTCTGACCAGGGCATCGACTTCGGCTTCACTGAGTGTGGGGAACGCCGGCATAACCCGCCCCGGGCGACCATGACGAATCGTCTCTTTTAAAAATCGATCACTGACCCCATATTGGAAATCGGGAAGATTCAGCGGGACGCCCACCCCGCCGTCACCCTCGTCACCATGACAGGCGGCACAGTATTGCGTGTACAGCCTGGCGCCGTCGGGCCGTGCCGCCGCCTTGTCAGCCGGCGAGGGGCCCTCCTGACAACCGGCCAGAACGGTTGCCAGCAGGCCAAATAACAACACGATGCGCATGCCAACTCCAATATCGCTTGATAACCCGGTAATTAATATAATACTAATATAAATAGCCAGTATTGATACATATCAAATATTGATACATATCTAACGCACAGCAAGTGCCCAACCGAAATGAGTCCTGTCTGATGAAGCCTTTTGCCGAAGCCTGCGAGGAGAACAAGCAGCCGATCCTGGCGGTGTTGCAGCAGCAGTTTGCCGACTGTCGAACGATTCTGGAAATCGGCAGCGGCACCGGTCAGCATGCGGTGTTTTTTGCCGAGCAGTTGTCGCACCTGCACTGGCAGCCCAGCGATGTGGCGGAGAACCTGCCGGGAATCCGCCTCTGGCAGGCGGAGTCGCAAAACGACAACCTTGCGGGGCCTTTTGTGCTGGATCTGCGTAAACCCGCCTGGCCTGAAGATACCTACGACGGCGTATTCAGTGCCAACACCGTGCATATCATGGGCTGGCCTGCCGTGGAAATCTTGTTCGACGGAGTGGGGCGCGTGCTGGCGCCCGGCGGTCGCTTCTGTCTTTACGGGCCGTTCAAGTACGACGGTGTCCACACCAGTGAAAACAATGCGCGGTTTGATACCGGGTTGCGCCAGCGCGATCCCGTCAGTGGCGTGCGCGACGTCACCGATCTGCAACGGCTCGCGGAGGCGGCGGGCCTGTCCCTGATAGAGGATATCGAAATGCCGGTCAACAACCGCACGCTGGTGTGGCAGAGAAATCGCCAGGGTTAATTGTCCGGGATGGTTTGTCGATGGCCGAAGGGCTTCCAGGCCGGCGAGATCACGTTCGGCATCTCGGAGCGGCCCAGCAGCCGGGCCGGGGCCAGGGTAAACTCGCCATAGCGCTGATTGATCGCATCCATCACTTCATTACTGGCACGTTGCTGGACAGGTTCGGCCTCGAACAGTTGCAGTTGTCGTTCGCCATTGCGGGGATCCAGCGCGGTGATCTGGACCTGATGGATGCCTTCGCCCTGCCAGTGAGAACGCAATACCTGACGACCCAACTGGTAGATCGCCCCGCCGTCGTCGGTCGGCAGGCGGGTCGACGATTTGGCGCCGAGCCAGCCCTGGGCGCAACGCAGGCCGATAAAAAAATGCTGCGCCTGCAGATTATGACGGCGCAGCCGTTCGCCCACTTTCTCGCTCATGTGCAATAAGAAGGTCAGCAGTACCTCCCGGTTGCGTGTATCGGGCGGGATGACCTTGCCGTGGCCAATGGTTTTGGGCGGGGCCACATTGACGTGGACCGGATCGGGATCGGTCCCCTGGGCCATGTACCAGATGCGCCGCCCGGGATTGCCGAAACGCTGTGCCAGTACCCCGATGGGCAGTTTGGCCATGTCGCCGCAGACGTGGACGCCACGGGCGGCCAGAAACTCGCCAATGCCGCGATTGATGCCACACAGTTCGGTGACGGGGACATTGGCCAGTCGTTGTTTTGCCTCGTCCGGCGGGATGACCGTCAGCCCGTCGGGTTTGTTGAGCTTGGCGGCATATTTGGCCGTGGTCTTGTCGCCGCTGAGCCCCACCGAACAGCGCAGGTTGGAGGCCTCGAAGACCACCTGTTTGGCGCGCTGCGCGATATCGGCCGGATGACCCAGCAGGTTTTGACAGCGAGTGATGTCAAGAAAGGCCTCGTCCACCGAAAAGATTTCCATGTCGGGACTGATCGCCGCCTGCAGCGCGGCCATGATCGTCGTGGAAACCGCGGCGTAACGTTGCGGCCGGGCCGGGATCTGGATCAGGGCGGGGCATAACTGCCAGGCCTCTTTAAGGCGCATGCCGGTGTGCACGCCCTGGCCGCGGGCTTCATAGGAGCAGGTAATAATGCAGGTGCCCTGCTGGCCGTTGGTAATGGCCACCGGTCGATCACGCAGCTCGGGTCGGTCCAGCTGCTCCACCGAGGCGAAAAAGGCGTTCATGTCCACCAGCAGGATGGCGCGCGGCCAGGCTTTGAAGGCAGGTGTGGCGGCGGACGGGGAAGGGGATCGATCCGGCATGATCCACCGGGAGCTTTATTGGTAAGTGCGCAGCTGGCCGACCAGGATGCCCTGGATGCGGACCCGGCGCGGATCGAAGACCATGGGTTGCAGGTCCGGATTTTCCGGGCTCAGTTCCACGCGGCCGTCGGCATAGCGTTTATAACGTTTGAGAGTGGCTTCCTGTTCGTCGATCAGCGCCACCACAATGTCGCCGTACTCGGCCTGGTCGCGGGGTTCAATGATCACCAGATCGCCGTCGAGAATGCCGACACCGATCATGGAGTCGCCCTTGATCTGCAGGGCATAGCGGTCGCGACCGACGAACATGTCGCTGAGATTCAATTCTTCCTGGCCGGGAATGGCCTCGATAGGATGGCCTGCGGCGATCCGGCCCACCAGCGGGAGGGTTGTGGATCGAGTGGGAGTGGGACTGACAAGCCGAATGCCGCGCCAACCACGTTGAACATGCTCCAGCTCGCCCTTCTCGATCAGCGACTGCACATACCGGTGTACCGTGCCCTTGGAGCTGATCTCCAGGGATTGGCCGATCTCGCTCAGGGTCGGTGCGTGCTCATGGTCACCGATATAGTCCCGAATGAAATCCAGTATGCGCTGTTCGAGTTGAGTGAGCATATGTTCTCCTAACGTTCTCTAACTGTAGAGAACTTTTGGAGAACGATCAAGCCCGCCGGAGAAAAAATTTTTCAGCCATCTTGTTGATCGGCCATCTCACTTCGGCCGGGGACAGCAGCAGTCCCAACGATATCGACAAGGCCATAACAAGCGGTTAATACCGTGCCTCGATCCCGCCCATAACCTGGTGGCGGGCATAGTCATACGCCGTGATGTTGGAATCGTTGTCGATATAGCGATAGTCGACAAACAGCGCTGTCCTGTCGGCCAGGCGTTGCTGCGCCCGGATCCCGACCAGATAGCGGTGATCCTCGCGGGGCACTTCGGTGGTGCCGGTGCCGTTGCTGATCCGATAGGGATCGTCGTAATCGCTGTAGCGGTATTCCCCGCGCAGGGTGTAACGCCAGTGGCCGGCGTCGGGAAGGGTGAGGCGCGCGAACAGGCTGTGGCGGGTCGGTGAGTAGCTGAAGAACTCGCCATTTTGTTCGAGATCGTCCCGATCATTGAGTTCAAGCTGATAACCGAAACGTAACCAGCCCGCGCCGGTCGGCAACAGACTGTCGATGCCGAGCCGCTGTTCCCAGCCATCAAGATAGGCATAACGGGCGCCGCCGTCGATCAGCCCGGCCTGATAATGCAGCCGCAGATCGCGACCGCCGCCGAGGGTGCGGCGTGCGTTGGCGGCGATATTCAGCGATTGTTCAAAACGGTCCGAGTCGACATGGATATTGTCCAGATAGGCGCGCAGATCCAGTTGCCAGCGCTGCAGGATCTGCTCCTGGTTGAACCCCAGGCGCAGGCTCTGCTGATCGAATTCGCTGACATCCAGGTACTGGCGCAGGTGCAGGCCGCCGAACAGATACCGGGCGCGGGTACTGTCGGCGCTGAGACGGTGATTGACCACCGCCCCGGCCTCAATGAACAGATCGCTGTTGTCGCTCAGGTTAACGGTCTCGGCATCGGGGGCCAGCGCCACGTTGCTGTCGTAACCGGCGGCAACGGTCGCTGACAATGTGGTGCCGGCATCCGCGCGGGTGCCAGGCAGCCGATCCAGCGCGCTGGCGGCCAGCGCGCGCAACCGGGCGTTATCGCTGCGCCGGTAAGCCTGTTCGAAATGATCCGCGGCCCGGTCGGGTTGATCCAGACGCCGGGCCACCAGCCCCAGGTTGTAATGGGCCAGCGCGGCCCATTGTGGATCGCGGGTCAGTTGCGCGAACTGTTGCGCCGCTTTGGCGTAGTCCCCGAGCCGGAAGTAGCTGACGCCCAGATTGTACTGCAGGGCGGGTTGATCGAAGCCGGCGCGTTGCGCCTGCAGATAGGCCTGGATCGCCTGTTGATGTTCCCCGCGTTGCGAGGCCGCCACCCCCCGTTCGAACTCGGCCTGACCGACGGGCGCGGCAAAGGCGCCGGTGAGGGCGCTGAACAGGAGCAGGCATAGCGACAGTGAAAAGCGGACGGTCCGTCCCGGTGGCATGACAGAATCCTCAATATATTGTGTAAATATAATAAAACAAACCACGCCGGTAAAATACCGACGTGGTTTGCGTGGGGGGTTGTTGTTGCGGCGTTATTTACGGACGATCACCCGGGACCTGAATATTCTGGTTCCGCTCCTCGGCCCGATCCCGGGCGGTGTCGGAGACATCCTGGCCGAAGTCCTCGTTCATTTCCTCGCGCAGGCGACGTGCCTTGTTGGCCGTGTCGATGCCGAACTCGGCGTTTTCGTGCGCTTCAGGCGCGGCGTCCTCGGGTAGCCGGATGTCAGTGACCGCCGCATCGGCGGAACTGTCGGCCGGGACCGCTTCGAGGGTGACCTCGAGATCGTCCTGCTCCTGGGCCTGGACACCGAGCGGCAGCAGCAGTGCTGCCATCAAGGTCAAGAAATAAGGTTTCAGTGTTTTCATCGTCGTGCTCCTGTCGGGGTGGGTTAGAGTGTCTGTTGCGGTGTGCCTGAATTGACAGGCGGTTCAATGACTCGGGTCTGGATGCGAAACTCTCGCCGGCCGCTGGGGTGCTCAAGCCTGGCGATCAGCTCGCCGCGCTGCCAATCGTTGTCGCGAACAATCAGCGGCAGTTGCAGGCGGTTGCTGCCCTGTGCCAGGTCGGTCTGCCAGCTCAGCTCGCGGCGACCCGGGTAGCCGTCGATCTCGACGTGTTCGGGTAACTGCAGGGTCAGCCGCACATCTTCCAGCGCCCGTTGGCTGTGAAAGGCCAGCTGTACGGTCCGGGTTTGCTGTGGCGCCAGCGTGACCATGATCGTCCCGTCAGTCTCGCCGCTGCCGGAGAGGTTACCGGCCAGATAACCGGCGAACAGGGCGGTGACCAGCGCGCCGGCCGCGATCGATCCTTTCAGCCAGCCGCTTGTGGCGGTGCGCCGCGGCCGGGTGGCGTGTTGCATGACGCGCCGGGCAAAGTCGGGCGAGGGCGGGACCACGGGCAGATCGTGCAGCGCCTGCTGCAGCTCCCGGGCCCGGGCGTACTGCTGCCCGCAGCGCTCGCACTGTTGCAGGTGATCCTGCAGCGCATCCTGAACGGTGGGCGGCAGCTGGCCGTCAAGCCAGTCATCCAGTTGCTGTTGAAAAGTGGTGCAGTGGGTCATCGTCATCGGTTCGCTCCTTACCCGTTAACACGCTCGACGGGCGTGGAAGGTTCCCGCTCGGACGAAAAAATCTCACGCAGGCGGGCGCGAGCGCGGTGCAGGCGCGACTTGAGCGTGCCGCCGGGAATATCCAGCACCGCCTGCAACTGTGGCAGGGTGAACCCCTCCACATCGTGCAGCAGCACGACCAGGCGCTGCTCCTCGTTCAGTGAATCGATGGCCTGTTGCAAGTCGTGTTGCAGGCGGGTCTGTTCCAGGGCGTGTTCGGGGGTATCCCGACTCTGGTGCAGGTTGTCCAGAATCTCGTCACTGTGTGCGTCGTTCAGATCGGTGGGGGTGCGCTGCGATTTGCGCCACGTATCGATGTACTGGCGGTAGAGGACGGTCAGCAGCCAGGTCTGCGGGTTATCCAGATGATCGAGGGGGGTCTGTTTCTCGAACAGGCGGGTCAGCAGTTCCTGGACCAGATCCTCGGCATCGTCGCGGTTGCCGCACAGTCGAAACGCATAGCGGTACAGCGCCGGCAGGTGCGGGCGCAGCTGTTGCTCAAACTGGCGGGCGCGCTGCCCGGCTAGCAGGGGGATTATGGCCATACCCTGTTACACGTTCGTGCGCGGCAAAAGGTTCCCCTCAGCTTTGTAAAATACTATGCAAATGGGGACGGAAGATAAAATAGACCGCTCCCAGCAAGCAGAGACCGGCCCACAGAAAATCCAGCCGCAGCGGCTCTTTCATATAAAAGTAGGCAAAAGGAACGAATACCGACAGGGTGATCACTTCCTGAAGAACCTTCAGCTGGCCCAGGTTCATCACCGTGTAGCCCGTGCGGTTGGCCGGAACCTGCAACAGGTATTCGAACAGGGCGATGCCCCAGCTGATCAGCGCCGCGACGATCCAGGGCTTGTGGGTCAGATCGCGCAGATGAGCATACCAGGCAAAGGTCATAAATACGTTGCTGGCCAGCAGCAGGCTGACGGTGATGCCGATGGGCGGTAAATTCAGGGACATGACGTTTACACTCCTTGAAGCGAGAGGTAGGAGAGGGTCCGTAGCGGACAGGATTGAATCTGTCCAGGAGGCGGACAGCCTGTCGGCGAATTCTGACAGGAATCAGAGAAAAACCCTACGCGATTTTCAGCCTGGTCTGACAGGCAAAAAAGATCGCACCCGCTATGCTTTTCGACTCTGACAAGGCATAAGGCGGTGATCACCATGTACCGGTTTGATGACGAAAAGGAACAGGCGCCGGTCCGCTCGGAGCGTTTTTACGAGGGGAATGGCGAATGGTTTTTTGCGGTGCGCAAGGGTCCGGATCGCGGTCCCTTCGCCAGCAAGGAGGAGGCCCGTGCCGCGCTGCGGACTTATATCGTGGAACAACTCGCCGAAGAGAAACATCGCCACCCGTCAGGGCGGCGATTCTGGTTGCGTTCACCGGCCTGAGAAGGCAAGACCTTACAGCCGGTAGCGCGTCATCATGTCGCGCAGTTCGCCGGCGAGGCTGCCCGGCTGTTGCGCCGCTTCGGCCATGGCATGGGCGTTGCCGCCGGTAACATCGGCCATTTCGGTGAAATGCGCGATTCCTCTTTGAATGAAAATGAATATCATTTAGAATATCACTCCCTTATTTGTCGAGTTCAGGAGTGACCATGTTTCAGTCTGTGACAACCCGCTTTTCGTGGCTGCTGGCGGCGGCCTTTGCCGCGGTCCTGGTCAGCGGTCCGGCCCAGGCCAGCGGCGAGATCGGCGATCACGTCAAGGATCTCAAGGCCCACATCAATGAGTACACCGACGAGGTGCACTGGTTGTTGGAGAAGGTGCACGGCATCGTGGCCACCTATAAAGAGCAGGGCGCCACGGCTGCCAGGCCGACACAGCTGGTGGATCACTGGGAGGCGGTAAAATTCCACGCCGCCATCGAGACCAACTATGTGCCGCTGTATGCCAATATCTGGCAGGGGTTGTATGGCTTGCAGGAAGCGATCCAGAAAGAAAAACCAATCGCCGAAGTGCGCCGGCAGCAGGCGGCCCTGGAACAGGCACTCTGGCAGTCGCTGGGGGCGGTCAAACTGGCCGCCAAATTTCAGACCGAAGGTCGGACCCCCTCCGGGGGCGGTAAGGCCATGGGCCCGGTGGCGACTATCGACGCGATCAAACATAACCTCAGTGAGGTGGTGATCGAGTTTGCCGAGAAAGAGTATGACGAGGCGAAAGAGCTGGTATACGAGACGTACCAGACCCGCTTCGAAGGCATCGAGGGCGCGCTGATTGAACAGGACGCCGAGCTGGTGGAAGATCTCGAGAAAGACTTCAACGTTACCCTGCCGCAGCAACTGAATGCCGACGGTTCCATGGAGGCGGTGAAGCAGATCGTCGATGCCATGCAGAAAAAACTGGATCGCGCGCGGGAGTTGCTCAAGCAGGCCGAAAAGAACAAGCGGGACGTCTTTTAAAGATGCAACGCCGAACCTTCCTGCAAAGTCTTGCGGCGCTGGTTGCCAGCGGTGCATTGCCACCAGCGATAAGTCGGGCACTGGCCGCTGATCGTGGCGCGGTGTCGGTGGATGCCCTGCCGGCCCTGGAAGGGGATCTGACTCTCTATCTGGGACGCGGCGAGGGTGGTCTTTACGAAGACGTGCTGGGTGCGATCAAGCAACGCAATCCGCAACTGAACCTGCGGATCCGTCGCGGTCCGACTGCGGCACTGGCCAATACCCTGGTGGCCGAGGCCAGGGCCGGGGTCAAACGGGCCGATCTGTTCTGGGCGGTCGACTCCGGCGCGCTGGGACTGGTTGATGATGCCGGTCTGGCCCGACCCCTGCCAGAGGATATTCGCAACCAGTTGAAACCCGGCTTTCGTTACCCGAGCTGGTCGCCGGTCACCGGTCGGATCAGGACCCTGCCGTATAATACCGAACGGATCGCGCCTGAGCAGATCCCCGATGACATCATGACGCTGGCCGACAGTGATCTGAACGTCGGCTGGGCCCCGGCCTATGCCTCGTTCCAGTCCTTTATCACCGCGATGCGCCTGCTCGAGGGCGAGCAGGCCACCCGTGACTGGCTGCAAAAGATAAAGAAAAAGTCACGCAGCTATGCCGGCGAGCTGGGCGTGGTGCTGGCGGTCGAGCGCGGCGAGGTGGATGTCGGTTTTGCCAATCACTATTACACCCTGCGCCTGAAAACCGGCAAGCCGGACGCCAGGGTGGATCTGGCCTTTACCCGGGATGATGCCGGCTGCCTGCTCAACGCCTCCGGCGTGATGGCA
The DNA here is from genome assembly GCF_034522235.1 of Thiohalophilus sp. Lineage (NCBI taxonomy): Bacteria > Pseudomonadati > Pseudomonadota > Gammaproteobacteria > Thiohalomonadales > Thiohalophilaceae > Thiohalophilus > Thiohalophilus sp. The sequence continues at coordinate 136,146 of NZ_JAXHLN010000003.1, read as the reverse complement.
CTGAGCGAGGGCGAGACGCCGATGAACTTCATCCGTTACCTGCTGAGCCAGGAGGTGCAATCCTATCTTGTCGAGGAGGCTTACGAGATCCCGATGGTACAGGGCGTGGCGATGCCTCAAGGCTTGCCGCCGCTCCAGGACATTAATCCGCCCGAAATCGATCTGACCCGGCTGGCCGATCTGCGCCCCACCCTCGATCTGATGCGCGATGTCGGGGTGCTATGATCCGCTTTCCCCGTTCCTATCCGGTGGCGGCCCTGGTGGCGCTGGCAGCGCTGGCGCCCATCGGGGTGCTGATCGTGCTGGGCGCCGATGCCGCGCAGTTTTTCGACAGCCATTCCCTGGGCATTTTGATCAACACGCTGTTGCTCACCCTGTTCACGGTGATCGGCTCCGTGCTGCTGGGCGTGCCGCTGGCGCTGCTGACGGCCTATGTGGAACTGCCGTTTCGTCGCCTGTGGCTGATCGCCCTGGCTGCGCCGCTGGCCATGCCCAGTTACATTGGCGCATTTACCTTTTATGCGGCTTTTGGCCCCGGCGGCGAGATCGAAAACCTCATCGGTCTGCCAATGCCCGGTGTGCATGGCCTGGCTGGCGCGACCCTGGTGATGACGCTCTATACTTTTCCGTTTGTCCTGCTGACGACCCGCGCCTCATTGCGCAGTCTCGATGGCAGTCTGGTCAATGCATCGCGGATCCTCGGGTTGTCGTTGTCCATGAGCCTGTGGCGGGTGGTGCTGCCGCGGGTGCGCAACGGGATTGCTGCCGGGGCCTTGCTGGTGGCGCTGTATACGCTATCCGACTTTGCCACCCCGGCGATCATGCGTCTGGATACCTTTACCCGGGTGATCTTCGTCGAATACAACGCCTTCGGTCTGGCCCAGGCGGCGATGCTTTCGCTGCAGTTGCTGGTCATCGTCGCCGTGGTGCTCTATCTGGAATCGCGGGTGGGGACGTCGCGTGAGCGGCCCGGGCGCACCCTGTCGTTGTGGCCCAATCGCTGGCACATTGCCGGGGCCTCGGTGGCGGTGTTGATCGTGGCGGGCCTGGCTATCGGGCTGCCATTGTTCATCTTTGCCCAGTGGCTGATCCGCGAGGGCAGCGGCGGCTTCGACTTTGTCTATGCCTGGAACTCGGCCTACAGCTCGCTGCTGGCGGCGCTGGTGGCGGTGGTGCTGGCGGTGCCGGTGGCCTATGCGGCGATTGCCGGGCGTGCCGGGCGGTTGATGGAGCGGATCACCTATCTGGGCTTCGGCGTGCCGGGCATCGTGATGGGGACGGCACTGGTCTATGTGGGCCTTCAGTTGCCGTTGCTTTATCAGACGCTGGCCCTGCTGGTGCTGGCCTATGTCATGCGCTTCATGCCGCTGGCGGTGGGTTCGGTGCGCTCCACCGCCGAGCGCATGGACAACAGTTTGATCTATGCGGCCCGCACTCTGGGTGCCACGCACCGTGAAGCGTTCCGCCGTGTTACGCTACCTTTGACCCTGCGCGGCATCGTGGCCGGCGCGGCGCTGGTCTTTCTGGAGGCGATGCGCGAGCTGCCGGCCACCCTGATGTTGCGCCCCACCGGTTTTGAAACCCTCTCCACCTATCTGTGGCGGGTGTACGAGGCCGGGTATTTCGGGCGGGCCGCGGTTCCCGGGCTATTGCTGGTATTGATCTCCGGGATTGCGCTGGCCTTCATGCTCTCGGGCGAACGCCGCGCCGAGCTGACCATGTTAAACGACGAGCGATCCTGATGCTGAATGTAGAGAACCTGTGCGTGCGCTATGGCGATACGCCGATTGTCAAACACCTCGATGTCAGCCTGGCCGAGCACGAGATTCTGATGCTGGTCGGACCCACCGGTTGCGGCAAGACCACTGTGCTGTATGCCCTGGCCGGGCTGGTCCCCATGTGCGACGGCACCATCCGCCTGGGTAACCGGGTTATCACCCCGCGCCAGCATGTGCCGCCGGAGAAGCGCCACGTGGGGATGGTGTTCCAGGATTTCGCGCTGTTTCCGCACCTGAACGTCGAACAGAACATCGCCTTTCGGCTGAACGATACCGCCAGTGTCGATCACTGGCTCGAACTACTCGGCCTGCAAGGGCTGCGTTACGCCATGCCCGGTAATCTCTCCGGTGGTCAGAAACAGCGCGTTTCGCTGGCACGGGCCCTGGCCCATGAGCCGGCGCTGTTGTTGCTGGACGAACCGTTATCCAACCTGGATGCCGCGCTCAAGGACAGTCTGCGCTGGGAGATCCGCAGCGTGCTGAAAGAAGCGGGCGTGCCGGCCATCTGGGTCACTCATGATCAGGAAGAGGCCCTGTCAGTCGGGGATCGGGTCGGGATCCTCAATCAGGGCAATCTGGAGCAGGTCGATACCCCCGAGGCCTGTTTCACCCGGCCGACCAGCCGCTTCGTGGCCCGGTTTCTGGGCGAGGCCAGTTTTCTGCCCGGGCAACTGGAAAAGGATCGGGTCCACACCTGGCTGGGCGCGGTGCCGGCGGCTCCGGTGGGCGGCGCCTCGGGCGAGGTGGACCTGTTATTACGCCCGGACGATCTGTCATTGACACCTTCAGCCACCGGCAACGCTGTCATCGAATGGGGACGTTATGAAGGCGGCAGCCGGCTGTACGGCGCCCGGGTGGATGACGGGCCGGTGCTGCAGGCGCGGGTTAATCACGAGATCCATCTGGCGCCCGGCGATCGGGTAGCACTGGAAGTGGTGACCACGCATCCACTGGCGGTGTTCGAGCGCACGGATGGCGAGACAATCACATCGAATGTCGACGAGACGCCGCGCGTTGCCACTGTCGGCTGACAGGGTTTGGTGAAGAATACCCCGCGACCAAACACGTTACCAACACGGCAAAGAGAGGCCATTGTAATCTTGTTTGGATTCGCAATAGTCGACCGCCTAACGCAGCAGCGGCACGGCTTCCTGTTCGATGGTGAGATCGCCTTTGAGCATTTCGGTGACGTTCTCGCCTTGTAGACAGGCCGGAACCTGGCTGGTCAGAGGGGTGGCGTCGCCCCGGTTGGGGGGAGTGAAAGTAGAGGAAAGGTAGCGGGCCGGGTCGCGGGCGGCAACCCGGCAAAGTTTGGGGTGATCAGGCGACCTGACAGGCGGCGTCGAGACTGGCGAGCTCTTGCTTTGTTTGCCGGATGACCTCGCGGGCGCACTGGGCACAGCGGCCGCAGTTGCTGGCCACGCCAAGTTGCTGGCGTACATGGCGCAGGCTGTCAGCGCCGTCGATCACGGCGTCGCGGATCTGGGTGTCGGTAACGCCTTTGCAAAGACAAACATACATTGTGTATTCCTGCCCGGTGGTGAATCTTGATTTCTACTATATCTAAATGAGAATGATTGTCAATACTATTTTTTAAACAGTTTTAATTCGGCCGCCAGCGCGGGATGATGGCCAATTTCCGTCCAGCGGCGTACAATGGCGCCCCTTGTTAATAAGGCTCCAAGCACATGTTTTATCAGGATAAATTCGATGTCATCGTAGTCGGTGGCGGGCATGCCGGGACCGAGGCGGCGCTGGCCGCGGCCCGGGCCGGCGTGCGCACCCTGCTGCTGACCCACAATATCGAGACCCTGGGCCAGATGAGCTGCAATCCGGCCATCGGCGGCATCGGCAAGGGCCATCTGGTCAAGGAAGTGGACGCGCTGGGCGGGCTGATGGCGCGCGCCACCGACCGGGCCGGAATCCAGTTTCGGATCCTCAACGCCAGCAAGGGGCCGGCGGTGCGCGCCACCCGCGCCCAGGCCGATCGCGCGCTGTACAAACAGGCGGTGCGGCTGGCGCTGGAGAACACCCCCAACCTGACCCTGTTCCAGCAGGCGGTGGAGGATCTGATCGTCGAGGGCGATCGGGTGGTCGGGGTCGAGACCCAGATGGGGCTCAAGTTCGCCGCCCGGGCGGTAGTGCTGACCGTGGGCACCTTTCTGGGCGGGCGCATTCATATCGGCGAGTCCAATTATGAAGGCGGCCGCGCCGGCGATCCGCCGGCCAATGCGTTATCCCGGCGTCTGCGCGAGCGGCCGTTCACGGTCGACCGGCTCAAGACCGGCACGCCGCCGCGACTCGACGGCAAGAGCATCGATTTTTCCCAACTGGAAACCCAGCATGGCGATGATCCGCTGCCGGTCTTCTCTTATAGGGGTGATGCCGAAGACCATCCGGCGCAGGTGCCCTGCCATATCACCTACACCCGCGAGCGGACCCACGAGATCATCCGTGGCGGACTGGATCGCTCGCCCATGTACAGCGGCGAGATCGAAGGGGTCGGGCCGCGCTATTGCCCGTCGATCGAGGACAAGGTGGTGCGCTTTGCCGACAAAAATGCCCACCAGATATTCGTCGAGCCCGAGGGGCTGAGTACCCACGAGGTCTATCCCAATGGTATCTCCACGAGCCTGCCCTTTGACGTGCAGCTGGCGCTGGTGCGTTCGATCAAGGGGTTTGAAAACGCCCACATTACCCGTCCCGGCTACGCGATTGAATACGATTATTTCGATCCGCGCGATCTGCGGCCTTCCCTGGAAACCAAATACATGCCGGGGCTGTTCTTTGCCGGTCAGATCAACGGCACCACCGGCTACGAAGAGGCCGCCGCGCAGGGGTTACTGGCGGGCCTGAACGCGGCCTTGCAAGTGCAGGAAAAAGATCCCTGGTGCCCGGGGCGTGATGAAGCCTATCTGGGCGTGCTGGTGGACGATCTGATCATCGCCGGCACCCAGGAGCCCTATCGCATGTTCACCAGTCGCGCCGAGTACCGGCTGATGCTGCGCGAGGACAATGCCGATCTGCGCCTGACCGAAAAAGGTCGCGAACTGGGGCTGATCGATGACGCGCGCTGGGCGGCGTTCGAACAAAAACGCGAGGCGGTGGAAAAAGAGCTGCAACGGCTGCGTTCGACCTGGGTGCATCCGGACAAGATCCCGGTAGAAAAACAGGAACAGTTACTGGGTAAGAAACTGTCGCGCGAGGCCACCCTGCACGATCTGCTGCGCCGCCCCGAGGTGCGTTATGCCGATCTGGCTTTACTGATGGACGGCGGTGAGCGCGTCCTGGATCCGGTGGTGGCCGAACAAGTCGCGATCCAGGCTAAATACGCCGGCTATATCCAACGTCAAAAAGATGAGATTGCCCGTCAGCGAGATCACGAGGAGACGGCCCTGCCCGATGATATTGATTATCATGTGGTCAAGGGGCTGTCAGCCGAGGTGTGTGAAAAGCTCAACCGTATTCGCCCCGCGACCCTGGGCCAGGCGGCGCGCATTTCCGGGATGACGCCGGCGGGTATCGCCCTGCTGCTGGTCCATTTAAAAAAGCGGAGCAACAGCACGGCCACTATTAAGCAGGACGCGGTCTGAACGACGGCACTGTCAGGCCAATGCCTCAAGCACCAGGGGCTTGAGTTCGTTCGGATCGACCGGCTTGTTCAAAAAGCCCGAGGCACCCTGACGTATTGCCCAGATGTTGTCGGAAACCTGTTCTTTCGTGGTGACGATCAGGATCGGAATATGAGCGGTTTGCTCCGCGCGCACAATCTCACGGGTGGCGCGAAACCCGTTCATTCCGGGCATCACCACGTCCATCAGAATCAGATCCGGCACCAGTTCTATCGCCATCTTGACCCCTTCGGCACCATCGGTGGCAACGCTGATTTCATATTCACCAATCTGCTTGAGCAACTCCTTCAGCGCCTGCACATCGGTGGGGGAGTCATCCACAATGAGAATATGTTGACTGGCCATAGTTCACCTCGTTTGCGTGTGGCCGGTGATTTCGCTCACCCCGTTCCCTTGATCGCTGTTTTATGTGCCAGTCCTGAAATTGGCCGGGGTGAACCCCGCTGCTTGTCCGGCAGGCGGTGCGTCACCGGGTTACAGGTTGTATCGGCCGATTCACGGAAACTTTAAAGGGGAATACCAGCCGGGGTGGAGTCAAAAGCGTTCGCGGGAGCAGTGACAGGCCTGGATTTTGTATCAGATTACAGCGATAGGAATTGCCGGCCGGGAGTTTTACAATGGTTGCGGCAGACCGGGAGAGGGTCTGCGGCGAAGTCAGGTTGTCTCTGGTGCCCCCGCCATTCGGCTTCGCCATAACAACAATCAATCTGGAGGAGGAAATTCCATGAAACGTCTATTTGTCTTTATTCTGGGCCTTTGTCTGCTGCCGGCTGCCTGGGCCGGGGATGTGCCGGGACTCGTCGTCAAGCAAAGTCCGCACAGTGCTGCCGAAACCCTCGATCGGCTGGAGAATGTCCTGAAGCAAAAAGGGATCAGCATCGTCACCCGCTGGAACCATGCCGAAAAAGCTGCGGGAGTTGATATCCCGTTGCGGGATACCGAACTGTTGCTGTTTGGTAATCCGGCTCTGGGCAGCCACATGTTCACCAGTGAACAGACCTCGGGTATCGACTTGCCGATGAAGGCGCTGGCCTGGAAGGATGCCGATGGCCAGGTCTGGCTGGGCTATAACGATCCGCAATACATTGCCGATCGGCACGGCATTCGGGATCGCGGTGAAGTGATCAAGAAGATGCAGGGCGCGCTCGACAAGCTGAGCGACGCGGCAATCGCCCGCTAGTGCCCGGAACGCCGCACAGTGAATAACACACTGTCGGATCAGCTGGCGCGGCGGACGGGGGAACTCCCCTTCTCTCTGCCGCCGCAGGCTGAACAAAAGCTGCTGGATTTCATTGCCTTACTGGAAAAATGGAACCACGCTTACAATTTGACGGCGGTGCGCCAGCCGGCGCAGATGATCCCCCGCCACCTGCTGGATTCACTGGTGGTCGTGCCCTATCTGCACGGCCAGCAGATTCTCGACGTGGGCAGTGGCCCCGGCCTGCCGGGTATTCCCCTGGCGCTGGCCTGCCCCGATCGGCAATTTACCCTGCTCGACAGCAATGGCAAGAAAATCCGCTTTTTGCGCCAGGCGCTGGCGGAACTGGGGCTGGAAAATGTTTCTGTGGTACATTCGCGGGTGGAGCAGTTCCAATCCTCAGCGGGCTTCGATACTATCATTGCCCGCGCGTATGCGACCCTGGGGGAACTGATCAGGGGGGCGCGGCATTTGTGCCGGCCAGACGGCCAGTTTCTCGTCATGAAGGGCGCCTGTCCGGTAGCGGAACTCGATGATCTGCCGGATGATTTCGAGCTGGACACGATCCACCGACTGACGGTGCCCGGGCTGGATGCGGAGCGCCATCTGTTAGTGGTCCGGCACGTCGCCGACCGGCAATGACGCCGGGATACAGGGGAATCAGATCATGGGCAGAACTATCGCCATTGCTAATCAGAAGGGCGGGGTCGGCAAGACCACCACCTGCATCAATCTGGCGGCATCCTTAGCGGCCACCAGGCGCCGGGTCTTGCTGGTGGACATGGATCCCCAGGGCAATGCCACCATGGGCAGCGGTGTCGACAAAAACGATCTGCCCCTGACGACCTGTGATCTGTTACTGGGGGAGGCGAGTGTCGAGCAGATTCTGCAGCGTCCCGACGGCATTAACTATGACGTGCTGCCGGCCAACAGCGATCTGACGGCCGCCGAAATTTCGCTGATGAACAGCAGTGAGCGTGAGCGTAAGCTACGCGACTGTCTGCAAGGCGTACGCGATCAATACGATTATATTCTGGTCGACTGCCCCCCTTCACTGAACATGTTGACGCTCAATGGCCTGGTGGCGGCGCAGTCGGTGATGATTCCCATGCAGTGTGAATACTATGCCCTGGAGGGGTTGTCGGCTTTGCTCAATACCATCGAGCGGGTCCGCGGCAGCGTCAATCCGGAACTCAAGGTCGAAGGGCTGCTGCGTACCATGTTCGATCCGCGTAACAATCTGGCCAATGATGTCTCCGGCCAATTGCTTGTGCACTTCCCGCAGCAGGTCTATCGCACGGTGATCCCGCGTAATGTGCGCCTGGCCGAGGCGCCGAGCCACGGCCTGCCGGTCATCACTTATGATAAAACCTCGCGCGGGGCGCTGGCCTATCTGGCGCTGGCCGGGGAGATCCTGCGCAAGGATCAGGATCTGCAGGCAGCCCAGCAGGCCAATCTGATGGGTGCTGGAGGAGTGGTTTAGGCATGGCAGGTAAAAAGCGCGGACTGGGGCGGGGACTGGATGCCTTGCTGGGCGCGGCCAGCTCACCGCCGGTACAGACGACTCAGAACGAGGCCGGCGAAGCGGCCCTGCCGGAGCCGGATCAACACCCCCAGGGTGATCACCTGCGCATGTTGCCGGTGGATGTGATTCACAAAAGCCGTTATCAGCCCCGCCACGATTTTCCCGAAGAGAGTCTGCAGGAGCTGGCCGACTCCATCAAAGCCCAGGGCGTGGTCCAGCCCATCGTGGTGCGCCCGCATACCCAGGCCGGTCACTTTGAACTGATCGCCGGCGAGCGCCGCTGGCGCGCCTCGCAACTGGCCGGGTTACACGAAATCCCGGCAGTGGTGCGCGATGTGCCGGATCAGGCCGCCATGGCCATGGGGTTGATCGAGAACATCCAGCGCGAAGAGCTCAACCCGGTCGAGGAGGCGATGGCGCTGCAACGCTTGATCGAAGAGTTCGGCCTGACCCATCAGGAGACAGCCGATGCGGTGGGCCGCTCGCGGGCCGCGGTCTCCAATCTGCTGCGTCTGCTGAGTCTGGAGCCGGCGGTCAAGGAGTTGCTGGAAGCGGCACAGATGGAGATGGGCCATGCCCGCGCGCTGCTGGCGTTGCAGGGCGGGGCCCAGATCGAGGCGGCCCGGCAGGTGGCCCGGCGCGGCCTGTCGGTGCGGGAAACCGAAAACCTGGTGCGCAAACTCTCGCAGCCGGCCAAACCGAAAAAAAGCGTGCAGAACCAGGATCCCGACATTCGTCGTTTCGAAGAAGACCTGTCGGAAAAACTGGGCGCGAAGGTGCAGATCCAGTCCGACAACAAAGGCAAGGGCAAACTGGTGATTCAGTACAACAGCCTGGATGAGCTGGACGGGATCCTGGCCCATATCAAATAGTGATAGCCACTATACCCGTTTGGCTATCGAGTCTGTTACTCACTGATAGTTATTGGCTTTTGTTAAAAGGCGGATAAATTCCAGTGATACACCCATCATTGACCCTGTCGGGTCGACCCCATATACTACGCGCCCCTGATACCTGAGGTCCCGTTCGGAGGGCAGGCGCAAGTGACCCACTTCGGCATGCCCAATGCGGCGAAGATTGCCTTCCGACGCACACTCCTGAGGTTGATCCTGATTCAGGTGGCGCTGGCTGTAGCGGCCGCAATCGTGATTTTTCTGAACAAGGGGACGGATTTTGGCCTGGCGACGCTGTACGGCGGCGCCGTGGGTATCGCCGGCGCCCTGGCGGGTGCCTGGCGCATCAGCCTGGCGACAGAAAGCGATAACAACGCGACGGATAATGTGTTGCGTATGGCCGAGTTCTACAAGGCCACGCTGTTTCGTCTGATCACCATTATCGCCTTGCTGGCGCTGGGTATGGCGGTCCTGAAGATAGAAGCCGCGGGAATATTGATCGGCTTTATCGCTGCCCAGTTCGGCTACTTTTTTGCCCGCCCGTTACGCGCCCGATAGCCCGGCGCGGCGGCGGAGAACGGTTTCTCGTAATAAAAATTTGGGTTTGACACAACCATGGCAAGCGAAACGACGACTTCAAAAGAGTATATACAGCATCACTTGCAAAACTGGACCTATGGGCAGCATCCCGACGGAAACTGGGGCTTCGCCCATAGCGCTGCCGAAGCCCGGGAAATGGGTTTCTGGGCGATTCATGTCGATACCATGCTCTGGTCGATTGTGCTGGGTGCGCTGTTTTTATGGCTGTTCCGCAAGGCGGCCAAAAGCGCCAGCGCCGATACCCCGAGCGGCTGGCAGAACTTTGTCGAATGGATTGCCGAGTTTATCGATACCAGTGTAAGAGGCTCCTTCCACGGCAAGGATAAACTGGTTGCCCCGCTGGCCCTGACCATATTCATCTGGGTCTTTTTGATGAACCTGATGGATCTGGTGCCGGTCGACTGGCTGCCCTCGCTGGCCGGCTGGGTCGGCTCCACCGTGTTCGGCGTCGATCCCCATCACGTTTACTTCAAGGTGGTTTCCACCACCGATCCGAACGCCACCTTCGGTATGGCTTTCGCGGTGTTCTATCTGATTTTGCACTACAGCATCAAGAACAAGGGTGTGGGCGGTTTCCTGGGCGAACTGACCATGATGCCGTTTCAGGCCAGGAATCCGCTGGTGCAGGCGCTGTTTATTCCGGTCAACTTTATTCTGGAATTCGTGTCCTTGATTTCCAAGCCGATTTCACTGGCCCTGCGACTGTTCGGCAACATGTACGCGGGTGAGATGATCTTCATCCTGATCGCGCTGATGTACAGCGGCGGTCTGGCGATGGGCATTTTTGGCGGCTTCCTGCAACTGGGTTGGGCCATTTTCCATATCCTGATTATCACGCTGCAGGCGTTCATCTTCATGACCCTGACCATCGTGTATCTGGATATGGCGCAGTCGGAACACTGACGTAAACAATTTTTATTTTTTATTATTTAACGTTTAAAGCTACAGGAGAAGACAATGGAACAAGCTCTGTTATACATCGCAGGTTCTCTGATGTTGGGTCTGGGTGCACTGGGTGCCGCGGTTGGTATCGGTGTTCTTGGCGGCCGTTTTCTTGAGGGTGCTGCCCGTCAGCCGGAACTGATTCCGATGCTGCGTACCCAGTTCTTCATCGTCATGGGTCTGACCGACGCGGTTCCGATGATTGCCGTGGGTATCGCCCTGTATATTCTGTTCGCCGTTGCGGCCTGAGTTTAAGAATAGTCGAGTACCCGAGACAGACATTCGAACTAATCAACCAAGGTTCTGGCGATGAATATCAACTTAACTCTCATAGGCCAAACGCTTACGTTCATCGTATTCGTGTGGTTCTGCATGAAATTCGTGTGGCCGCCGATTATGAACGCGCTGAACGAGCGCAAGAAGAAGATAGCCGATGGCCTTGCCGCAGCCGAGCGCGGCGCGCATGAGAAAGAGCTGGCTGAAAAGAAGGCGGCGGAAGTTCTGCACGAAGCCAAACAGCAGGCTCAGGACATTATCAACCAGGCTCAGAAGCGTGCTTCGGAGATCGTTGAAGAGTCCAAGGAAACAGCGCGCGCTGAAGGCGAACGCATTATTGCAACGGCCAATGCCGAAATCGAACAGGAAGTAAACCGGGCGCGCGAAGAATTGCGCGGTCAGGTCGCATCCCTGGCGGTTGCCGGTGCCGGCAAGATTCTCAAGCGGGAAATCGATGCCAAGGCCAACGAAGATCTGCTCAAGGATCTGGTCGCGCAAATTTAATCCAGGGGTCTGAACTATGGCAGAGAAAAGCACCATTGCACGTCCCTATGCGCAGGCCGCCTTTGATCTGGCACAGCAGCAGGGCAAACTTAAAGAGTGGTCCGAGATGCTGCAGTGGCTGGCTGCCGTGGCGGCGGATGATGCCGCGATGGATCTGGTCGGTAACCCGGAGGTCAGTCAGGACGCCAAGATCAAGCTGTTCACGGATGTATGCGCCGACAAGATCAACGATTACGGCAAGAGCATGCTCAAGGTCCTGGCTGAAAACAAACGCCTGACGGTGCTGCCCGAAATTGCCCAGCAGTTCGAAGAACAGCGTGCAGAAGCAGAAAAGACAGTCGAAGCAGAAGTGACAACGCCGTATCCCCTGTCCGATGAGCAACAGCAGGCCATGATCGCCGCGTTGAAAAATCGCCTGGGACGTGAAGTGACGCTGGTCAACAAGACCGACGAATCACTCATAGGTGGTGCGATCATCCGAGCCGGAGACCTGGTCATTGATGCTTCTGTCACAGGTCAGTTAGAGCGGCTGACTAATACACTGATGCATTAAGGTTTTAACAAGGATATCAATCATGCAACTGAATCCATCTGAAATCAGCGACCTGATCAAGAAGCGCATCGAAGGTTTCGAAGCCGCTTCCGAGGCTCGCAATGAAGGCACCATCGTCGCCCTGGCGGATGGCGTGGTCCGCATTCACGGTCTTGATGACGTAATGGCGGGCGAGATGATCGAATTTCCCGGCAACACCTTCGGCATGGCGCTCAACCTCGAGCGTGATTCCGTCGGCGCGGTTATTCTGGGTGACTACAAACACCTCACCGAAGGCGACAAAGTCAAATGTACCGGTCGTATCCTCGAAGTGCCGACCGGCGAAGCCCTGCTGGGCCGCGTGGTCGACGCCCTGGGTAATCCCATCGACGGCAAGGGCCCGATTGAAAACGCCGTGCCCGCCCCGGTCGAGAAAGTGGCACCGGGTGTGTACTGGCGTAAGTCGGTTGACCAGCCGGTACAGACCGGCCTGAAGGCCATCGACGCGATGGTGCCGGTCGGCCGCGGTCAGCGTGAGCTGATCATCGGTGACCGTCAGACCGGTAAAACCGCCGTTGCGGTCGATGCCATCATCAACCAGAAAGGCACCGGCGTTAAATGTATCTACGTTGCCGTCGGTCAGAAACAGTCTTCCGTGGCCGGTGTGGTGCGCAAGCTGGAAGAGCACGGTGCCCTGGAACACACCATCGTGGTCACCGCCGGCGCGTCCGAATCGGCCGCCATGCAGTTTCTGGCTCCGTATGCCGGTTGTTCCATGGGTGAATACTTCCGCGATCGCGGTGAAGACGCCCTGATCATCTATGACGATCTGACCAAACAGGCATGGGGTTATCGCCAGGTTTCCCTGTTGCTGCGTCGTCCGCCGGGTCGTGAAGCCTATCCCGGTGACGTCTTCTATCTGCACTCCCGTCTGCTGGAACGTGCCGCGCGGGTTAACGAGGAATTCGTCGAAAAGGCCACCAATGGTGAAGTCAAAGGCAAGACCGGTTCTCTGACCGCGCTGCCGATCATCGAAACCCAGGCCGGCGACGTCTCCGCTTTCGTCCCGACCAACGTGATCTCCATCACCGACGGTCAGATCTTCCTCGAATCGGATCTGTTCAACGCGGGTATCCGCCCGGCCATCAACGCCGGTCTGTCGGTTTCCCGTGTCGGTGGTGCCGCCCAGACCAAAATCATCAAGAAGCTGGGTGGCGGTGTGCGCCTGATGCTGGCCCAGTATCGCGAGCTGGCGGCCTTCGCCCAGTTTGCTTCGGATCTGGACGAGTCCACCCGCAAGCAGATCGAACGGGGTCAACGCGTAACCGAGCTGATGAAGCAGAAGCAGTATGCGCCGATGAGTGTGGTCGAACAGGCGTTCTCTCTGTACGCCGCCAGTGAAGGCCTCCTGGATGACGTGGATGTCAAAAAGGTGGTCGACTTCGAACAGGCCATGCTGGCCTATTTGCGGTCGAACCAGTCGGATCTGCTCAAGCAAATCAATGACAGCGGCGACTACAACGACGAGATTGCAGCGACCATGAAGGCAGCAATCGAAAAATTCAAAGCCACCAGTACCTGGTAAGCGGGGTTTATCGCGATGGCGAGCGGCAAAGAAATACGCACTCAGATCAACAGCGTTAAAAATACGCAGAAGATCACCAGCGCCATGGAAATGGTGGCGGCGAGCAAGATGCGCAAGGCTCAGGATCGGATGTCCAGCTCACGTCCCTACGCGGACAAGATGCGGGGCGTTATCGATCATCTGGCCTTCGCCCATCCCGAGTATCACCATCCGTATCTGCAGGAGCGCGAGGTCAAGCGGGTCGGTTACATCATCATCTCGTCCGACCGCGGTCTGTGCGGCGGCCTGAACAACAACATGTTCAAGGTCGTGCTCAAGGACATGAAGCAGTGGCAGGACCAGAATGTCGAGATGGACTTCTGTACCGTTGGCCAGAAGGCACTGGGTTTTTTCAAGCGACTGACCGGCAACATTAAAGCGCAGACCACCCATCTGGGTGACGCCCCGTCGCTGACCGATGTGATTGGCACCGTCAAGGTGATGCTGGATGCCTACGATAACGGCGAAATCGATCGCCTGTTCGTGGTCTATAACCGCTTCGTCAATACCATGACCCAACAGCCGACGATTGAACAGTTGCTGCCGGTGGCTTCTGCCGAGAAGCATGAACAGCTCGAATACCACTGGGATTACATTTACGAACCGGATGCCAAGGAAGTACTCGACGGCTTGCTGGTGCGCTATATCGAGTCCCAGGTTTATCAGGGTGTCGTGGAAAACGTCGCCTGTGAAATGGCAGCCCGGATGGTGGCCATGAAGGCCGCTTCCGACAATGCCGGCAACCTGATTGATGACCTGCAGCTGGTCTATAACAAGGCCCGCCAGGCCGCCATCACCCAGGAATTGTCCGAGATCGTATCGGGCGCCGCGGCGGTATAACAGATTTTAAGCAAAGTTACAGGGGAACTGACAATGAGTTCTGGAAAAATCGTACAAATCATCGGTGCGGTCATCGACGTGGAATTCCCGCGTGACCGGATGCCGAAAGTGTATGACGCACTGACAGTCGAGGAAACCGGCCTGACGCTGGAAGTTCAGCAGCAGCTGGGCGACGGCGTGGTACGGACCATCGCCATGGGCAGCTCGGAAGGGATCAAGCGTGAAACCGCGGTGACCAATACCGGCGCGCCGATCACCGTGCCGGTGGGTCTCAAGACCCTCGGTCGCATCATGGACGTGCTGGGTAATCCGGTGGACGAACAGGGTCCGATCGGTGCCGACGACGCCATGCCGATTCATCGCAAGCCGCCGACCTATGCCGAACAGGCCACCGGCATCGAGATTTTCGAAACCGGGATCAAGGTTATCGACCTGGTCATGCCCATCGCCAAGGGCGGCAAGATCGGGCTGTTCGGGGGCGCGGGTGTGGGCAAGACCGTTACCCTGATGGAGCTGATTCGTAACATCGCCATGGAACACAGCGGTTACTCCGTGTTCGCGGGTGTGGGCGAACGGACTCGTGAAGGTAACGACTTCTATCACGAAATGACCGAATCGGGCGTACTCGACAAGGTTGCCCTGGTTTACGGGCAGATGAACGAACCGCCGGGTAACCGTCTGCGTGTCGCCCTGACCGGTCTGACCATGGCCGAGTACTTCCGTGACGAAGGCCGTGACGTACTGATGTTTATCGATAACATCTACCGTTACACCCTGGCCGGGACCGAAGTCTCCGCCCTGCTGGGCCGTATGCCTTCTGCGGTGGGCTATCAGCCGACACTGGCCGAGGAGATGGGCGTGCTGCAGGAACGCATCACCTCTACCAAGACCGGTTCCATCACCTCGTTCCAGGCCGTTTACGTTCCCGCGGACGATTTGACCGACCCGTCACCGGCGACCACCTTCTCGCATCTGGACGCGACTCTGGTACTCTCCCGTCAGATCGCCGAGCTGGGTATCTACCCGGCGGTGGATCCCCTCGATTCCACCTCCCGCCAGCTGGACCCGCTGGTTATCGGTGACGAGCACTACGACGTGGCTCGTTCGGTCCAGGGAACCTTGCAGCGCTATAAAGAGCTGAAGGACATCATCGCCATTCTGGGGATGGACGAGCTCTCTGAAGAAGACAAGCTGGCCGTGTCCCGCGCGCGTAAAATCCAGCGCTTCCTCTCCCAGCCGTTCTTCGTAGCGGAAGTGTTTACCGGTGCGCAGGGTAAATATGTCTCCCTGAAAGACACCATTCGTGGCTTTAAAGGGATTGTCGACGGGGAATACGACAGCATCCCGGAGCAGGCTTTCTACATGGTTGGCACCATCGACGAAGCCCTGGAAAAAGCCAAGTCCCTTTAAGCGGGCGAGGAGTGAAACATGGCCATGACCATGCATCTTGATATCGTAAGCGCCGAAGCGGCGATTTTCTCCGGCACGGCGGAAGTCGTGGTGGCGCCGGCCAGCACCGGTGAGGTGGGGATCTATCCCCGCCATACCCAGCTGCTGTCCCCCCTCAAGCCCGGCGAGGTCCGCGTGACCAAAGAGGGTGGCGAGGAGGAAAGCTTCTACGTCTCCGGCGGGATCCTCGAGGTTCAGCCGCATCACGTGACCGTGCTGTCGGATACCGCCGTGCGGGCTCACGACCTGGACGAAGCCGCGGCCCTGGAAGCCAAGCAGGCCGCCGAGCAGGAGCTCAAGGATCGCTCCGGCGAAATGGAGCTGGCCGAGGCCCAGGCCCAGCTGGCCGAGGCGGTCGCCCAGCTGCAGACGATCCAGAAGATGCGCAAAAAACGCTGATCGTCACCCGACAATGGATGTGTCAGAGCAAAGGGGCAGTTGTTATACTGCCCCTTTGCTATTTTGGGGATGGCGCAGCGCTACCTGACATTCTACGTATTGGCCGGGTGTCACGCAGGCTGGCGCCAGCGTGACCTGCAGAATTAGCCAGAGTATAAGGTACGCATGAATCTGGAACAGTTGTTTAGATTGCACTGTCCAGCTTCGTTTATGATCAAGAGAAGGTGTCATGGCTGAAGAACGGGTGGAAAAAAATAAAATCGTGACTTTTGTTTACACGATTACCGATGAGGCCGGCGAGGTCCTTGAGCAGTCCGATATCCCCCACGACTACCTGCACGATCAGGATGAGCGGATGTTTCCCAGGGTGATCCAGGCGCTGGAGGGCCACCAGGTGGGGGATGTAGTGAAGGTGACCCTGACCCCGGAAGAGGGGTTTGGTCATTATGACCCGGGTCTGACTTTTTCCGATGATATGAAGAATGTTCCCCGCGAGTATCAGCGGCTCGGTGCCGAAGCCACGTTCAATGACGCCGCCGGCGAGAGTGTGACCATGCGCGTGACCCGAATCGAGGACGGGCGCATCGAGTTTGACGGGAATCCGCCGTTTGTCGGCAAGACAGTGGTCTTTATCATCAACATCCTGGGCATTCGCGATGCCTCCGAGCAGGGGATCGGTACGGGCCAACCGACGGACGCCCCCACGCAAAAGCCCACGCTGAATTAATTCGTCCGGCGCGCTACAATCTCTGTCATGGGCAAATCTCAACTGAATATCGTCATCCTCGCTGCGGGGCAGGGTACTCGCATGTGTTCCGGACTGCCCAAGGTGCTGCATCCACTGGCCGGCAAGCCCATGTTGCAACATACGATAGACACAGCGCGCGAATTGCTGCCGGCCAAACTGAGCGTGGTCTACGGTCACGGTGGCGAGCAGGTGCCGCAACAGATTGCCGATCCTGCCATCAACTGGGTTCTGCAGGCGGAACAACTGGGCACGGGTCATGCCGTGATGCAGGCATTGCCCGAGGTGGAGAATGACGATATCGTCCTGGTGCTCTATGGCGATGTCCCGTTGCTGTCGGCGGAGACCCTGGCCCTGTTGACCGAATATGCCGATCGCGAGCTCTGTTTATTGACTGTCCACCTGGAGGATCCAACCGGTTACGGGCGTATCGTGCGTGATGAACACGGGCAGGTGACGGCGATTGTCGAACACAAGGATGCCGATGATAATCAGCGGCGTATCAGCGAGGTGAATACCGGCATCCTGGCCGTCAATGGCGGCAAGTTGAAAGCCTGGCTCGGGTGCCTGGAGAATAACAACGCCCAGGGTGAATACTACCTGACTGATATTATTGCCATGGCGGTGAATGACGGGATTGCCGTACGCGTCAGCCATCCCGCCGAGTCTTTTGAGGTGCTGGGCGTCAACAGCCGCCAGCAACTGGCGCAACTGGAGCGCATCTATCAGCAGCAGCAGGCTGAACGCTTGATGCAGCAGGGTGTCACGCTGGCCGATCCGCAGCGCTTCGATATCCGCGGCAAGCTGAGCAGTGGCCAGGACGTAACACTGGATATCAACGTCATCATTGAGGGCAGCGTCACACTCGGTGATAACGTGTCGGTGGGTGCCAATTGCGTGCTGAAGGATTGCGAGCTGGCCGACGGCGTGCAGGTGCTGCCCATGAGCGTGATCGAAAACGCCCGTATCGGTGCCGGCAGCCGTATCGGCCCCTTTGCCCGGATTCGTCCTGGCACTGAGCTGGCGGCGCAGACCCATATCGGCAATTTCGTCGAGCTGAAAAACAGCCAGGTCGGCGCAGGCAGCAAGATCAATCACCTGAGTTATGTCGGCGATACCACCATTGGCGAGCGCAGCAACATCGGTGCCGGCGTGATCACCTGCAACTACGACGGCGCCAACAAGCACCGCACCGAAATCGGCGATGACGCCTTCATTGGTTCCGACTGTCAGCTGGTGGCGCCGGTGAAGATCGGTGACGGCGCCACCATCGGCGCCGGCACGACCCTGACTGGCGATGCCCCGGAAAACACCCTGACCCTGAGCCGGACCAAACAGAAAACTGTGATGGGCTGGAAGCGACCGACTAAAAAAGGTTCTAGTGACTAGGACCTAGCAGCTAGGAACTGATTGTATGTGTGGAATCGTTGGCGCTATTGCAAACCGTGACATTACCCCGATCCTGGTCGAAGGGCTAAGGCGACTGGAGTATCGCGGCTATGATTCCGCCGGCGTGGCGGTACTGGACGAAAAGGCCTGTCTGAACCGGGTGCGCACGGTGGGCAAGATTGCCAATCTGCAAAAAGAGCTGGAGAAGACCCCGGCGGCGGGACATATCGGCATTGGACATACCCGCTGGGCGACTCACGGTGAGCCGGCTACGCACAATGCCCATCCGCATATCTGCAAGCAGTCGGTTGCACTGGTGCATAACGGCATCATCGAGAATTTCGAGGGCCTCAAGCATGCCCAGATTGCCGAGGAGTATCTGTTTACCTCGGATACCGATTCCGAGGTAATCGTTCACCAACTGCATAAACATCTCAATCAGGGCAAGGATCTGTTACTGGCCGTGCAGGATACGGTGGATGATCTGGATGGCGCCTATGCTCTGGGTGTGGTGTATAACGCGGAGCCGGACAAACTGGTGGCGGCGCGACGCGGCTCACCGTTGGTCATTGGCATCGGCGAGGAGGAGAATTTCATTGCCTCGGACATGGCCGCGCTGTTACCCGTCACCAACCGTTTTTATATTCTCGAGGAAGGTGATGTCGCGGTGCTTGGCCGCGATGGTGTCGAGATCTATGACAGCCGGCGCCAGCCGGTCAGTCGCCCGGTGCATGAGAGCAAACTCAGCAGCGATGCAGTCGAGCGAGGCGAGTATGCGCATTACATGCTCAAAGAGATTTATGAGCAGCCGCAGGCCATTGCCGAAACACTCGAAGGCCGGTTGAGTGAAGACAAGGTACTGGAAGCCAGCTTCGGCCCGAAAGCGGCGACCATTTTCGAGCAGGTACGCAATGTGCAGATTGTCGCTTGCGGGACCAGCTATCACGCCGGAATGATTGCCAAATACGGTTTCGAATCAGTTACCAGCCTGCCATGCAATGTCGAGGTTGCCAGCGAGTTTCGTTATCGCAAGCACGTCGTCCAGCCCGATACCCTGTTTATCACCATTTCCCAGTCCGGCGAGACCGCCGACACCCTGGCGGCGCTGCGCCTGGCCAAGGAACTGGGTTACGAACATACCCTGGCGATCTGCAATGTGCCGGAAAGTTCGCTGGTGCGTGAGTCGGAGCTCTCACTGATGACCCGGGCAGGTCCCGAGATCGGTGTGGCCTCTACCAAGGCCTTCACCACGCAGCTGGTAGCGATACTATTATTATTGGTAGTACTGGCGCGCCGCCATGGCTTGTCCGAAGAACTGGAAGCCAAGGTCGTGGATCAGCTGCGCCATCTGCCGGGAATGATCGAGGAGGTCCTCAAGCTGGACGGCGAGATCAGGCAATTGGCGGAGCAATTTGTCGATAAGCAGCATGCCCTGTTTCTCGGTCGCGGCATGATGTACCCGGTGGCGCTGGAGGGCGCACTCAAACTCAAGGAGATCTCCTACATCCATGCCGAAGGTTATCCCGCCGGCGAGCTGAAGCACGGTCCGCTTGCCCTGGTCGATGCCAACGTGCCGATCGTCGCCGTCGCGCCCAACGATAAACTGCTGGATAAACTCAAATCCAACCTTCAGGAAGTCCGTGCCCGCGGCGGTAAGTTGTTTGTATTTGCCGATCAGAACGCGGGGATGAGTGCCGACGAAGGGGTTACGATCCTGGAGATTGCACCGGTAGATATCGCCATCTCACCCATTATTTATAGCGTACCGTTGCAATTGCTGGCCTACCATGTGGCGTTACTCAAGGGTACCGACGTGGACCAGCCGCGCAATCTCGCCAAAAGCGTGACCGTCGAATGACGAAAATCCTGAAATTCGTCTTAATGTCCGGGGAAAAAAATGTTCTTACCTGGAAAATAAAGTCTTTACCTGAATAAAAAAGTTCTTACCTCAGCGGGTGTAGTTAAGTAATTGATTAAAAATGAGTTATCCGAAGAAGCAATTATTTGGTCCGTTTAGAGGCTGGTCAGACCGAGATTAGCCAGGAGCTCTGCAAAGAGTTCGGTTCTGTGCAATTTTTAGCTTTTTCTGTGTTGCCATATTTAGCTTATTGTGCAGGATTGCACCAGGTGATTGTTTTTAAACATAGTTATTTGGTTCATCCCCGCCATCCCCCCTTACCCCGGACCGCCCTGTCTCATCCATCCACTAACGCGGCGGCTGATTTATTACCAGAACTTGCGTGCAGCCGTTATACAGCGGTATACATTGGTATAAATGCCTCCAGTAGTCATAACTTTCTGATTTCATTTGATTTTATAGTTGAAAATTCGCGGCATACGGGCTGGCCGGAACATGGTCAAGGCACAGCTGCGGGTTATCCCTGATATGTTTGAGCGTTATGGTGATCTAGGATAAAGGGTGACGGCTATCGACCCGAAGCGGTGTGCGCCAGGACAAGCTGGCAAAGGATAGGAGGTGGAAGTCCTCCATGGGGTAAGGTTTAGCCAACCGCCACAGCCCCGAGTGATGCGCGGCTGCACGTGAGTGTAAACGTGAAGCGTTCACAGGGGAAACCATAGGCTGAGTATCGAGCTGCGAAATGGGTCGAACTCCGAGGTGCTGATCTCCTACTGCTGAAGAGAAAGCAACATCGAGTCATGCGTTATTGGCCAGTATGACATCGGACCTCGCGCAGTCGTAGACCTCATGCATGTGGAAAAGTCCTTTGTACGGAACCTGGGAGGTCTCATCTGTGCCCGGTGGGCATACCGAGCCGATTTATTAAGGTAATAACTGAGCAATAAATATGAACGCAGATGAGAAGTCGGACAAAGCCATAGTACTGAAGATGCTACCGAACAAAGAGAGGCAACTCTCGGCGGAGGTCGTGGAGGGAAGGGCTTTGCCCAAGAGGAACACTGGTCAGACGACCGCGGTCCGGACGCAGAGCCGGGGTATCGCGTCGCTTGGACTGGCTGGTGTGCGCCAAGCGGCGCGATCAAGGAGAGACTGTAAATTAAATTGTGTAACTGCTCAAAGTCCCATACCCTTGATAATAAAGGAGAAGACACATGAGCAGAAGAACAAAAACCAAAACCGATCTCGACCCGCAGCTTGAAGAACTGGTCAAGGCAGTCAAAACGCCAGAACAGCTTGCCGCATTGACCCAGCAGCTTCAGCAAAAAGCCTTTGAGGCCATGCTCGAAGGCGAGATGACTGACCATCTCGGCTATCCCAAGCACGCCACAGCCGGCCACAACACCGGCAACAGCCGTAACGGGTATAGCGCCAAAACCCTCAAAGGCGAACAGGGCGCACTGACCCTCGATGTGCCTCGAGACCGTAACGGCGAGTTTGAGCCGCTCATTATTCCCAAGGGGCAGACGCGTCTGCCGATGTTCAACGATAAAATCCTGGCGCTCTACAGTCGGGGCATGAGTACCCGCGATATCGTTGCCATGCTACTAGAGCTCTACGGCGTCGAGGTTTCCCCTACGCTCATCTCCCAGGTCACCGCGCAGGTGATTGAGGAAGTGCAGCAGTGGCAGTGCCGACCGCTGGACGAGATCTATCCCATCGTCTATCTGGACTGCATCCACATCAAGATCCGCCAGGACAAGCGGGTCAGCAACAAGGCCATCTATCTGGCGCTGGGTATCAACCTGGACGGCCAGAAAGAACTGCTGGGGCTCTGGCTCAATGAGAACGAGGGGGCTAAGTTCTGGTTGTCCGTGTTGACCGAACTCCAGCAGCGGGGTGTCCGGGATATCTTTATCGCCGCCGTGGACGGTCTGACCGGCTTCCCCGAGGCGATCAATACCGTCTACCCCAAAACAAAAATCCAGCTGTGTATCGTCCACATGGTGCGCAACTCGCTGAAGTTCGTGGCCTGGAAACAGCGCAAGGCGGTCGCCGCGGATTTGAAAAAGATCTACACCTCCCTGACGGTGGCCGAAGCCGAGCAGGAGCTCGACGCCTTTGCGGCTCGCTGGGATGATCAGTTCCCGTCGATCAGTGCCAGCTGGCGGCGACACTGGCCCAACCTGATTACCCTGTTCGACTATCCGGATGACATCCGTCGGGTGATCTACACGACCAACGCCATCGAATCACTGAACAGCGTGATCCGCAAGGCGGTCAAAAATCGCAAGGTTTTCCCTAACGATGAATCCGCCCTCAAGGTCGTCTACCTGGCCATCCAGGCGGCATCGAAAAAATGGACCATGCCCATTCACCATTGGAAGAACGCGCTCAATCGCTTTATGATTGAATTCCCGGACAGAATGCCGGAGCAGTTCTAAGCGGGCAGTTACACAGAATTATTTACAGTCTCATCAAGGAAGGATGGACAGTTCACAGCATTGCTACATCACATCAGCGTGGAACTCCTGGAGCAAAGCTATTTTGCACTAAAAAGAAACTCTGCTCCGGGGATTGATGGTGTGACGTGGCGGTCCTATGGGGAAAACCTTTCTGATCAGCTTACAAATCTTCATAACCGGATACACAAAGGTAACTACCGAGCCCAACCTGCCAGGCGGACAATGATCCCAAAGGCAGATGGTTCAGAAAGACCTCTGAGTATCTTATGCCTGGAGGATAAGATAGTCCAACAAGCTGTGGTTTATGTGCTGGAAGCGATCTTTGAGGATAACTTCATGGGATTCTCATATGGATTCCGTCGAGGGCGTAGCCAACATGATGCGCTAGATGCTCTTAGTACCGGGATCTATAGAAAGCGAGTGAATTGGGTGTTGGACGCAGATATTCAGAAGTTCTTTGATGCCATGAACCATGATTGGATGATGCGATTTCTCCAACACCGAATCGGAGACAAACGACTGCTTCGACTTATCGCGAAGTGGCTGAAAGTGGGTGTCATGAATGGCCATCATAGAGAGAGCAGTGATCAGGGAGCGCCGCAAGGAGCGGTAATTTCGCCTATTCTTGCGAACATTTACCTGCATTATGTGCTCGATTTGTGGAGTCAAAAATGGCGCCGCCAACAGGCCAACGGTGATATGATCGTTGTACGTTATGCAGATGACTGTGTGTTTGGTTTTGAACACGAACACGTTGCGCAGTCATTTCTGGTTGACGTTAAGGAACGTTTGAAAGCGTTTGATTTGGTCTTACACCCAGATAAAACGAGGCTGATCCGTTTCGGAAGGTATGCGATACAGAATAGGAAGCGTTTAGGTGAAAGGAAGCCGGAAACATTCGACTTCCTTGGTTTTACGCATTTCTGTACGCGGTCTAGAAAGAACGGCGCGTTTGTTATTGGGCGTAAGACGATCAAAAAGCGTATGCGTGCAACGCTGAAGCTTATTAAAGCAGAGTTGCGCAGGCGATGGCATGATTCAATTCCCAAGACGGGAAAATGGATTCAAAGGGTGCTACAAGGCCACTTGAATTACTTTTCGGTGTCGGGAAATGACTCTAGCATTTGGCTTTTCTATAGCGAAGTGCGCCGACTTTGGCTACAACGTATTAGATCTCGAAGCCAAAAAGCTTTTATGAGTTGGAATAAATTCATGCGTATCACCACTCGTTTCTTTCCTAAAATCCGGTTGCTACATCCTCATCCTTGTTACCGCTTTGACGTTCGTACTCGAGGGAGGAGCCCAGTGCGTTAGTAGCGCACGCTGGGATCTGCGCGGGGGGTACTGGGTAACCGGTATTCCTACCGCGACCATTGCAGGCAATGAGGCAGCGATAAACACTAATGAAATATTTCTAGTATGTCATTGACTCCATTTACAATGATATTGTGTACTGGTTCCAATTTAGTTTGGTGATTTTTAGGAGTATTAGTCTATGAAAATAATTATAGTTCCATTCTTGATGGTTGCTTTGTTGCTAACGGGTTGCATTACGGTAAGTTTGTCGCCAGAAGGCTCTAAAGTGAGACTTACATCTAATCCTGATGTTGTTCGCAACTGTTCATACGTAGGGCAAGTAAAAGGCACTGATCATTTTAATGGCGGTCTTGCAGGCCAAGGTGCGGCGGAGGAAAATGCAATGCGAGAAATTCGTAATCGAGCAGCGGATATGGGTGCTAATACTGTACATATTGTCACTAAATCAACCGGAACGTCGGGTTCGGCAATTCGAGGGGAAGCATATGGCTGCACCTAGAGGAACCTGATGTCGTTATACCTATATCATATCGGAATTTAAGGGATCAAAGCCCTTTGATTCCATACGATCATATAGAGCGAGTGAGGGATGGTGGCTTGGGTGCCTCCGATAATACACAGCTTACTCATCCTTATTGTAATCAATCAGTAAAGCAATGAGCGTATAACAATGCGCTCGTTCGGACGCTTTTGTCGTCGCGCTGCATAGCATTAACGTTATACGTATAGGAAATCGGATATGGATGCGGAAGTGGTTAGACTTATAGAGACGGTATCTCTAGACGCGATAAAGATTCTTGGTCCAGCTATAATTGCTGCTTTCGCTACCTACAAAGCCACTAAGATCCAGTATGAAATAAAGTTACAGGAAATAACGAAAGGCCATGAGTTCAAAGCCCGAGAACATTTGTTTGATTATTACAAGGAAAGGCAAGCGAAGCTCTCAATGAGCCATGAAGAGCTCAACCGCGCGCTGAGTCAATTGCTAGGAATGTCTGCTGCTTCTAGTGACTACGATGAAGGTGATTCGACAAGTAAGATTGTTGACAGTTTTTCTGGAATTTCTGGCTTGTATACTGAGTTGGCGCCTTTTGAAATTGAAGCGACGTTAAAAGATTTCGAGTCAAAAGGGCTTTCAGAAGCCATAGAATATATAAAGCTACAGTCATACACGGATAGGCTTCGTGACCTTCAAGAGCCCATAAATTACTACAGCATTAAAGATAACGTATTTCTATTGTTAGAAGTTTACTCCTTTCTAGAGCGTTGCAACCAAATATTGCTGGAGACTCAAATTGAGCGACTTTTCAGTGAGTACGTGGGCAGCGAGCGATCATGAGAGGATCATGGGGTCAGAGCACTTGAAGTCTGACAATCTTATATTTCAAGCGCTCTAACCCTTTGATAGAATATGGAAGAGGCGGTTATGCAATCTTTCTTTGCAGACAAATCAAAAGTATTCTTTCAAGCCCATCCTTCACAACAATCCCAAAATAAAAGAGGTTTAAAGAATATCTCTGAAGATTGGGAAATGATGGCAGCATATTTAGAAGAGAAAAATAATGCCTAACAAGAAAATCATGTCGTTCGCTATTGCTCTCTCGGACACGGCAAAGCCGCGTTGCATATTTTGTAGTTGAATGTCGGCTTCTGGCCGGTAAGTGACCGTACCTGGCTACTCACCGACCAGCTCCGATTAGATCTCAGTTTGTTCCGCCAGCTCTAGCGCGTCATCCACTTCGATACCCAGGTAGCGAACGGTGCTCTCCAGCTTGGTATGACCGAGTAGCAGTTGAATCGCCCGAAGATTCTTCGTGCGTCGATAGATTAATGTCGCCTTGGTACGTCGTAGCGAGTGCGTCCCATAGTCAGCTGGATCCAACCCAATATCGGCAATCCACGATCGCACGATCCGCGCATATTGTCGGGTTGAAAGATGCGGCGATCTCTTCATCCGACTCGGGAAGAGATAATCGCCACTGGACAGTTGTGACTGGTCGATCCAGGCCGAAAGTGCCTGACGAGTCTGCTCGGTTATTTCGAATTGAACGGGCTGTTGCGTCTTCTGTTGCAGGATCATGGCGCGTTTAGATACCTGGGTGCCGTGAGCGATGTCTCGCACCCTGAGCCTGACGAGGTCACAGCTGCGCAATTTGCTGTCCAGGGCTAGATTGAATAGGGCCAGTTCTCTCACCTTGTAGCCTACTGAAGGCGGATACGGATTGCCGAGATTTCACGGATTTTCAGTGGCGGCTTCAGGCCAACTAATCTACCCTTGTTCCAGGGTCCAGCGTAATGTGGAAACTCGGTACGGTAGGTCATGGTCGGTTCTCCCGGTGGTGACAGGATCACCAAGTATGCGACAAATTCTGATGGGCGCTGACCGACGCAGAGCGGCATTGCAGGAAATGGGAAGGCGATAAATACTAATGAAAATGCTTCTCGTTTGTTACCGACCCCATTTACTTTATGCGCAACAATAATAAACAACCATGAAAAAAACAGAGCCTGAGATAAAGGAACTATCAGAATTCTTAGCAGAATTTAACGGCGAGAGTGATCGGGGTGCCGTACTAACGGCAGGAGCATATCTCGATGAGAGGTTAGGTGAAATGCTAAAAGCATTTTTCGCTGAGGTAAAAGAAACAGACGATCTGCTATTTGGCTTTAACGCCCCGATCGGCACCTACTCAGCACGCATTAAAGCAGCATATTCTCTTGGTCTTATACAAGATAATGAATTTAGCGAACTAAATATAATAAGAAAAATACGTAATGAATTCGGCCATAGTTGGAAAGGTGTAAGTTTTAAAACACAAAAAATCATAGACCTGTGTAATAACTTGCCGTGGTTAGGCCCAGAGGAGCATAAAGAAACTTCTGATGCAAAAGCGCGGTTTAGTGCTGAGGTGGCAATATTACTTTCTGATTTCCTGTGGCGAGTTCGACTTATTAAAAATGAACAAAGAGATATTAAAGAGTGGTCTCACAAAATGCGTTCATAGTAAAAATTACGCATAACAACGCGCTTGTCTGGTGCGCGCGCCGCGATGCGGCATGCGCCCCTCAGCTTAGTCGTTAAGTGCTTAATCAGGAGATAAGTTGAGAAATCTCGGCAACACAAAACTATGGTGTCACCTGTCGTTTGTTAGTGGGGTACAATTCACGAACAAGGAAATTCGTGAAAGTATTCCCGCCAAAATCTTTAGCTTTAGAGAATTGGTCCAAGCTGTAGCAAAAATTGCAAATCACAATCCGGATTATAGTCTATTTTTCCGCGGGCAACTCAAAGACTACAAGCTAAATTCTGGCTCAAGTTCATTCTATCCCACGCTTTTCAGATCACCGGGTCGCTCGTTGTCTACAAGAGAGCTAGAAGAAAGATACAATAAACTAGAAAAGTGCACTAATGACCTGCTTATAAAACTAGATGAGTTAGATATTGATAGCATCAATAAGTTGAAGAAATTCCCTGAATTACCATGGTCGATTCTTCAGCACTATGAGGTTTGCCAAACTCCTTTGTTGGATTTTACTCATTCACTTCGCGTGGCAGCTTCCTTTGCTCTAAATGATGCAGTCGATACTGCCAATATATTTGTTTTTGCCTTTCCATACCCGAACGGAACCATTTCCTACTCAACAGAGGAAGAGTTGTTAAACGTAAGGTTGCTAAGTGCATGCCCAGCTGAAGCATTGCGTCCTCATTTCCAAGAAGGATACTTGCTGGGCTCATTTCCATCCCGTGTTAAAAGGAAGCAGCCGTTTCTCGATTTTGGTAGGAGACTAATAGCCAAGTTTGAAATACCGAAAAAAGGCTTCTGGAATAAAGATTTTCATGCTATTCCGAAAACGGCACTGTATCCTCATAATGACGAGATCGAAATAATATGCGAGAAGATTAAGTCGAAGAATGGAACTTAACAATCACATTAACTTCGCTCCCTTCGGTCGACGGACGCTCGCAAGCTCGCGCCTTTTATGTGGGCGTTGAATGTCTGCTCCTGGCCGAGAGCAGCCAGATTGGCACACTTATTTTTAATTCTACAGCCTACTCTTTCAGCAGTCGCTTGAGAAAAACCCGCATTTCCTTGGCGGCTTGCATGTCGCCTTTCTTTTCCGCCACTTCGATGCCCTTTTCATAGGTGGCGATCGCCTGCTGGTGATCGCCGCTGTCGGCATGGGCCTGGCCCAGCAGTTTCCATGCGGCCGAGTAGTCACCATCGAACTGCAGGGCGCGCTGTAGATGTGGGATAGCGTTGGCGGGTTGTTGTTCCTTCAGGTAGGCCTGGCCAAGCCCGAACCGCAGCAACAGACTGTCCTGGCCGTCGGTGAGCATTTTTTCGAGGTTGTTAATCATGGACATGGCACAAGGATAGGGGGAGATAAAACAAAAAACAATAATGTATTACCGCAGAGAGCATGCGGAAATTTTGAATTTTGAATGTTTAATTTTGAATTCTGGATTGTTTGAATATTTGATTAGCGGCGCCAGAAGGCGGGAGTCAGTAGAACAAGCAGGGTGAAGATTTCGAGGCGACCGAGCAGCATGGCAAAACAGAGAATCCATTTGGCGCTATCGCTTAGAGAGGCATAGTTGCTACCCACCTCACCCAGCCCCGGACCAAGGTTGTTCATGGTGGCGGCGACGGCGGAAAAGGCGGTGATCTGATCCAGTCCGGTCATCATCAGGATCAGCAGCATAATAGCAAACACGGCCACATAGGCGGAGAAGAAACCCCAGATGGAATCAATGATCCGGGGGGAGACAGGTTTGCCGCCGATTTTGATGGGGATTACGGCGTTGGGATGAATAATCCGCATAATTTCGCGTGAGCCCTGCTTGATTAGCAGCAGAAAGCGAATCACCTTCATACCGCCGCCGGTGGACCAGGCACAGGCGCCGACAAAACTGACGAACAACAGCAGCACCGGCAAAAAGCCGGGCCACAGATGATATTGGTGGGTGGTGAAGCCGGTGGTGGTGCCGATGGAGACGGTCTGGAATATCCCATGCAGCAGGCTGCGTTCGATGCCGTCGAAGACGCCCTCGTAATACAGGTAAAATACAGTAACCAATGCAACTACTAGCAGGATAAGAACATAAGCCCTGAATTCGGGATCAACAAAGTAAGATGCTACTGAGCGATAGCGCCAGGCGGCAAAATGCAGGGCGAAGTTAATACCGGATAAGAACATGAAAATGATTGCCACCACCTCAATCATGGGCTTGTCGATAAAATAGCCCATGCTGGCATCGTGGGTGGAAAAACCACCGATTGCGACGGTGGAAAAACTGTGGCCAATCGCATCGAACAGATTCATACCCGCCAGCCAGTAGCCTGCGGCACAGAGTACAGTCAGGCTCAAATAGATATACCACAGTGCCTTGGCGGTTTCGGTGATGCGGGGGGTGATCTTGGTGTCCTTGACCGGGCCGGGGGTTTCGGCGCGATACAACTGCATGCCGCCGATCCCAAGCATAGGCATGATGGCCACCGCCAGTACGATGATCCCCATCCCGCCCAGCCATTGCAGCTGCTGTCGATAGAACAAAATGGATTCAGGCAAGGTGTCGATGCCGGTGAGAATGGTCGAGCCGGTGGTTGTCAGGCCAGAGAAGGACTCGAAAATCGCGTCCGTGATGGAGATATCCGGTTGAGGTGCGAGAATGAAAGGAATGGCACCAAACAGACTCAGGGTGGTCCAGAATAAGGCGACAACCAGGAAACCGTCGCGTGTCCGCAATTCCTGTTTGCGGTTTTTGACCGGCAGCCAGAGCACAATGCCACTGATGAGGATCACCGCAAAACTGTAAAAGAAGGCCTCGAAGGTTACATCAAGATAGATCACCGAGGTCACCAGCGGTGGCAGCATTGCCAGGCTGAAGATCATCAGCAGAATACCCAGGATGCGTTGTATAACAAGCAGATGCATAATCAAAAACAGGGACGAGGGACGAGGGACGAGGGACGAGGATAAACAAAAGGCACGGGGTATTTGCCTTGTTTACGGACGGTTCTTATAAATAGAGCTGTGGTGATGCAGTGGATTAATTGCATGTTCCTCGTCACTCGTCCCTCGTAACTCGTACCTTGTTATTTAAATGAATGTGATGCTGACCTGGAACATGCGCTCGACATCGGGGATACGGGCTTTGTCCACCAGGAACATAATGACGTGGTCATCGGATTCGATCAGTGTGTCATGGTGGGCAATGATGACTTCCTTGTTGCGGACGATGGCGCCGATGGTGGTGCCGGGCGGAAGCTTCAGGTCTTCGATTTTACGACCAACGACTTTCGAGGTGTTGATATCGCCATGGGCGATCGCCTCGATCGCCTCGGCCGCGCCACGGCGCAGGGAATGGACCTTGACCACGTCACCACGACGTACATGGGCCAGCAGACTGCCAATGGTAGACTGTTGCGGTGACAGGGCGATGTCGATTTCGCCGCTCTGGATCAGATCCACATAGGCGGCACGGTTGATTAGCGTAATCGCCTTACGCGCGCCAAGGCGTTTGGCCAGCATGGATGAGAGGATATTGGCCTCATCATCATTGGTCAGGGCACAGAAGACATCGGTTTTATCGATGTTCTCTTCCAGCAGTAATTCCTCGTCGGCGGCATCGCCGCATAGCACCATGGTTCGGGATAATTCATTGGAGATTATTCGGGTGCGCTCGGGATTGTGATCGATCAGCTTGACCTGGTAATTGCGTTCCAGTGCCTGGGCTACCCGCTTGCCGATATTGCCGCCGCCGACAATCATGATGCGCTTGTAGGGTTTGTCCAGGCGGCGCAGTTCACTCATGACCTTGCGGATATTCTTGCTGGCGGCAATGAAGAAGACTTCGTCGTCGGCCTCGATAACCGTGTGGCCTTCGGGGATAATCGGTCGGCCACGGCGGTAGATGGCGGCGACACGTGCCTCGATAGCGGGCATGTGTTTGCGCAGGGTTCGCAGTTCATGGCCGACCAGCGGGCCGCCGTAATAGGCGCGAACGCCGACCAGTTGCACCAGCCCGTCCGCAAAGTCGAGGACTTGCAGGGCGCCGGGATGGTTGATCAGGCTTTGTACATAATTGGTGATCAACTGTTCGGGGCTGATCAGCACATCGATGGGCAAGGCTGTCGGACTGAACAGATTCTTGTGTTTCAGGTATTCCAGGGCCCGGACCCGGGCGATTTTGGTCGGCGTATGGAAGATCGTATAGGCGATCTGACAGGCGATCATGTTGGTTTCATCACTGTCGGTCACGGCAATCAGCATGTCGGCATCATCCGCGCCGGCGCGCTGCAACACTTCGGGATAGGAGGCGTGGCCGACCACGGTACGCAGATCCAGCCGGTCCTGCAGGCCCTGCAATACCTCTTCGCGCTGATCGATCAGGGTGATATCGTTGGCTTCACTGGCAAGATTTTCTGCCAGGGAACTGCCCACCTGTCCGGCCCCGAGGATGATGATTTTCATAAAAATCCAGTATTGTACTTGTTATTGGCTGTATGGAGGAATTGTAAAACGTTTATTGATGGATTACCCATCATGAGTGATATTTTTTGGATCAATCCCCAGTGCACGCAGTTTGCGATATAGATGGGTACGTTCCAGCCCGACCGCCCGGGCTACCTTGCCGACACTGCCATGTGCTTTGCGTAACTGATACTCCAGGTAATCACGTTCGAACTGTTCACGTGCTTCGCGAAGTGGTAGGTCATAATTGACCTCAACCTCACGTTTGTTAGTTGTTGTGTCGCCTTCGCCCAGGGTGGCGTCAATCTCATCGACATCGATCTCGTGGCCCGAGCCGACAATAAGAAGTCGCTGAATCAGGTTGGTCAACTCGCGCAGGTTACCCGGCCAGTCGTAGTTGCGTAGTCGATTCTGGGCCGCCATTGTGAACTTGCGGTAAGGTAATTTTTCCAGGTCGACCAGCTGGTTGGTAAAGAAATTAAGCAAATCAGGGACATCTTCACGATGTTCGCGTAAGGCGGGGATACGCACCGGTACCACGTTTAGCAGATAAAACATATCTTTGCGGAACAGGCCGTCGGCCACCCGCTGTTCCAGATCGTAGTGGGTGGCTGCGATGATGCGCGCGTGCAATTCGATGGGTTGGGTCCCGCCGGTTCGATAAAAACTCTGTGCATCAAGGGCGGAATAGAGCTTGGCCTGGGTGGCCGAATCCATTTCGGCAATATCATACAACATCAGCGTCCCGCCACTGGCTTGTTCCAGCAAGCCGTAATGAACCAGGCCGTTCTTTTCAGAGCCGAACAGTTCGTGCGCGGCATTATCGGGGTTCAGACCGGCGACATTGACGTCGATAAAGGGGCGATCGCGCCGGTTGCTGGCATCATGTAGATAGCGTGCGGCGATATGAATCCCGCAGCCCGGTTCGCCACTCATTAATACCCAGCTGTCATGTTCCGCGATGCGCCGTAGTTGATCCCGCAGTGTCTGCATGGCAGCGCTTTTGCCGATCGGTTCGTGCACCAGCAGACTGTGCCGACGCAGCCCCTGGTTTTCGCGCTGCAGTTTGTCTGTTTCCAGGGCGTGTTCGATGGTCAATAACAGCTTGGCCAGGGAGATCGGCTTTTCGATAAAGTCATAAGCGCCCAGGCGGGTGGCCTCGACAGCGGTTTCAACCGTGCCATGGCCGGACATCATGATCACCGGGGTGCCAAGTTGGTTATCATCCTTCCACTCCTTGAGCAGGGTGATACCATCGATGTCCGGCATCCAGATATCCAGCAGAATCAGATCCGGTCTGCGTTGACGGTGTTGTTGGCGCGCGGCTTCGCCGTTTTCGGCAACCGCGACAGTATAGCCTTCATCCTCAAGGATCTCTCGCAACAGCTGACGAATATCCGGCTCGTCATCGACGACCAGAATATAGGGCCTGGCAGCCGAGGTGTCAGGCTGCTGTGTCGGATCAGGGGCGGCGGATTCAGGCGGCTGCATCATCATCGCGGTTAATCGATTGTTCGGAGTCAAGCTCCATTGTATCGCTTATTTCACCGCCGGAGGAAACCACCGGCAGGCGGATAATAATCGTGGCACCCCCTGTGGGGCTGTTCTCCGCCCATAACATGCCGCCGTGCTCTTCGACGATCTTTTTCACAATGGCCAGCCCCAGACCACTGCCGCGGGGTTTGGTGGTGACATAAGGGTCGAATAACTGATCAAACAGCTGATCGGGGATGCCCGGGCCACTGTCCTCGATTTTCAGTTCCACATAGCGGCAGCTCTGCTCATGAGCGCACTTCGTGGTGACTCGAAGCCTGGAGCCCCTGGCATAGTCCATCGCTTCCAGCGCGTTTTTGAACAGGTTGTGCAGCACCTGACGCAGGCGGCCGGCATCGGCTTCGATGCGCGGCATGCTGGGATCCAGCTTCAAGGTGAAGCGGATCTGGTTATTGCTGGTGCGATAGAGATCGAGGACTTCGTCAATGATCGTGTTCAAATCCAGCGTTTCCAGTTGCAGCTCCGGCATACGGGCATAGTCGGAGAACGCCTTGACCATCTCCTTGAGCGCCTCGACCTGCTGGACGATGGTGTGGGTGGAACGGTCCAGCACGTCGGCATCGTCTTGCGGCATTGTTTTCAGATACTTGTGACGCAGGCGTTCGGCAGCCAGCTGAATGGGGGTTAACGGATTTTTGATTTCATGGGCCAGGCGCCGGGCGACTTCGCCCCAGGCCGCATTGCGTTGGGCCTGAATCAGCGCGGTAATGTCGTCGAAGACGATAATACTGCCGCTTTCGCGATCGCTGCTGTCGGGCAGCGGGGTGCCGCGACACATCAACACCTTGCGGCCGTTGGGACCGAACAGGGTAACCTGCTCCTGCCATTCCTGTTCGCCGGCATCGAGATACTGGGCGATCGCGTCGACCAGTTGCCGGGTGGCGGGTTCGGCGTCGGCCAGCGTATCCAGTCGCGCGCCCTGATAACGGCTCAGGTCGAGATTCAGGATCTGGCTGGCAGCCAGGTTGTGGGTATTCAGCGTGTGCTGGTTATCCAGGGTCAACACACCGGAGGAGAGATTGGCGAGCACCGCCTCCAGATAGGCGTGCTGGGCTTCCAGTTGCTGTTGACTTTGCTGGGCCTGTTGCTGGGCAATGGCGATCTTGTGGGTCATCTCGTTGAACGAGCGAACCAGAAAGCCGAGCTCATCCTTACCGGGCAGGGGCAACCGTTTGTCGTAGTTGCCGGCGGCCACTTCGCGCGTGCCCTCCACCAGATCGTAGATGGGTTGCACCATGCGTCGCGCCGCATAAAAGGCCGCCCAGATGGCGACCAGAATACTCAGCAGCAATACCAGCGAGAGGGTGAGAATAAAGCTGTATTTCAGTGGCGTGCGCAGATAAGCCACTTCCCGGTACTGGCCGAACGCCGACTGCACGCTGTCGGCCAGAGTATTGATACGCTCGTTCACCGGAAACAGGGCCTGCAGGATGCGCGGTTCGGTGACCGCATCGGGTCCGGGCAGGGTCACCGCGGCCCGAAAGTGCAGGCCACTGTCCTTGATCGGGACCAGGCCGATGTCATCGTTACCCTGGCGCAGCATGTGCAGGGTGGTGTCATCCAGTCGGGCCGGCAACAGCTGGGTCGACTCCAGGTTGCTGGAGGCGATGATGCGGCCGTTGCGCGAGAACAGGGTCAGTTCGGAGGCGTCGGTACTTTGATGGATTTCATTCAGCTTCAGCGCGGCGAGGTTGTTGGGCGTATTAACCAGCTCACTGCTCAGGTTCTGGGTCTCGCGCAGTAACTCGCGCATGCGCACGCCCAGTGACGCCTGGCTCAGTTCCAGTGCATCGTTCAATGCATTCTCGACCCGCACATCGAACCAACTGTCGATGCCGCGCTTGATAAAGTCGAGTGAGAAGTAATAGACCACCGACACCGGCGTGACCGAGAGAATGACAAACATGACGACCAGGCGGGCGGTAAGCCGGGTACCCGTATCCTTCCTTCGGTATTGCTGTATCAGTTGCCACAGGCTTTTGCCGATCAGAACCAGCAACAAGAGTATCGCGATAATATTGACGCCAAGCATCAGCGAGTAGAGCTCGCCGAACAGCGCCGAGTTGTGCGTAGCGCCGCTCATCAGATAGAGCGAGGTCAGCAGCAGGGCGAACAGAATAATGATCGGTGCGCTGCCGGAGAACAGCTTGCGAATCAGCGAGCCAATGACCATGAGTACCAGTCGCTTTGCAGTTGCCAGTCACTTGAAATATAGGCCAGTGGTCGCATGGGTGCCGGCAGGGATTCGATATCCAGTCGGGCACGCAGGTCGATGCCGTATTCGGCGCCCGGCTCCAGCAGGTTGGCGTCAATCAGGGGCAGGTCATTGACCTGACCGAGCGACCAGAGGGCGGTGTCCAGATTGCTGTAGTTTTCCTGAATACCGCTGTTGAGGTTGTGAATCACGTATTTTTCGGTCAGCGCGTGATAGAGCAGCAGGTAGTTCTGGGTCAGGGTGGCCAGCTCCTTGTCCAGCCACCAGACGCGCTTGCGATCCACCCGGATATCGAGGGCGATGATCAGCGGTACCCCGTTTTTGACCGCATTGACGGCTTCCCGCGACAGGCGGTAGTCGATGCGGGCATCCAGGTGATAGACCATATCACGCAGGGTCAGCTCTGCCGAGCGGATTGCAAAACCGTTATCGGCTGCGGCGGGATTGGAAGTGCCTAGAGCGGTCACGAGCAGCAGATAGCGCAGCCAGCGGACGGGCTCCGGTGTTGCGGTCTCAGCTTGTCTTGACCAGACGTGCGTAATAAAAACCATCCATATCATCCTCGCCGGGCAAGATCTGTTGCCCTGCCGACTGAGCATGTCCCCAGCCTGTCGGCAGGGCATCGTGCCGGGCATTGTCCACGGCGGCCAGAAAATGTTCCACCTGTTGTCGATTTTCCTCCGGCAGGATCGAACAGGTGGCGTACAGCAGGCTGCCGCCCGGTTTAAGCAGGGGCCACAGTGCTAACAGCATAGCATGTTGTGTGGCGCACAGCGTCGGGATATCACTCTGACGGCGGTGCAGTTTGATGTCGGGATGGCGGCGAATGACGCCGGTGGCGCTGCACGGCGCATCGAGCAAGATGCGATCGAAAAGCCGGCCGTCCCACCAGCTCTGTGGCCGGGCGGCATCGCCCTCCAGCAGTGTCGCGTGCAGGTTCTGCCGCGTCAGGTTCTGTGCGATCCGCTGCAGGCGAGATGGCTCGATGTCCAGGGCGACCAGCTCCTGTACGTCGGGCTGCTGTTCGAGCAAATGCGCGGTCTTGCCCCCGGGTGCGGCGCAGGCATCGAGGATCCGTTCGCCGGGTTGGGGATCCAGCAGCGGCGCGGCCAGCTGAGCGGCGATATCCTGGACCGAGATATGCCCCTCGGCAAAGCCGGGCAGCTGTTCCACCGGGCAGGGGTCGGCGAGAATCACGCCGCTGTCGCCGGCACGGGCTTCGAGCCCGGCCGCGGCCAGACGCTTTATATAGGTGTCGCGGGAGACCTGACGCTGATTGACCCGCAGGCTCATCGGTGCCTGGGTGTTGTTGGCCTCGACGATCGCCGGCCACTGCCCGGGCCAGGCCTGCTGCAGGTGGGTCAGCAGCCAGGCGGGATGGGCAGTGCGAGCCGGGGCGTCCTGCGTCAGTTTAGTCTCGAGTTGAGGTTGCTGGCGTTGATAATTGCGCAGTACCGCATTGACCATGCCGCGCGCCCAGGCCTTGTTGAGGCTTTGGGTCACGGCGACGGTCTCGCCCACCGCCGCATGGGCCGGGATCCGGCTGAAACGTAACTGATACAGTCCCAGCAACAGCAGCAGACGCAGATCGGCGTCTTTTTTCTTCAGCGGTTTGTGCAGCAGTTGTCCGAGCAGAAATTCGAGTTGCGGATACCAGCGCATTACCCCGTAGCAGAGGTGCTGCAACAGCCCTTGATCGCGGGCCTGATCCAGCTGCGGGATGATCTCTTCCAGGGCCGTATCCAGGTTCTGACCGTGCTGGACGATCTGCTGCAGCACCCGCAGGCAGGCAAGGCGGACGTTCATCAGTGCGTGTCGCCCAGGCGCATGCCCACCTGCAGCCGACCGGGGCGGCCGTTGAGGAAGGCAGCCGCGCTCATCGCCTTGCTGCCGGCCGGCTGGATCTGTTGCAGCAGTAACAGGCCCTGCCCACAGGCCACACCGATCCCCTCAGAGTCAGTGCTTACTACGGTGCCAGGCGTTTGGTCAGAGGCGGCAGGGGGTGTTTCCCGCGCCCCGGCCTGCCAGATCCGCAATGCCTCGCCCTCGAGCCGGGTGTGACTCACCGGCCAGGGGTTGAAGGCGTGCACTTCGCGCGCCAGCTGGATGGCCGGTTTGTACCAGTCAATCCGGGCCTCGGCCTTGTCCAGCTTGCGGGCATAGGTCGCCTGACTGTCGTCCTGAGGCTCGGGCTGAAGCTGGTCGAGGCTGGCCAGCGCCTGCACGATCGCCTTGCCACCGAGCGTGGCCAGCTTGTCGTGCAGACTGCCGCCGGTCTCATCCGGGGCAATCGGGCAGCGCAGCCTGAGCAGCATATCGCCGGTATCCAGTCCGGCGTCCATCTGCATGATGGTCACGCCGGTCTCGCTGTCGCCGGCCAGAATGGCCCGCTGGATCGGCGCCGCGCCGCGCCAGCGCGGCAGCAGCGAGGCGTGGATGTTCAGGCAGCCGTGGGCCGGAATGTCGAGCACCTGTTGCGGCAGCAGCAGTCCATAGGCGGCGACGATCATCCGCTCCGCCTGCCAGTCGGCCAGTTCGGCCAGGGCGGCGTCGGATTTGAAATTCTCCGGCTGGCAGACCGGTATCCCGTGTTCCCGCGCCAGCCGCTTGACCGGCCCCGGTTGCAGCTTGCGTCCGCGCCCGGCCGGGCGATCGGGCTGGGTGTACACCGCAGCAATCTCGTGACCGGCATCGAGCAGGGCTCGCAGCGAAATAGCGGCGAACTGAGGGGTGCCGGCGAAGACAAGACGTTGTTCAGAGGGCATCGGTGTCCTGGGTGTGTGTTGCGACTTGTTAGACGCCGCCAGGGGCTAGGTTCCAGGTCCTGGAAACTAGTACCTGGCACCTGTCGGATTTATCCGGCCTGGCGTTGCTGTTTTTGCAGCTTTTTGCGGATGCGCTGGCGCTTGAGATCGGAGAGGTAGTCAACGAACAGTTTGCCCTCCAGATGGTCCATTTCGTGCTGGATGCAGACCGCCAGCAGGCCTTCGGCTTCCATCTCCACGGGGTTGCCGTCGCGGTCCTGCATCTTGAGACGGATATGCTCGGCCCGCTCCACGGGCTCATACACGCCCGGCACGGAGAGACAGCCTTCGTCGATCTGCTGGATACCGTCTTTT
The DNA here is from genome assembly GCF_034522235.1 of Thiohalophilus sp. Lineage (NCBI taxonomy): Bacteria > Pseudomonadati > Pseudomonadota > Gammaproteobacteria > Thiohalomonadales > Thiohalophilaceae > Thiohalophilus > Thiohalophilus sp. The sequence continues at coordinate 97,816 of NZ_JAXHLN010000003.1, read as the reverse complement.
TCAAGGATCTCCGGGTTGATCAATACCAGCGGCTGGCTCTTGTCCTCGGAAACGTCGATGACAATCAGACGCTGGTGGAAATCCACCTGGGTCGCCGCCAGACCGATGCCCGGCGCGGCGTACATGGTCTCGAACATGTCGTCGATCTGCCGGTGCAGGCGGGCGGCGAACTGCTCCACCGGCTTCGCCTTGATGCGCAGCCGGTCATCGGGATAATTCAAAATATTCAACATTGCCATATAATTTCGTGACGTTTCTCTAGTACGAGTGTAGAAAAAGCTGCTAACATTATGATAGTACTGTGATACTACTGACTGCAGACCTGTCAGATTCGGGCTTGTTCCCGGTGCCAGGTCGATTAAACTCGAATAACAAGCGGCCTCTGACAGGGGAACCTTCATGGTAGATAATAAACCGACTGGCCTGATTTTGACACGTTTCCTGTCGATTGTTTTGCTCGGCGCGGGCCTGGCGGCCTGTGGCTCGACGCCGCCGGAGCCCGAGTCCGCTCCGGCGCCTGAATCGACCCCGTATACGCTGGAAGAGCCCGGTGCCGGTGCCGAACCCGAAAAGCCGGTGTTTAAACCGGATTATCCGGAGCGCTACGTGGTCAAAAAAGGGGATACCCTGTGGGATATCGCCGGCCGCTTTCTCAATGATTCCTGGTTATGGCCACAGGTCTGGCATATCAACCCCGAGATTCGCAATCCGCACCTGATCTATCCCGGTGATGTGATCGTGCTTTATCGTGATGCTGACGGCAAACCCTATCTGACGCTGGAAGGTAGCGCAGGGGTGGTTCCCGAAGCGCCGCGGGGCATCGAGACTATCAAACTGTCACCGCGCAAGCGCTACGAGCCGATCGAAAAGGCCATTCCGACCATCCCCCGTTCGATCATCGCGCCCTTCTTGCAGCGTCCGCGGGTGATCGACAGGGATGAGCTGGATGATGCCCCCTATATCGTTTCCAGCTATGAAGGCCATCTGATCAGCGCGACCGATAACAGGATCTATGCCCGGGATATCCAGGATGAGCAGATCGGCCGCTATGAGGTGGTCCGTCCGGGACGGGTCTACAAGGATCCGGAAACGGGCGAAACGCTCGGTTACGAGGTCCTGCGGCTGGCGGAGGCGCGCGTGGTTCGCGGTAAAACCGGTGCCGATGATATCACCACCCTGAATATCGTGAATGCCACGCAGGAGGTGCTCAACGGCGATCGTCTGTTGCCGATTGAGGATCACGCGCTCGATTTTAATTTCTTCCCCCGGCCACCCGAGGACGAAATGAACGGCCATATCATTGCCGTGCACAACGGCCTTTCCCAGATTGGCCAATATAATGTGGTGATTCTGAGCAAGGGCACTCGCGATGGGCTGGAACCGGGCCATGTCCTGGCGATCTATCAGGACGGGGACACCGCCCGCGATCCCGACAGCTGGCTCGGCTTCCATGTGGATTTGCCCGACGAGCGGGCCGGGATCCTGATGGTGTTCCGTACCTACGAGAAAGTCAGCTACGGACTGGTCATGGAGGCCTACCGCTCCTTGCACGTCAATGACAAAGTCACCAATCCCTGAGAGGGCGTGAACGGCGGGGCTGTTCAAATTCCCGTCGGGTGATACAATCCCCCTGATGCAACCGAAACGGCCTTGATGGCCGCTTTCGGGGGACCAAACGGAGTTGGTCGGGATACACTTATGGCTGAACGACAGGAATCATTGCGCCCCTGGCTGGCGCTTCACCGGGCCCCGCATATCGGTCCCGCGACCTTTTACTCCCTGATAGAGCGTTTTGGCAGCCCGGCGAAGGTTCTTGGCGCCGGATCGGCGGCGTTGAGTGCGGCCGGCCTGCGGGAGGAGACGGTGGCAGCGTTGCAGACCCCGGACGAGGCCGCGATCGAGGCCGATCTGGCCTGGGCCGCGCAGCCCGGGGCGCATATCCTGACCCTGACGGATCCCCGCTATCCGGCCCGTTTGCGGGCGATTGCCGATCCCCCGCCACTGTTATACGTGTACGGCGATCCTGACTGTCTCGGGCTGCCGCAACTGGCCATGGTCGGTACCCGCAACCCGACTCCGGCCGGTCGCGAGACGGCGCAGGAGTTTGCCCGCCACCTGGGTGGCATGGGATTGACCATCACCAGTGGCCTGGCGCTGGGTATTGATGCCGCCAGCCACCAGGGTGCCCTGACCGGTGGCGGCTACAGTGTGGCGGTGGTTGGCACCGGCCTGGATCGGGTCTACCCGGCCCGCCATCGTGAGCTGGCCCACGAAATTGTCCAGCGTGGCGCGCTGGTGTCGGAATTCGCGCCCGGCACGCCGCCGCTGGCGGGGAATTTCCCGCGCCGCAATCGCATTATCAGCGGCCTGGCGGTGGGGGTGCTGGTGGTGGAAGCCGCGCGGCAGAGCGGGTCATTGATTACCGCCCGGCTGGCGCTGGAGCAGGGTCGCGAGGTATTTGCCGTGCCCGGCTCGATTCATAACCCCCAGGCCAGAGGCTGCCACCAGTTACTGCGTCAGGGTGCCAAGCTGGTCGAAACGGCGCAGGATGTGCTCGAAGAGCTGGGCGAACTGGTGGACTATCAAGTCACAGCGGATGCCCCGTCTGGCGAACAGATCGTGGTGGATCCGAAGAATGAACTCGACGCCGAGTATCAAAAAGTGCTGGAGTGTATTGGTCACGAGCCGACATCCGTAGATACGGTAGTAGAACGCAGTGGATTGACGGCCGATGCCGTTTGTTCCATGCTCTTGGTACTGGAATTGCAAGGCTTTGTTGCCGCCACCACCGGTGGTCATTATTGCCAGACCTGTTAGAGGGGTAAGAAAATGAAAGAGAGTGTACTCGACGTATTGATGTATCTGTTTGAAAACTATATGAATGATGAAATAGAATTCGATACGGACGAGGAAACACTGCGCGTGGAACTCCAGGAAGCGGGTTTCCGTCAAGTCGAAATCACCCGCGCCTTTGAATGGCTGGAAGGTCTGGTGGCGATGCAGGATGACCCGTCGATCTACAGTGGTAAAACCACCGGATCGATTCGCATCTACACCGCCGAAGAGTGCGAAAAACTGGATATTGAAGCCCGCGGCTTTTTGCTGTTTCTGGAGCAGACCGGCGTACTGGATCATTATACCCGTGAAATGGTTATCGACCGGGTCATGGCGCTGGGCGAAGATGAAATTGACCTGGAACAGCTCAAATGGGTCGTCTTGATGGTACTGTTTAATCAACCGGGCAGGGAAGCGGCATTTGCCTGGATGGAAGATCTGGTGTTCGACGAAATGCCCGGTATTCTGCATTGAGTTGGCAAAACAAGCAGATTTAAACATAGTGCCCGCTAAACGCGGGCATTTGCTTTTATAAGAGTAACTTAACCTTATGGCAAAAAGTCTGGTTATCGTTGAGTCGCCCGCCAAGGCCAAAACGATCAAAAAATATCTTGGCAAGGATTATGAGGTCCTGGCTTCCTATGGTCATGTGCGCGACCTGTTGCCCAAGGAGGGCGCGGTCGATCCCGAACATGACTTTGCCATGAAGTATCAGCTGATCGAAAAGAATGAAAAGCATGTCGATGCGATTGTCAAATCGCTGAAAAAAGCCGACAACCTGTATCTTGCCACTGACCCGGATCGTGAGGGTGAAGCGATCTCCTGGCATCTGTATGAGATCCTCAAAGACCGGGACGCACTCAAGGATAAACACGTCGGCCGCGTGGCGTTCAACGAAATCACCAAGCGTGCGGTGAATGATGCGGTAGAGCATCCGCGTGAACTGTCCGATGATCTGATCCATGCCCAGCTGGCGCGTCGCGCGCTGGACTATCTGGTGGGCTTCAATCTCTCTCCCCTGTTATGGAAAAAAATCCGTCGTGGCCTGTCCGCAGGACGGGTACAGAGTCCGGCCCTGCGCCTGATCGTCGAGCGGGAAATCGAGATTGAAAATTTCAAGCCCAAGGAGTACTGGAGCATGGATGCCGAGGTGGAGCAGGACAAGCAGGTGTTTGCCGCCAAGCTGACCTATCTCAAAAGCAAGAAAGTCAGCCAGTTCACGATTAATAACGAGAAAAAGGCCAAAGAGGCCGAACAGACCCTGAGTAGTGCGGCCAATGGCAAACTCACGGTCCACAAGGTCGAAAAGAAACAGCGCAAGCGTAACCCGGCCGCGCCGTTTACCACCTCGACCGTGCAGCAGGAAGCTTCACGCAAACTCGGCTTTACCGCGCGCAAGACTATGAGTGTCGCCCAGCAGCTGTATGAAGGGATCGATCTTGGCGGCGAAACCGTCGGTTTGATTACTTACATGCGTACCGACTCGGTGAACCTCGCTGATGAAGCGTTGACCGAGATCCGCCAGTTTATTCAGGACAAGTACGGCGCCGACAACCTGCCGAAAGAACCGCGCCAGTTCAAGACCAAATCCAAAAATGCCCAGGAAGCGCACGAGGCAATTCGCCCGACATCGGTGCTGTACGAACCGGCACAGATTAAAAAGAATCTGAGCAAGGATCAGTTCCGCCTGTATGAGTTGATCTGGAAACGCACCGTCGCCTGCCAGATGATCCACGCCACCATGGATACCGTGGCCGTGGATCTGGCTGCCGGTAGCCCGGACAACCTGTTTCGCGCCAACGGCTCGACCGTGGTCAAGCCCGGTTTCATGGCGCTGTATCTGGAAAGTGAGGACGACAGCAAGAAAGATAAGGACGACAAGGACCGCATTCTGCCGCCGATGAAAGAAGGCGATGTGGTCAAGCTGCTCAAGATCCTGCCGGAGCAGCACTTCACCGAGCCGCCGCCGCGCTATTCGGAAGCCAGCCTGGTCAAGGCGCTGGAGGAGTACGGCATCGGCCGCCCCTCCACTTATGCTTCCATCATCTCCACCTTGCAGCAGCGCGAATATGTGGAGATGGACAAGAAGCGCTTCATTCCGACCGATGTGGGGCGTATCGTCAACAAGTTCCTGACCGAACATTTTCCCCAGTACGTGGACTATGAGTTCACCGCGCATATGGAAGACGATCTGGATGCCATCTCTCGCGGCGAGAAGGACTGGATTCCGATGATGAAGGCCTTCTGGAAGCCCTTCCACGAACTGGTCGAGGACAAGGACAAGAGCGTGGATCGCAAGGATGTGACTCACGAGCAGATCGACGAGAAGTGTCCCAAATGTGGCGGCAGCCTGGCGATTCGTCTGGGCCGGCGCGGGCGCTTTATCGGCTGCAATAACTATCCCGAGTGTGATTACACCCGCAACGTCAACGAGGACGCTAACGCCGAGCCGGAAGTGATCGAGGGCCGCAAGTGTCCAGATTGCGGTTCGGATCTGATTATCCGCCACGGGCGTTACGGCAAATTCATCGGCTGCAGCGGTTACCCCGACTGCCGCTATATCGAGCCGCTGGAGAAGCCGGAAAACACCGGCGTACAGTGTCCCGAATGCAAGCAGGGCAACATGCTCAAGCGCAAATCACGTAACGGCAAAATCTTTTTCTCCTGTGAGCGCTATCCCGACTGCAAGTACGCCGTCTGGAACCAGCCGCTGAACGAAGCCTGTCCCCAGTGCAACTGGCCGATGCTGACCCTCAAGACCACCAAGCGGCGCGGTACCGAAAAGGTCTGTCCGCAAAAGGATTGCAATTACAGCGAGCCGGTGGAAACCGAAGAAGAGACTGAGCAGGAATAAATAATAAAAGTTGGCAGATGGCAGTTGGCAGTCAACAGTCGTTAATTGTTAATCGTTGTCGATCTGATTTGTTGTGCCATCGGCCGGTGCAGGAGCGGCTGCGCCGCGATGCGACTTTCGGCAGTGGGAAATCGGAAGTCGTGAATCGTCAATCGATGGTGATCTGATTTGTTGTGCCATCGGCCGGTGTAGGAGCGGCTGCGCCGCGATGCGACCTTGAATAATGAAGGGTAACAGCCATGTCCTCGTCGATAGACCAAGCCGTGGAAGTGTTGCGCAATGGCGGGGTGATTGCCTATCCCACCGAGGCGGTCTATGGCCTCGGCTGCGATCCGGATAACAGCCCGGCGATCGAAAAGATCCTGACGTTAAAACAACGTGAAAAGAACAAGGGGTTGATCCTGATCGCCAGTGAGGTCGGGCAGCTAGAGCCCTATCTGGACGAATTACCGGAAGAGGCGCGGCATCGGGTTCTGGCCAGCTGGCCGGGACCGTTTACCTGGTTGTGGCCGGCCAAAGCGCAAACCAGCGAGTGGTTGCGCGGCGACTTTGCCACACTGGCGGTGCGCGTCACCGCCCATCCGCAGGCGCGGGAACTGTGCCAGGCCTTCGGTAAACCGCTGGTCTCGACCAGCGCGAACCTCGGCGGCCAGCCGCCGGCGCGCACGGTCGCACAAGTGCGTGAACAGTTCGACGCCCGGGTAGATTTTGTGCTCGAGGGTGAAGTCGGCCCGCACAGCAGCCCGACGGAAATCCGCGATGCGCTCACTGGAGAGCTGATCCGCGGATAAGAAAATCTTACTGCAGAGACGCAAAGGTCGCAGAGAAATATTATTTAAGAAAACCTGTAGGCCGGATCAAGCGATAGCGGATCCGGCAAAATCATCTGCAAGGTAAGGTGGCTCCGCTTTCGCTTGAGCCACCCTACGAACGGATGGTCTCAGGTTTTATTAATCTTGTACTCAGCGCCCTCTGCGGTAAAAATTATATTAATACGGTGTAAAGTCGATGAGTGAAGTCAATCCCGAAGCGGTCAAAGCCTATCTGTTAAACCTGCAGGACGAAATCTGCAACGCCCTGACTGAAGAAGACGGCGGTAACGGGTTTGTGGAGGACAGCTGGGAGCGCGAGGAAGGTGGCGGGGGACGATCGCGTGTACTGGAAGAAGGCCGGGTATTCGAAAAGGCGGGGATTAACTTCTCACACGTATACGGTCCCGGATTGCCGGCTTCGGCCACGGCGCACCGTCCCGAACTGGCCGGGCGGAGCTTCCAGGCCATGGGCGTGTCGCTGGTGATCCATCCACGTAACCCCTATGTACCGACCTCGCACGCCAATGTACGCTTTTTTATCGCCGAAAAAGAGGGCGCCGATCCGGTCTGGTGGTTTGGCGGCGGGTTTGATCTGACGCCGTACTATCCGTTCCATGAGGATGTCATTCACTGGCATACCGTTTCGAAGCAGGCCTGCGACCCCTTCGGTGAAAAGGTCTATACGCGCTATAAAAAATGGTGTGACGACTATTTTTATCTCAAGCACCGTGACGAGACCCGCGGGGTCGGCGGACTGTTTTTCGATGACCTGAACGAATGGGACTTTGACAAGAGCTTCGCCTTCATGCAAAGCGTCGGCGATCATTATATTCCCGCCTACCGGCCCATCGTCGCCAAACGCAAGGATCATGAGTACGGCGAACGGGAGCGGGATTTCCAGCTGTATCGACGCGGACGTTACGTGGAGTTCAACCTGGTCTACGATCGCGGTACCCTGTTTGGCCTGCAGACTGGCGGGCGCACCGAGTCGATTCTAATGTCCCTGCCGCCGCTGACCCAATGGCGCTATAACTGGTCACCCGAACCGGGCACGCCCGAAGCCGAGTTGTACGAACATTATCTACAACCCCACGACTGGCTCGGCCAGTAACATAGGCCGCATCCGTAGCCACTGAACAGGTATGCCGTCACTTGTCACTTTGATCAAACCCTGGGAGTTTTCTCCCACCGTGCTGGTCAGCACCCTGGCTGCGGCAGTTCTGTACTGGCGGGGGATAAAACAGCGACGGCGCGATAAGCTGCGCACCGGTTTCTGGCCCACACTGAGTTTTTGCCTCGGGTTATTACTGATTTACGGGGTGATGCAGACTTACGTGGATTACCTGTCCCAGCACATGTTCTGGGTGCATCGCCTGCAGCATCTGGTCCTGCATCATATCGGACCGTTTCTGATTGTGCTGGCCACACCCCATAAGGTTCTCGGCCGGGGCATCCCGCAAAAATGGCGCCAGCAGATGCTGTTGCCGATCTGGTATAGCCGGCCTGTACGCGGGATCTATCGATTCCTGCAGAACCCGGTCTTGGCGCCAGCGTTGTTTGTAGGCCTGATCTATTTATGGTTGATCCCGGAAGTCCATTTCGAGGCAATGCTCAGCGAAACACGCTACAAGGTCATGAACTGGAGTATGCTGATCGATGGTCTGCTGTTCTGGTGGCTGATCGTGGATCCACGCGCCCCGCAGGGGCGGATAACCCTGCACTATTCAAGCCGGATTGTGATGTTGTGGGTGGTGATGGTTTTGCAGATCATCATCGGCGCCTATATCGCGCTGAGTGAAAAGGTGCTGTATGACGTCTACAGTGTTTGCGGGCGGGCCTGGCCGATTAGCCCGCTGACGGATCAGACCATCGGCGGACTGACCACCTGGATTCCCGCTGCGATGATGAGCGTGATCGGCATTCTACTGGTTATTCGCCTGTGGATGAGGCAAAGCGCGCAAGCTGAGCAGAAAAATGTTTCCGGTGGCGAAAGCAAGCAGGTATGAGCATGACTATGCATCGAGACCGTAAAGTAACAATACCCGGATTTGGGTATCTTGTCGTGTTACTGATGATCGTGCTATTTCTGCATGGCTGCACTGACAGTGATGAAAAGTGGCAAACAAAGGACATTACTGGCCTTATGCCACCGCTGGCTTTTACCCTGCGCTCCGCAAACAGTAAAAGCATGGTTGATGCGCAGGATTATCGCGGTAAGATCCTGTTAATGTATTTCGGCTATATGCATTGTCCGGATGTCTGTCCGATGACCCTGAGTCGACTGCAGAGTACGGTTTCGCAGTTAGGCAAGCGAGCAAGTGAGATCAGAATACTGTTTGTCAGCGTGGATCCGCGGCGTGATAGTCTTGACGAGCTGGGACAGTATGTACAGGCCTTTGGCCAACAGGTTGTTGGCCTGCGTGGGGGTCAGCAGGCCCTGCAGGAGCTGACCAAACGTTATCGTGTAACCTATGGTTACGACAAACCTGATGCTGACGGTGATTACACCGTTTCACACAGCAGCGCGGTTTATGTGTTCGATCACCAGGGACAGGCGCGCCTGTTGATCCGCGATAGTGATTCAACAGAGGCAATTCGTCACGATCTGGAACAATTGCTGGCCGAAAGCCACTGACCTGCCCTTTTTATTCCTCAAGTAGTGTTTCAATCCGGCAGACAATCAGATTATGTTCACAGTATCGCAGGTCTGGTTGCGCGAGTGCGATACCTGACACCTCATTCGAGAGGTGTCACGCAGGCTATCGCCAGCGTGACCTACGCGATTTGAGCCACCCTGCAAAAAATTAAAACTCTGCGGTCCTCTGCGTCTTTGTTGCGCGATGTACAGGGATGTACAAGTGTCGCGGGAGGCAGGAGGCCGGGAGCGACCCTCTGCGTTGGGTGTTTTTCTTATTCATTAATCAGCTTTTCGATTTTGTCGAGGATATCCGGCCGTTCCCAGTCGACGCTGCCGAACAGGGCGTAACGGATACTGCCCTGTTTGTCGATGACGTAACTGGTCGGAAAGGCGAAGACCTCCCATTGTTTCAGTGCCTTGCCGTCGCGATCCAGCAGGATCGGGAAGGTGACGTTGACTTTGTTGTCGAGAAAGTCGCGGATGGTCGGTTTGTCCTCGGCCATGTTCACGGCCAGAATCGTAAACGGCCGGTCCTGCAGGCGGTTTTGCAGTCGTTCCATGGAGGGCATTTCATGCACGCAGGGCGGGCACCAGCTGGCCCAGAAGTTGACCAGCACCACGTCGCCACGGTAATCCTCCAGGGTGTACTCGCGATCATCCAGCCCGGAAAGTCGCAGGGAGGGCGGTTGCGGATCGCCGGCATAGGCCTTGAGCTCGCGTTCCTTCTTGCTGGAGGAAAGAGGCTTGAGTTCTTCCTCCAGCGGGTTGACGCGCCGGCTGATCGCGGGCCAGTGATGCAGGGCCAGGGCGGCCTGACGAACCAGGTGAACCAGCCCGGTTTCCCATTGTTGTTCACGCTCCGTGGCATCGGGACGGTAATAGAAACGATCTCGCGCCGCCGGCAGCAGGCGGAAAAAGACATCACTACCGCTCTCCTCCAGTGCGGGGACCGTTTGCCCAAGTTTCCAGCGCCAGGGGGATTTGGCCGGCTGCAAAATAAAGATCGAAGCATTGCTCTGCCGGACAATGGGGCGCAGTTGTGCCGCCTCACCCGGATCCGGCGTTTCATGATAGAACTGGGGACTGATCAGGATCACCCCGGGCGTGTGATCGTTGTCCGGATTCTGCAACTGCCAGGCGTGCAGGCCGCGCAACACGGGCAGGGCACCGCGGCCGCTGCTGATGAGAAAAACCCGCTTTTGCCCCGGGTCTGCCGCTTCAATCAGTGCGACCACGTCGCTTGCCGGGATCTTGTCCAGACTGCTTGCGGTGGTCGGCAAAAAACGTGATTCAAACAGATCCACCAGCCAGTTTTCGTGTCCCGAGTCCGCCAGACGGCGGGCCGCGCGGCGTTCGGCTTCTTGCAGGCCGTCCTCGGAGGGGAACCAGATAAACAACACCTCGCCCTCACCACCGTGGCGACGGTATGTGATTTCAGTACCATCTTCACTGCTTACCGTCGCGGACTGTTGTGCATGAACGGGTGAAATACCCGGCCAGCCCGCGATCAGCATCAGCAGGCCGATCAGGCTATTGTAGAAAGTTCGGGAGCTTGTCATCATGCTGACGGTTATACCTCAAGCCTGTTAAATGGACAAATGGGCTCCCGCTTCGTAAAAGGTTGAATTTGATAATGACGCATTCGAATTATGATGTGGTAATCGTTGGCAGCGGCCTGGGGGCCTATACCCTGGCCCGTGAGTTTCGCAAGCTCGACAAGGAGGCAACGCTGTTGATGATCACCCGTGATGACGGGGTATTCTATTCCAAACCCATGTTGTCCAATGCCCTGGCCGGTAACAAAACCGCCGAGCAACTGGTGATGAAGCCGGTTGAGAAAATGCGCGAGGAGCTGGCTGCGGAGATCTGGACCGAAACTGATGTTACGGAACTTCAGCCTGCCGATCACAGCCTGCATTGTAATGGTACCGAGATAGGTTATCGCCAGCTGGTCCTGGCACTGGGAGCCAGGCCACGGCAGTTACCGTTGCAGGGTGATGCTGCCGATCAGGTCATCAGTGTGAATGATCTTGTTGCCTATCGTGAGTTTCGGGAACGACTTGAAGGACAGCGGCGCGTGGCGATTATGGGGCCGGGACTGGTCGGTTGTGAATTTGCCAACGATCTGTTGCGTAGCGGTCATGAGGTGCAGGTTATCGGGCCGGATGCGTATCCGCTCAGCACCCTGCTGCCGGAAGAGGCCGGTCGGCGCATGCAGCAGGTATTGGAAGAGAAGGGTTTCCACTGGTATTTGCAGCGCACGGTGGAACGTATCGATACACAGAATGGCGCATTCGCTTTGCAGTTATCCGATGGTGAACCGTTGCAAGCCGACTTTGTGTTATCGGCGGTCGGGCTGGCCCCCAATCTGGATCTTGCCAGGGCGGCCGGGCTTGAAGTGAACCGGGGAATTGAAGTGGATCGGCATCTTGCCACCAGCGCGGCGGATATCTATGCCCTGGGCGATTGTGCCGAAGTGGCGGGGTTGTGGTTGCCCTATGTCATGCCGATCATGAATGCAGCACGGGCGCTGGCCAGGACACTGGCCGGTGAATCGACCGAACTGGTGTATCCCCCCATGCCGGTGGTGGTCAAGACGCCCGATTTCCCGCTGGTGGTCTGCCCGCCCGCGCCGGATGCGGTCGGTCAATGGCAGATCGAGCAGGATGAAGCGGGGTTGCGCGCGCTCTTTATGGATGCGGAAGAGACGTTGCGGGGCTTCGTCCTGACTGAAGACAAAGTCAAGGAGAAGCAAAGCCTCACCAAACAACTGCCCAATGTACTGGATAGCAGCCCCTAGCCCCTGGCTTTATCGGCGGCCTGCCCGGCCACTTCTTTCAGTTGCGTCAAATGGTGATTGATCTGTTGCGACAGCGTCGTATCCGGCGTTCGCTTCTGCTCGATCACGACCCGCAGCAGCTGTTCGATTGCCCGGCAATGTTCGGTCACCCGGGCAAATCCGTAGCTGGTCCCGGTGCCGGCCAGGGTGTGGCATTGACGCATCAGTTGCTCCAGACCGTCGGCTGTCATGTTGTCCGCCAGCCCTTGCCAACTACACTGGATCGCCTCGATCTTCGCCGGTAGCTGACGGGCGTAATTGTTGTGCAGCTGCTCGAGGCGGCGCTGAATGTCGGTCGGTTTGTTGCGCATGGCTATCCGGGTTGCTGGAACATGGGCCGGTATGAGTGGGGTTATTGGTCAGTAACAATCAGTCAAGTATGGTTGAAAAGGCGGAAAGAAGGAAACTTTGCCGGGGCGGAGGCCCCGTAGCCGAAGCCAATTTGGTAAACTTGGCACATGGATATCTCCCGGATTCTCGATTCCCTCAACGATGCCCAGCGCCAGGCGGTGTGTGCGCCGGCCGGTAATGTACGGGTGTTGGCCGGCGCCGGCAGCGGCAAGACCCGGGTACTGGTGCATCGTATCGCCTGGTTGTTGCAGGCCGAAAATGTTTCGCCTTACGGCATTCTGGCGGTTACCTTTACCAACAAGGCGGCCGGCGAGATGCGCAGCCGGATCGAGCAACTGCTCGGGATCCCGGCGGCCGGTCTGTGGGTCGGCACCTTTCATGGCATCGCCCATCGTTTGTTGCGCGCGCACTGGAAGGATGTCGATCTGCCGCAAACCTTCCAGATCATGGACAGCGAGGATCAGTTCCGCGCCGTAAAGCGGGTGGTGCGGGAGATGGGACTGGACGAGGAGCACTGGTCGCCGCGCGAGGCACAATGGTTTATCAATGCGCGCAAGGACGAGGGGCTGCGTCCGCAACATCTCGAACATCATGGTGATCCCCGCCAGCGACACATGATCGCCATTTATGAAAATTACGAGGCCGCCTGTCAGCGTGCCGGGCTGGTCGATTTTGCCGAGCTGCTGCTGCGGGCCCATGAGCTGTGGCTCAAACATCCCGACATTCTGGGTCATTATCAGCAGCGTTTTCGCCACATTCTGGTGGACGAGTTTCAGGACACCAATACCATCCAGTATGCCTTCGTGCGCCTGCTGGCCGGACAGAGCGGCCAGGTCTTCGCCGTCGGCGACGACGATCAGTCGATTTATGGCTGGCGTGGCGCCCGGGTGGAGAATATTCATCAGTTTGCCCAGGATTTTACCAATACCAGCACGTTTCGCCTGGAGCAGAATTACCGTTCCACCTCGACCATTCTCAACGGTGCCAACGCCCTGATCGCCAATAACACGGATCGCCTGGGCAAGCATCTGTGGACCGCCGGCCAGGAAGGCGATCTCATCCGGCTGTACGGCGCGTTCAACGAGCAGGAAGAGGCGCGCTATGTGATCGAGCAGATCCAGGACTGGATCGAGCAGGGCGGGGCGCGCAGTGAATGCGCGTTATTGTATCGCTCCAATGCCCAGTCCCGGGTGCTGGAAGAGGTATTGTTCCAGGCGCGCATTCCCTATCGGGTCTATGGCGGGCTGCGCTTTTTCGAGCGCCAGGAGATCAAGGACGCGCTGGCCTATTTGCGTCTGGCGGTCAACCACGAGGATGATGCCTCGCTGGAGCGCATTATCAATGTGCCGACCCGCGGTATCGGCAACCGTACCGTCGCTGCCGTGCGCGACGAGGCCCGTCACAGCGGCAGCTCCATGTGGCAGGCCATGCAGCACGTGATCGAGCACAAGCAGCTGGCCGCCCGCGCACTGGGTGCGTTGCAGAACTTTGTCCAGTTAATCGAAAAACTGGGAAATGATATCCGCGAACTGGAACTGCACGAGCAGATCGAACAGGTGATACAGGCCAGTGGCCTGATCGCCCATTATGAAAAAGAGAAGGGCGAGCGCGGCCAGGCGCGCATCGAAAACCTCGAGGAGCTGGTCAGTGCCGGGCGCGCCTTTGAGCCGGAGCAGATCGAGGACGACGAACCCGAACCGGATCCCCTGTCGGCCTTTTTGTCCCACGCCGCGCTCGAGGCGGGCGAACGCCAGGCCGACGAGTGGGATGACTGCGTACAGTTGATGACCCTGCACTCGGCCAAGGGGCTGGAGTTCAAGCAGGTATTCATGTGCGGGATGGAAGAGGGCCTGTTTCCTCACCGGCTGTCGGCGGAAAATCCCGGCCGGCTCGAAGAGGAGCGGCGCCTCTGCTATGTGGGGATGACCCGTGCCATGGAACAGCTGACTCTGAGCTACGCCGAAAAGCGCCGGCTCTACGGCGAGGAGCACTTCGCCAGGCCGTCGCGCTTTCTCAAGGAGATCCCGCCCGAGCTGATCGAGGAGCAACGTCTCACCGGCGTAGTCACGCCCGCCGCCAGCCTGTCATCGGGACAGGGCGGGTTCTCGCTCAATGAATCGGGCTTTGCACTCGGGCAACGGGTTTGTCACGACACCTTCGGTGAAGGGGTGGTGCTCAACTACGAAGGTGAGGGCCGCCACGCCCGGGTGCAGGTTAACTTCGAGTCCGAAGGCAGCAAGTGGCTGATGGTGGAGTACGCCAACCTGATGGTTTGTTGAACAAACAGATCTAGGCGCTGACTGTGACTACGTATGGAATTTCGGTCTGGGGTTTACCCAGATGGTGGCCCTGGGCAAAATCTACCTCAAACTCACGTAACAGTACCAGCGTCTTTTCATTCTCAACGAACTCGGCAATGGTTTGTTTGCCCAGGGCGTGGGCGATCTGGTTCATGGATCGGACCATCGCCTGATCGATGTCAGATCCGGCCAGCCCCTTGACGAAAGAACCGTCGATCTTGAGTTTGTCCACCGGCAGATGTTTCAGATAAGCAAATGAGGAGAAACCGGTACCGAAATCATCCAGTGCAAATTGACAGCCAATATCCTTGAGTTGATAAATGAAACGGGTCGCCTCGGCAAGGTTGGAGATTGCCGCCGACTCGGTTATTTCAAATGTCAGTGCCTCGGGACTGAGTCTGGTTTCCCGTAGTAGACTATTAATTAACGGTAACAGTTCCCGGTCTTCAAAGGCACGGCCTGAGAGATTGATGGCGAAATGGATGCTGTCGTTTTTTTCATGCAGTCGGGCAAGATGCTCTATTGCACTGCGCACTGTCCAGCGATCCACCTGGTTGATCAATCCAAAGCGTTCGGCGGCGGGCAAAAAGCCGCCAGGCAGAATCACATCGCCATCATCCAGTGACATGCGTAATAAGACCTCGTAATCCTCGCTCAGACCATTTTGAATATCGATAATGGGCTGAAAGACCAGTTTGAAATGATTATTTTCAAATGCATCACGTACCCGGCTGGCCCAGCCCATATCTTCGGCCATGCCGTCACGCTGCTTGTCACCGGGATCATAGAGATGCAGACAGTTGCGTCCCTGGGACTTGGCGATGTTACAGGCCAGATCGGCATGCGATAGCACCTCGTCCTCGGAGAGTGATTGATGCGTCAACATGGCAATCCCGATACTGCAGGTGATATTGAAGGCCTTACCGGCTTCCATGAAGCGGTAGTTTTCGAATAACAGCCGGATGTTTTCAGCCACCCTCAGAACAGTAGGTGGATCTACATTATCCAGTAGCAGGGTGAACTCGTCACCACCAAAGCGGGCAAGCAGATCTGCTTCGCGGGTATGCTCCTGCAGCATTTCGCTGCACTCGAGAAGCAGTCGGTCGCCGGTGGCGTGGCCGAGTGTGTCGTTAATATATTTAAACTGATCCAGATCCAGATAAAGCAGGGCACAACTGATACCACTGCGATAGATCCGACTGAGTGTGCGTTCCAGTTCGCGCTGGAAGTAATTGCGGTTATAGAGGCCGGTCAGCGTGTCATGTTGGGCCTGATAGGTGAGTTCCTGCTCAAAGGCTTTTTGTGCCGAGATATCCCGGGCGGTCCCCATTATGCTGACCACTTCACCATTTTCACCCCACTGGGGTTTGGCGTTGAAACTGATGTGGCGGCGCTGGCCGTCCTTGTCCAGATGCACGGTTTCATAATGGAGTAATTCCTGCCCTTCCATTACGCGCGCTATTGCTGTTTTATCACGTTGTTCCGATTCGGGGGCCTGGAAGTCCTGGTAGTACCGAAATAACATTTCTTTGGCCTGGTAACCGTAAATACGGCTGACCGCATCATTGAGATAGGTCCAGCGTCCTTCCCGGTCCATGCTCCAGACCAGATCGTGTGCGGTTTCGACCAGATTGCGATAGCGGGCTTCGGCGTCCAGCAGCATCTGTTCGGCGGCCTTGCGTGCGGAGATGTCTGCAATCAGACAGGTATAATAAATCCGCTCATCGTTATGCATCAGGCTGATACGCATCGACATGGGAATTGCATAGCCGGTGCGATGTCGACCCTCCACCTCCAGTTCTTTACGTGGCAGTGAGGCCTCGTCACGGGGCAGGATAAAATCCGGCAACAGCCAGTCCAGGGATTTGCCGCGGATTTCCTGGGAATTAAAACCGAAGAGTTTTTCCGCGGCCGGATTAAAGGTTTCAATTGCATGCTGATCATTGATCACGATAATGCCCTCGGCGGCGTGATCGACAATCGCGTGAACGTGGCTCTCCTGGTCGCCCAGACGACGGAACAGTCGGCCCAGCATCTGGATAATATAGCCGGTTTCGTCGGTGGAGCGGGGTCGAAGACGTCGTGCCATATCATCGTAATTGGTCGCGCCGCTGCCGCTGATCAGGTCCTGAACGGGCTGCAGGGATTGTTTGAGACTGCGAATTGAGAGAATGGTCAGGGTAAACGCGAACAGCCCGAGTGCGGCCCAGATCAGAATGACCTCGCCGGTCAGATACTGGGTCCGCCACCAGTAATATTTCAGCAAAATGGTGCCGGTAAGCAAGGGGATGTATCCCCCCATCAGCAGCATCCTGGTCTGCATGCGGACATGGACCTGCTGGAAACCGCTGTGTTCCACCAGTCGCCCGATGAGCGCCAATGCGTAAAGATAGCCCGGCATCCCCACCAGGATGGCTATAACCAGCTGCAGGAGGATAAACTGGCTGAGGCTGGCAAATGCGGATTGTTCCGCGGGATAGAGTCCCAGCCAGTGCTGCAGGGTCGGCGCGAGCAGGGCGTAAAGCAGGAAGAACAGCCAGTAATTATCGCTGAAGTTCTTCAGTTGCTGATCCAGCGACTCGGGCAGTATGGCGTGATCGTGCTGGCGAAGTTGCCACTCCCGCAGCGGTCGAAAGTAGCGGCGGAAATAAAAACAGAGTGTGACCGGCAGCACCAGTGCGGTCACGGTCAGCAGCAGGACGGCCTGCGCGGAGACAAGCTGATCCGCCTGGATCATGGTGAAAAACCAGGCTGTCGAATAGCCTATGATTGGCGTGAGCGCAAAACTGGCGGTGATTACGACAAGGAGCCGTTGATGAATGCGCCTCAGAGCTTGTTCTTCCATGGCACCCGCATTATTGTTAGAAGTTTACCTGAACGGGGGTCTGAGCAGTCCGTTCAATAATGACAGAATAAAATCCGGGATACCAGTCATGATTGTGGCGGATCCGGTTAGCTCGCTTTGTTCACAATTTACTGGAACAAAGCGAATGAAGTTATGATTTCTCAACAGAAAACAGTCTCGAACAAAAACCAGACGGGGACGGAGTAATGAAACGACGCGACTTTCTCAAATCCGCCGGGGCCGGTTCCCTGGCGGCCGGCAGCCTGCTGACAGGCGTCGAAACGGCCTCTGCCAAAGGCAAAACCCAATTCAAATGGAAAATGGTGACCACCTGGCCGAAAAACTTTCCCGGTCTGGGTACCGGCGCCAACAATCTGGCCGCCCTGATCAACCAGATGAGCAATGGCCGCATCGAGGTCAAGGTCTACGGTGCGGGCGAGCTGGTGCCGGCTCTGGAAGTGTTTGATGCCGTATCACGTGGTACAGCGCAGATGGGCCACGGTGCCGCCTATTACTGGAAAGGCAAGAGCGAGGCGGCGCAGTTTTTCTCCGCCGTGCCCTTCGGCCTGACCGGTCAGGAGATGAACGGCTGGCTCTATCACGGTGGCGGCATGGAACTGTGGGAAGAGGTTTATGCGCCGTTTAACCTGGTCCCGGCGGCGGCCGGGAATACCGGTGTGCAGATGGGCGGCTGGTTCAACAAGGAGATCAACTCGCTGGCCGATCTCGAAGGCCTGAAAATGCGTATCCCCGGTCTTGGCGGCGAGGTGTTAAAGCGCGCTGGCGGGACTCCGGTGAACCTGCCCGGCGGCGAGCTGTACACCTCGTTGCAGTCCGGTAACATCGATGCCACCGAGTGGGTCGGTCCCTACAACGACCTGGCCTTCGGCCTTTACAAGATCGCCAAATACTATTACTACCCGGGCTGGCACGAACCGGGCACGACGCTGGAGGCGATGATCAACAAAGAAGCCTTCGAGGAACTGCCGAAGGATCTGCAAAGCATCGTGCTCAATGCCTGCAAGGTGGTCAATCTGGACATGCTGTCCGAATACACCGCGCGCAACAATCAGGCCCTCAAGACCCTGGTGGAAAAACACAATGTCGATCTGCGCCGCTACCCGGACGATGTGCTCAAAAAACTGCGCAACCTGTCCGACGAAGTCGTCGCCGAAGTGGCCGAAAAAGACAAGATGAGCAAGAAAGTCTACGAGTCGTTCAAAAAATTCCGCAACCAGGCGATGGAATGGCACCGCATTTCCGAACAGACCTACATGGCGGCGAGAGAGATGTAGGAAAAGCTTTAACGCAGAGAACGCAAAGACGCAAAGGACGCAAAGAAGATAAATTTATAAAGCCCGGGGTTTTGTCACCCCGGCGCATGCTGGGGCCCAGTTGGAGTCATGGATTAAAACGCGGAGGACGCAGAGCCGCGGAGTCGCAGAGGAATTGAAAGGTATTCCAGTATTATTATTGTCTTCTCCGCGCCTTTGCGTCTCTGCGTCCTCCGCGTTATTTCCAGAGAGTCTGAAAAGTGGCAGGCCAGGACGTATGCGTGTTACCTGGCGCATTGCTGGGTTCCGGCTTTCACCCTGTCGGGTACAGGCGCCGGAATAACAAGCACTTCCTCGTTACTCGTCACTCGGTACGGCCCGAAGGGCCACGGAGTTGATGCAGTAGCGCAGGCCGGTGGGGGGCGGGCCGTCGGGGAAGACGTGGCCGAGGTGGGCGTCGCAGCGGCTACAGTGCACTTCACTGCGCACCATGCCGTGGCTGGCGTCTTCGGTGGTCTCAATGACCTCCTCGCTGATCGGCTGCCAGTAACTGGGCCAGCCGCTGCCCGAATCGAATTTCTCTTTGGAGTGAAACAGCGGCTGGCCGCAGCAGACGCAGACATAGGTCCCCGGCGCCTTGCTGTCACAATACTCCCCGCTGAACGGCCGCTCGGTACCGTGGCGGCGGGTGACCTGGAACTGCTCCTCGCTCAGCAATTCCCGCCATTCCTCGTCCGACTTTCTGATTTTCTCCACCATGGCCCTGTTGTACACGCAGTGTCGGGGTCAGACAAGGGGCGGCACCCCTGTTCTCATAACGGATTTATTACGCGGAGGACGCAGAGCCGCGGAGTCGCAGAGGATTTAAAAGTATTCCAGACACATCGGGGCATAATGATTGTTTTCTCCGCGCCTTTGCACCCAAACAACGGGCATAAACGCCTCCGCGTCCTCTGCATTACTTTCCAGAGAGCCTGAAAAGTGGTTCATGCCCTGGGGTGTCACATAGGCTATCGTCAATGTGACCTACGCGACTGTTCAGACCACGAATTTATAACGCAGAGGGCGCAGAGCCGCGGAGTCGCAGAGGAACTGAAAAGTATTCCAGCATCATTATTGTCTTCTCTGCGTTCTTTGCGCCTCTGCGTCCTCCGCGTTAATTCCCAGAGACTTTGAAAAGGACTAGGAGCCGTAAATGACACCCGGCAGCCAGGTGGCCAGGCCCGGCCAGAGGGCGAGCAGGGCGAGGGCGAATAACTGGATGGCGATGAAGGGCATGACGCCGCGATACAGCTGGCCGGTACTCATGCCCTGGGAGGCGACGCCGCGCAGGTAGAACAGGGCGAAGCCGAACGGCGGGGTCAAAAACGAGGTCTGCAGGTTGATAGCAATCATGACCCCCAGCCAGACCGGATCCAGGCCCATCATCAACAGTATGGGGGCGACGATCGGCACCACCACGAAGGTGATCTCGATAAAATCGAGAATGAAGCCGAGCAGGAACATCACCAGCATGACGATCAGCATGGCGCCAACCACCCCGCCGGGCAGGCTGGTAAGAATATCGCGCACCGCCTCGTCCCCGCCGAAGCCGCGGAACACCAGCGAGAACAGCGATGCGCCGATGAAGATCAGAAATACCATGCTGGTGACCTGGACGGTGGTACGCATCACCTCGCGCAGTTTGCCCGGATCAAACTGGCGCTGTAATAATGCCAGCAGCGTGGCGCCGACCGCGCCGACCGAGGCCGCTTCGGTGGGGGTGGCGGCACCGGCCATGATGGAACCGAGCACGGCCACGATCAGCAGCAGTGGCGGAATCAGCACCTTGATAACCCGGCCGGCGAGCTCCCGCTTGCTGTGCTGGCGTTCATCGTGCGGCATGGCCGGGACCTTTTCCGGCTGCAGCCAGGCCACGCCCAGCATATAGAGGACATACAGGCCGACCAGCATCAGGCCGGGAATCAGCGCCCCGGCGAACAGATCGCCAACCGAGACCGTCTCCGGGGCAAACAGCCCCATATCGAGCTGGGCCTGCTGATAGGCGGAGGAGAGGACGTCCCCCAGCAGCACCAGAATGATCGACGGCGGAATAATCTGCCCGAGGGTCCCCGAGGCGCAGATGGCGCCGCCGGCCAGCCCCGGGTCATAATTGCGGCGCAGCATGGTGGGCAGGGAGAGCAGGCCCATGGTGACCACGGTGGCGCCGACGATGCCGGTGCTGGCGGCCAGCAGCATGCCGACCAGGATGACCGAGATCCCGAGGCCGCCCCGCAGCGGGCCGAACAGCATGGCCATGGTATCCAGCAGCTGATCGGCCACCTTCGAGCGCTCCAGCATCACCCCCATGAAGACAAACAACGGCACGGCGATCAGCGTGCCGTTGGTCATGATGCCGTACAACCGGTTGGGCGCCGCACTCAAAAAGGCTTCGTCGAAGGTGCCGGTCAGATGGCCAAGCAGGGCAAAGGCGAGCGCCGTGCCCCCCAGGCAGAAGGCCACCGGGTAACCGCTGAGCAGGACCAGCCCGACGACCAGAAACATCAGCAACGGCATCAGCTCGGCCATGCTCAAAGCACCTCCTGCTGGTGCTCGTCGCTCTGGCCACGCCGCCGACCGCGCAGCACCTGCCAGTTTTGCAGGACCCCGGCCAGCCCCTGCAGCATCAGCAGCAGCGGCATCAGTAACAGCAGGCTCTTGAGCAGATAGACGAAGGGCAGGCCGCCCGGCTCGTTGGAGGTCTCCAGCCGTTCCCAGCTGACCGCCACGTAGTCCCAGCTGATAAAGGCGATGAACAGGCACATGGGCCACAGCAGCAGCAGGGTACCCAGCAGATCCACGAGCGCCTTGCCGCGCGGCCCGAGGCGGTGGTAGAAAATGTCCACCCGCACGTGCCCTTCATGGCGCAGGGTATAGGCGGCCCCCAGCATAAAGACGGCGGCATGCAGGTAAGTGATGACTTCCTGCAGGCCGATCCAGCCGGTGTCGAAGCCGTAGCGCAGGACCACCACGGCAAAGGTGATGAGTACCATCAGCAGCGTCAACCAGGCGACGGCGCGTCCGCTCCATTCGCTGAGTCCTTCAAGAAAATGGCTGACTTTTTCCATGAGCAACGCGCTATCGGGCCTGTTCGGGCCTGTGATCCTGCATGCAGTAGGGGTATTGCGCAAGACATTGGCAAACCCCCTCAGGGTTTACCCTGAGATAACTTATACACAGTTGGCTAAGTGCATGACACATTTGTGAAAAAATTCGCCCGGCTGAAAAAGAACGCATAAAAACAATATAACTTGCTGTTATTATTGAAAAAAAAGAAATTGCTAATATTCCCGGGGAGAAATGGCGCTGAAAAATGCACCGAATCGGAAAAATCCTGCCGTTTCGTCCACAAAGTTATCCACAAGCAAAGAACAGGGCCGAGGGACGAGTTACGAGTGCCGAGGCAAAGGCGGGCACCGGGCTTAAAACGCCTCGTCCCTTGTCCCTCGTCCCTCGTCACTCCCGGGGGGAACGAGCGTAAGCGAGTCCCGGGCAGCAATACGCCGTGCCAGGATTCGTCGAAATACCAGGGGATCCTTGGTATGGGTGATCTCCCCGGCGCGTGGGAAGTGCATATCGTACAGCCGTGAGAGCCAGAAGCGCAGGGCGGCGGCGCGCAGCATCACCGGCCAGGCTTCCTGCTCGGCGTCGGTAAATTCCCGCTCCTGACGATAAGCCTCGAGGAAGGCCTCCAGGCGCGGCGGGTCGAAATGGCCGTTTTCGTCGCAGCACCAGTCGTTGACCGTGACGGCCACGTCGTAGAGCAGCACGTCGTTACACGCGTAATAGAAATCGATGATGCCGGTCAGTTTGTTGCCCGTAAACAGGGCGTTGTCGCGGAACAGATCGGCGTGGATCACGCCGCGCGGCAGGCTGTCGCGGCGGTGCTGCTTTTGGTAGGCGATCTCGTTGTCCAGCAGTTCGGCATCCTCGCCGGTGAGTCGGGGCAGTACCTGTTCGGCGGTTTCCACCCACCAGTGGGGCCCACGCTGGTTTTCCCGGTAGCCGGTAAATGACTGGCCGACCACATGCAAATGGCCGAGCGCCTTGCCCAGTGCGGCGCACTGGACCTGGTTGGGGTCGTCCACGCTCTTGCCTTCCAGACGGATGACCAGTGCAGCCGGCTTGCCGTTGAGCGTGCGCAGATAGTGGCCTTCATCGTCCGCCTCGGGGTGGGCGCAAGGCACGTCGTGTTCGGCCAGATGCGCCATCAGATCCAGAAAATAGGGCAGTTCGTCCATCGCCAGCGCCTCGAACAGGGTCAGCACATAGCGCCCGCCGGTGGTGGTGACGAAATAATTGGTGTTTTCGATACCGGCACTGATCCCGCGATACTCCACCAGTTGTCCCAGTGAGTAATGGCGCAGGAATGCTTCAAGCTTGTGGTGCTCGACCTTTGTATAAACCGACATATCGGGATTCAGCCAGATTCGTGTATGTAAATGGTCGCCCTGTTACCAGCGTTTGAGGATCCATTGGTTAATGGTCGGATTATCCAGCTCGTGTTTCCGGGTCTCCAGCTCGCCATCGCCATCGGTGTCGATAAAATAGTAGGGTTTGCCCTTTTTGGGCGTCACTTTGACATAGCGCAGCTGGCCGTTGATGCGCACCTCTTCGATGACGCGATCCTCGCGACGAATGATGGTGACTTCCGGCTGGGGAATATCTTCGTAACCTTCCAGCTCTTCCGGTAGCGGCGGCGGCGCATCGTCGGCAGCCGGCAGGGTGACGCCCAGCAGGGCCAATATAAAGAATAACGAAATGCGTTGCATCATCGGGTTAACCGCCTACAGGTCCAGCATGATTTCGGCCTCTTCGGCCGAGGGCTCGAAGCCACTGTACTCATAATGTTTAAAGATAGCATCCAGGATCGCCTCGGGCTCGTCCAGAATCTGGATCAGATCGAGATCCTCGGCGTTGATCGTGCCCTCGTCCACCAGCGTGGTGCGAAACCAGTCGAGCAGACCGGTCCAGAAGGGCGCATGGACCAGAATAATCGGAATCCGTCGCGATTTTTTGGTCTGCACCAGGGTCAGAATTTCGGCCAGCTCATCGAGAGTGCCGAAGCCGCCGGGCAGCACCACATAGGCCGCGGCGTATTTGACGAACATCACCTTGCGTGAGAAGAAGTGCCGGAAGGTCAGCGAGATATCCTGATACGGATTGCCGGACTGCTCGTGGGGCAGCTGGATGTTGAGCCCGATACTGGGCGACTTGCCCTCGTAGGCGCCCTTGTTGGCCGCCTCCATGATGCCGGGACCACCCCCGCTGACCACCGAGAAGCCGGCGTTGGACAGGGTCCGGGCGACCTCGATGGTTTTCTGGTAATAAGGGTGATCGGGATTGGTCCGGGCCGAGCCGAAGATACTGACCGAGGGGCGGATTTGCGCCAGCCGTTCGAAACCTTCGACAAATTCCGCCATGATCTGGAAAATTTTCCAGGATTCGCGGGTCAGCATGGTATCGTTGACCGGCAGCATCCCGGGGTGTTTGTGCTTGTCATCCATCATGATCGGTCCGGCCCTGTCTCATTGTCGGCTGTGGTTGTCGGCGTCGAGCGGCCGCAATATCGCGGCCGGCCAAGTATAATGCATCCCGTGGAGCGAGTTCGACAGATTCAGCCACTATTCTCACGTAACGGTTAAACACATCCATGTCTGACAAGCAGAACACCCCTTTTATCCTGGTCGACGGCTCATCCTATCTGTTTCGCGCCTATCACGCGATGCCCAAGCTGACCAACTCCAGCAGCGAGGCGACCGGCGCCATCTACGGGGTGATCAACATGATCCGCCGCCTGCTCAAGGACTACCAACCCGAGCATATCGCCGTGGTGTTCGACGCCAAAGGCAAGACCTTTCGCGACGACCTCTATGCCGAGTACAAGGCCAACCGCCCGCCCATGCCCGACGAACTGGCCGAGCAGATCGAACCCATCCACCGGATCATCCAGGCCATGGGGTTGCCGCTGCTGTGCGTACCCGGCGTGGAGGCGGATGACGTGATCGGCACCCTGGCCCGCCAGGCGGAGGCAAATGGTATCGACACCGTCATCTCCACTGGCGACAAGGACATGGCGCAGCTGGTGGATAAACACGTCACGCTGATCAATACCATGAGTGATAGCGTCAGCGATCCCGGTGGCGTGGTCGAGAAATTCGGCGTCAAACCGGAGCAGATCATCGATTACCTGGCGCTGATCGGCGACACGGTGGACAACGTGCCCGGCGTCCCCAAGGTGGGGCCGAAAACGGCGGCCAAATGGCTGCAGGAATACGGCTCGCTGGATACCATCATGGAAAACGCCGATCAGTTCAGGGGCAAGGTGGGCGAATACCTGCGCGAGTCGCTGGAGCAGTTACCGCTGTCGCGCGAGCTGGTGACCATCAAGTGCGATGTCGATCTGGATGTCACGCCTGAAACGCTGAACCGCGGCGAGCCGGACAATTCGGCATTGCGCGAGTTTTATCAACGTTATGAATTCAAAAGCTGGCTCAGCGATCTGCTCGGCGAGGCCGGTGGCAACGGCGGCGATAACGACAAGAGCAAGAACAGCGAAGACAAGGCCGGCTATGAGTGCGTACTGGATCAAGGCACGCTGGATGGCTGGCTGAAGCGTTTAAAAACCGCCGAGTTGTTCGCTTTCGATCTGGAAACCACCAGCCTTAATTACATGCAGGCGGAGATCGTCGGCTGCTCGTTTGCCATCGAGCCGGGCGAGGCGGCCTATGTGCCGCTGGCGCATGTGTATGAAGGTGCGCCAGAGCAGCTGGATCGCGCTGCGGTGCTGGAACAGTTAAAACCACTGCTCGAGGAACCCAAATACCCCAAGCTCGGCCAGCACATCAAGTACGACATGAACGTGCTGGCCCGCTATGACATTCATCTCGAGGGTGTGGCGTTTGACAGCATGCTCGAATCCTACGTGCTGGAGAGTACCGCCAATCGCCACGACATGGACACCCTGGCGCTCAAGTACCTGGGGCACAAGACCATCCACTACGAAGATGTCGCCGGCAAGGGCGCCAAACAGGTGAGCTTCGATCAGGTCGCGATCGAGGCGGCCAGCGAGTATGCCGCCGAGGATGCCGATGTCACCCTGCGCCTGCACCAGACCCTGTGGCCCAGACTCGAAGCCATTCCGTCACTGGCCAGGGTCTTGAAAGAAATCGAGATGCCGTTGATGCCGGTGCTCTCGCGCATGGAACGCCGCGGGGTGAAGCTGGATGTGGCCATGCTGAATAAACAGAGCAAGCAGCTGGCCAAACGACTCAAGGAGCTGGAACAGGCCGCGCACGAGTCGGCCGGCGAGGCCTTCAACCTCGGCTCGCCCAAACAGCTGCAGGCGATCCTGTTCGAAAAACAGGGCCTGCCGGTGGTGAGCAAGACCGCCAAGGGCCAACCCTCTACCGCCGAGTCGGTACTGCAGGAGCTGGCCGATCAGGGCTACGAGCTGCCGCAACGGGTCCTGGAATGGCGCGGCCTGAGCAAACTCAAATCCACCTACACCGACAAGCTGCCGGAGATGATCCACCCCGACAGTGGCCGGGTGCACACCTCCTATCAGCAGGCGGTGGCCGCCACCGGCCGTCTCTCCTCCACCGAGCCCAACCTGCAGAACATCCCGGTGCGCAGCGAGGAAGGGCGGCGCATTCGCAAGGCGTTTGTACCGGAGTCAGGCTATCGCATGCTGGCGGCCGACTATTCGCAGATCGAACTTCGCATCATGGCCCACCTGTCCGGCGACAAGGGCTTGCTGGAGGCGTTTAAAAACGGCGAGGACATTCACCGTGCCACCGCCGCTGAAGTGTTCGGCGTGGCGCTGGACAAGGTCAGCAACGAGCAACGCCGCTCGGCCAAGGCGATCAACTTCGGCCTGATCTACGGCATGTCCGCCTTCGGCCTGGGCCGCCAGCTCGGCATCGGACGCGGTGAAGCGCAGCAGTATGTGGATCGCTACTTTGATCGTTACCCCGGCGTCAAACAGTACATGGACGACATCCGCGAGAAGGCCCGCGAACAGGGCTACGTGGAAACCGTCTACGGCCGCCGGCTCTATCTGCCCGAGATCAACACCAGCAACCACACCCGCCGCCAGTACGCCGAGCGCACCGCCATCAACGCCCCCATGCAGGGCACCGCCGCCGACATCATCAAGCGCGCCATGATCACCCTGGACACCGTGATCGAAAAAGAACAACTGCCGATCTGGATGATCATGCAGGTCCACGACGAACTGGTCTTCGAAGTCAGGGACGACGCCGTCGATGAAGCGACCCGGGTTATCCGTGACAACATGGTCCGGGCCGCCGAGCTGTCGGTACCGCTGGAAGTGGATATCGGTGTGGGTGACAACTGGGATGAGGCGCACTAATTCTGTTAACGGATAGGGGAAATGGATTATCTGACTTTCAACACGTTTATCAGCATCGAGGTGCTGATTGTGTTTTATTATCTCGGTGCGGTTATCCTGCCAGTCGGGGCGTGGTTTGTGGCGTTATGGTTGTTGCGAAAGTATCAGCTTTTGGGTGACGCTTATCAAAAAGGTAAGACAGCAACCTGGGATTTGTTAAATAAACAGCAACGGTTCTGGCTGGTGTTGTTCGGCCTGGTTTTCTTTTTGCTGATGGAACTGTTCTGGCGTTTGCTGTTTGAATTTCTTATCGCCTATATGCAGATGCGAGATGCACTGGTACAGGGTTAACCGCCTGGTAAGGGCGGTCTGACAGAGGCGGGTTCGATTCATGTTTATCAGTGTCCTGGATCTGTTCAAAATCGGCATCGGGCCTTCCAGCTCCCACACCATGGGCCCGATGGTGGCGGCGAATGATTTTATTGCACGGACACAGCGTTATTTGACCTCCGCCGGGCAAGTGACGGATATCAACCTGCGCTGCACGCTGCGGGGATCGCTGGCGTTTACCGGCAAGGGCCATGGCACGGATCGAGCGGTGACGCTGGGCTTACACGGTTATACCCCCAAAGGGCTGGCTGCGCAGGATGTGGACCGCCTGGTAAGTGAGCTCTGGCAACAGGATACGATCGAATCCAAAGAGTTGCCCGCCATCCGCTTTTCACCCGCCACAGACATTGTTTTCGATCAGGGGCCGCCGTTGCCCCAGCATCCCAACGGGATGATCTTCGAGCTGCGCGATTCGCAGGACAGCGTGGTCCTGTCCGAAACCTGTTTTTCCATCGGCGGCGGGTTTATCAATACGCTGGCCGAGATCAGCGACCTGGAAGCCCCTCTCAAGATGGTGTCGGCCCTGGACTGTCCCTATCCGTTTGATTCGGCACGTTCGATGCTGGCCATGGCCGTCGACAGCGGTATGTCGATCGCGCAGATGAAGCGGGCCAATGAACGGGTACAGCGCACGGAGGCCGAGCTCGATACCGGGCTGGATGCGATCTGGCAGGCGATGCGCACCTGTATCGAAACAGGGCTGGCGGCCGAGGGTCACTTGCCCGGTGGTCTGAATATACGGCGGCGTGCCCGACATCTGTACCGGCAACTTGAAGCCGAGCCGCACAATGCGAGCCTGAATGACTGGTTGTCGGCCTACGCCATCGCGGTGAACGAGGAAAACGCCGCCGGGCACATGGTGGTGACCGCGCCAACCAACGGCGCGGCCGGGGTGATCCCGGCGGTGCTCTATTATCAGGTCATGCATCACGGAGCAACTGAGCAACAGATCCGGGATTATCTGCTGAGTGCCGGGGCGATCGGCGGAATTATCAAACACCGCAGTTCCATTTCCGGTGCGGAAGTCGGTTGTCAGGGCGAGGTCGGATCCGCGGCGGCCATGGCCGCGGCCGGACTGTGCGCGCTGCGCGGCGGTTCGGTGCAACAGATCGAGAACGCGGCGGAGATCGCGCTGGAGCATCATCTGGGCATGACCTGCGACCCGGTCAACGGGCTGGTGCAGGTGCCGTGCATCGAACGCAACGCCTTCGGTGCCATCAAGGCCCATGCGGCGGCTTCACTGGCGATTCGCGAAAGCGGCACTCACTTCATGCCGCTGGATAACTGTATCGCGGCCATGAAGCAGACCGGGCTGGAAATGTCAGACAAGTATAAAGAGACCGCGCTGGGCGGCCTGGCGGTCAGCCTGACCGAATGTTAGACCGATCATTCTCATGTCTTGCGCCGGATGACAAATCCCCTGTCTCTGTCACAATGAAGTCATCTCACTTTATTTAATCAGCATCATGGCCTGCAGGTCTGCAGGTCAGGGTGAACGGGAGGGGTTATGTCAGAGATGCTCAGGCTGGTCGCCGAGTGGAGCGTGCTGCTGATTGAGGCGCTCGGGATCGTGATTATCACCCTGGTGGCGGTGTACGCGCTGGTTCAGGCCCTGCGCCGTTTGATCAAGGAAACGGAACGTGAACCGATCTTCCAGGAACTGCGCCAGCGAGTCGGCAGTGGCATTCTGCTCGGGCTGGAGTTTTTGATCGCGGCGGATATTATCCATACCGTCGCGGTCGATCTGACATTTTATTCGGTGGGGGTGCTGGCCGTGGTGGTGCTGGTTCGAACCTTCCTGAGTTTTACCCTGGAGGTCGAGTTGACCGGCCGCTGGCCCTGGCAGGCGAAGCGATAACGCAATCTGCCCGGGCTGGCGGGCGTTTCGTTACAGCTTATAAGTGTCCGCGATGGACGTGCTGGCCAGCCGATTAAAGTAGCGGGCGCGGTAATAGTGACGTTTATGCTTTGCATCGTCGGTGAAGGCAGCGCGATCGTGCAGGACGTTATTGCTCAACAGCCCCATGCCCGATTCGAGGCGGCCGCGAAAGATATAGGGTGAGTCACTGTGGAGGATCTCCTCGAGATAGGCCAGCGCTTCGCGGCTCAGGGGATCGTCGGCCCAGATTACGTTGTTGACCCGGATGGTGTAGCGCATGTGCAGATCCCCGGAGGGGAGAATGCTGAAGACCGGACCGGTAACCGCCTTGCGGGCCACCGTTCCGCCTGCATCGATGCGGGCGGGAATGGTCAGAACCCGGGGATGCATCAACGCCCGGATATACGCCGGGTTTTTGTCGCGCAGCAGAACGTAAGCGAGTTCGTGATCCAGCAGTGCGTTGTGGCCGCCGTGGGCGGCCTGTTGTACCACGTGCAGATTCAGGGCACGGATCTGCCGGTTGGCGGCGTTATAGTAGCCGTCGGTGTGCCAGTTGATTGCCCGGTTGGTGTAGGGAATATAATTCTGGCGAACGCCTTCGTCGCGGACAGTCAGGGAGGTCAGGCCGCTCTCGTCGGCCAGCCAGTTGTGGTTCAGATCATGCAGGCCGAAGCGACGTCCCAGTGACAGCGGTATCTCCGGATCGGGATCGGTGCCGGTTTTGCTGAAATACAGTGCCATATTGGCTTTGCGACAAAGCTGTAACAGCGCGGCATGTTCGCTCTCGCTCAGATTCCGGGGATCGTTGATTTCCACCAGCAGATCACCCAGGGTCTCGGGGTAATCCAGAAGTTTTTGCTCGCGCCAGCGCAGATAGCGATCCTCGTTATCCAGATTGAAGGGACTGGCCGTGGGATCAGGGGCTTGTTGTGGGCGGGTCATGGGGGCCTCGCGGGTCGAGTTTGAGTTGCTGACAGCTATCGAACGAGCATAGCGAACCGGTTCGGGCGGTCATTGACGAAGATCAAACGCAGTGCGCAACGCCAAATCAGACAAAACAGCGTGCATCGGCCCGGGAGAGGTTTTATGCGGCTATTCGGGGAGTTTACCTGCCATGTATACGGAAGAAGATATCGCCTCGGCCATTAAGGCGGGCATTTTGAGTAATGAGACGGCAGAGGCGTTTCGCGCGCATGTGGCCGGCGAAAGACAGGGGCCGGCGGTGGACGAGGAACATTTTCGTCTGATTACCGGCTTCAATGACATCTTTGTGGTGATCGCCAGTGTGTTGTTACTGGCGTCGGTGGGCGGGATTGCCGGCGTGCTGACGGACTGGATCGGCGCCGCCGCCGTGGCGGCCGTGGCCTGGCTGCTGGCCGAGTTTTTTACCCGCCAGCGGCGCATGGCCCTGCCATCGATCGTGTTGCTGCTGGCCTTTGTCAGCAGTGTTATGGGCGGCGTGCTTCTGCTGCTGGGGCCGGAAAAGGGCGCGCAAAGCGTCGTCATCGCCAGCGCGCTGGCAACGCTTGCGGCCTGGTTACACTGGCGCCGTTTTCAGGTTCCCATTACGGTGGCGGCCGGCGCGGCGGTGGGGGTGGCGTTTGCCGTTGCCCTGTTGCTCTGGGCGGCGCCCGATGCCCGGCACTGGCTGAGTGTGATTTCCTTTATTGCCGGCGTGGCAGTTTTTGTATTGGCGATGTACTGGGATACCCGGGATACCGCGCGCCTGACGCGCAAATCGGATGTCGCTTTCTGGCTGCACTTGCTGGCCGCGCCATTGCTGGTGCATCCGGTATTCGCCGCGCTGGGTGTCTTCGAGGGACAGATGAACCTGTGGCAGGCGGCCGTGGTGATTCTGTTGTATGTGGCGATCGGGTTTGTATCGCTGTGTATTGATCGTCGCGCCCTGATGGTCTCCGCCCTGGTCTATGTGATGTATGCCTTCAGTACGTTGCTGGAGCAATACGGAGTGGTGAGTCTGAGTTTTGCCCTTACCGCGCTGGTGATCGGTTCTGCCCTGTTGCTGCTCTCCGCTTTCTGGCATGCCAGTCGCGCGCAGGTACTTCGCCGGGTGCCTCTGGCGGTACAGCGTTGGCTGGTGCCGGCACGTTAATGCTGTTGTTTGTGCCGTGGCACGTTTTTGTTGTTGTGATGACATGGCACAAGTTGGAATAATCCGCTTAACTTCCTTACCACATGTCACCCAAGGACCTCAGTGAAACTCCCCTGGCGTAAAAACAAAACCGACGACGAGGAACTGATCGGGCTGGATCAGGAGCGCGTCAGTCTCGAGCGGGTCGGCCACAGCCGGATCGATGAGGCGGTCTCGAGCGTGCGTCAGACACCCTGGAGCCTGACCCTGTTGCAGTTGTTATGGACGGCCGGGCCGGTGACCTTTCTGGCCATGGAGGGCGGCTATTATCTGGGTTTCGGGCATGCTGCCCCGTTAGAAAACTTTGTGTTTTTTGCCGCCTATACGCTCATCCTGGGTGTGATCGGTTTGCTGGCCCGTTTTGTGGCGGTGGTGTTGCGTGGCCGGCGCCAGAACGATGCCCGTGCGGCATTGAGCAAGACACTCGATCTGCTGCCGGATCTGTTGTTTGAAAGTCGCGACCGGGTACTGGCCGAGCTGGCGCCGGAAGACCGGCGGCTGCGCGCGGCCGGCGCCCTGTTGCACGAGCTGGATCTGAGTCCCGAGAGCGTGGCACTGGCGGTGCGCGAGCTGACCGGGGATACCAGTCTGGCCGAGATTACCGAGCAGATCGAAATTTACCGCCGCCTGGGACTGCGCAGCCGGGTGCAGGATCTGATCGCCGCCAGCGCCGAGGCGCGTGCGGCGGCGCTGGAGAAGATCCACGCCACCGCACCGGACGAGGCCGATCTGTTACGCGATCGTCTCACGGGCGTCGCGCCCTCCTTTGAACATGGCGTACCGCGGCGGGAAAATTTTCTGGGCGCCATTTTCTCCGCCGCCGATGAGCACAGCCTGGATTTGATGGCGCAGGAAGATGTCCAGGAGCTGCTGGTACTGGTGTTCGAGTTACTCAGCGGCCGCGAGATCACCCGGCTGGTGATCGACTATGAAGGAGGTTGGCAACTGGAACGCAGTCTGGATGAGGTAGAGGCGGCGCGCAGCCGTTACAGTGTCAGTCAGGCGATGGCCCTGAGTCGTTTGCATGCCCTGGCTGCCCTGCTGACGGACTACCCCGAGCTGGGATTTGATGAGTCGGTTAGCAGGCTGCTGCCGAAAGAGCTGGTGAACCAGTTGACCGAAGGACTGGAACGTCTGGTATCACAGGAACGGCCGGATGCCCGCACCCGGCAGCATCTGAAAACGATTCTGGAGCTGGTGCGCCAGAGTCGGCGTGCCGGTGAGCAGCTGCACAAATGGCGGGAGCGTTATGTCCGCGATTTGCAGCGCTGGGAAGAGTTGCGTCGGCGTTATTCTCCGGACGAAAAGCGTCTCGAATTGCCTCGCCGGCGCGCGCGGGGATTGCGCATTCGCGAGGAGTCGATTGCCCTGGATGATGCGCAGAAGATCGAGGTGGCCCGTCAGTTTTGCCAATATATGCGGGATCTCGATTATCAGCATAGCGAGGCCGGTCTGCAGCGCGGTGGACGGCCGTTGCAGCGTGATGATCTCAAGCGGCTGGCAATTCGCTTAACACTTATTTTGCAGCCATACGTGCAACTTGCCGATGCCAGCGTCCAGCGGGCGATCGATAGCAGTCGTGCGGCTTACCTCGGTGGTCTGGAAACCGGATTCAGCGCCGATGCCAAGGCCGGGCTGGGTGCTGCCGCGGTCAGAGAGGTACGCGAGGAGCTGGGCAAGAGTGCCGAACATCTGGCGTTGCGTATCACGCGAATGTATCGGGTGCCGCTGAGCGAGTCGATGATCGATTTTCTGGTGGAGCATTACCATGCCACCCGCGAACGGCTGGAAGTCATTGCCGCCACGCCGGTGGACGACACCCCCTATTCCAGCCAGTTCACGGCTGTACTGCTTGGCCTGTCGATGGACTCGGAACGCTGGCGTCGGATTATCCAGCAACTCGAGCGCCTGTTGCATGATTACGATCACCGCCGGGTTCAGCGTTAGCCGCTCGCGGTCGCGAGCCCATTGATCGGGGCTGTGAGACTGGCCGGAACTTTCCCGGTCCGGGGGTGTCCTATTTTGTGAGCGCAGTAATGCGCTTATTCCCGCAACCCTCCCTGTAGTGGGAATTAAAAGCCCGGTTTCCCCAAGCCGGGCTATTTCGAAGGCCCCGGACGGCGCTTTATCCCCACTTCGTCCGGGGCATTTTTTTGCCCACTTTATATTCTGGATCTGCAGGTCACGCTGGCGTTAGCCTGCGTGACACCCTGCTGACCTCTCGCAGAGACGCCAGGGGTAGAGAAACTGCACGCGTTTATTCTCCGCGCACGCTGCGTCTCGCGAGTAATCCATTGGTAGGCCGGACTGCAACGCGATGTCCGGCAACGGTGTTGTTCGATGTTTCGTGGTTATCCCTGTTTGGGGCAGGTGTCGTAGTAAGGAAAAAGCGGAGCTCTCGCAGAGATGCCAGGGCGCAGAGAAATTGATATTGCGTTTATTCTTCAGCGTACTCTGCGTCTCTGCGAGAGCCGTCCATTGGTAGGCCGGACATAGCAACGCGGTGTCCGGCAATCGGCGGTGTTGTTCGGTGTTTCGGTGGTTATCCCTGTTTGAGGCAGGTGTCGTAGAAGGAAAAAGCGGATCTCTCGCAGAGACGCCACGGCGCAGAGAAACTACTATCGTTTATTCTCTGCGACCTCTGCGTCTCTGCGAGAGTCTTATAGCCGGGTAGAATGCCTTCTGTGCATCATCATCTCGACCCGGAATACGATGTTCAGAACGCCGCGTCAAAGCCGACCAGGAAATAGTTTTCGTTGGTCAGGTGGCCGGTCCAGTAGGTGCCGGTTTTGGCTACATCACTTTGCAGATCGGCATTGAACTCGATCACGCCCTTGACGTTGCGCATGAAATAATAGGAGGCCGTATAGGTCACCGTCTCCATGGCGATACCTTCATAGATGGTATCGGTGTTTTCCAGATCCCCGGCGTCGGCGTAGTTATACAGCAGTGAATGGGCCCAGCGCGGACTGTGGATGTAATCGATTCCGACAAAGCCGCCGAACCATTCGTAGTTTTGGCCGGCATTGATGAAGCCGTCCCACTCGTTCCACAGGGCCTGGGCGAACCAGTAGGTCTTGTTGCCGAGCTTGCCGTTGAAATCGAGGCCGACGATGTTCTTGTCGGTCTGACGATTGCCGCTACCGGTACCGGCGGGATTGTTTCCATCGGTAATTGCATTTTTTTGCTGGCCGCTGTAGCCGAACAGCCCGGCGGCGACCGGTCCGATATCCCCGCCGATGCGGCCGAACACCGCTTTGGACGTATCGTTGTCGAACAGATGGTCCGAGCGCTGATACCCGGGGCTGTTGATGGTGAGGTTCTCCTTGATGCCGTTGCCGTTGACCAGGCCGACGGCCAGATCCAGTGGCCCGGCGGTGGTGTCGAAGATGACACCGCGATCATAGGTGATGCCGGCCATGCGATAGGCCATGTAGTCCTGGAAGGTCAGGCGGGTCTCGCGCGGGAACATCAGATCCGAGACCTGGAACTGGCCGAGCATCATGCCCACATCCGTGCCGAACAGGGCATCGTGGGAGAACCAGGCATCCTCGACGATGGTCTCGCCGTTGCCGCCCTTCTCGGCGAAGATCGCGTAAAAGTAATAGGTAATGTGTTCCGACAACGGGGCGCTGGAGAGCATCTTGATCAGATAGGGCGACTGAAAATCACTGTCGACTTCCGTGGATTCCCCGGTGGTCAGGTCGGTGATCGCCTCGGCATCGCGCGCCTGGGCAAAGGCCTGGGCGCGAAACGCTATCGGCGGGGTCTTGGCCAGGGCCAGCATGTCGTCGCCGGTGGCCACGGTGTTGTCCTTCCAGTTGGGCAGGCGGAAGTTGGAGGCAGCAAAGCTTTCCCCGAACGCGTTCAGCTTGGGAAAGGCGGCGTGACAGGTGGCGCAGGACATTTTGTAGTCGCGGGCGAAGGCCGGCATGGCGTTCGCCTCGGGCAGCAGCAGGATCAGCAGCAGCAAACTGCTGAACAGGGTGTGCAGATGAAAGCGTTTGAGCATGGTTGTTCTCCCCGTTGCAATGGCAAGTTGTTTTTGAACCGGCCCGGTGTAACCCGCGGGTTACGGTAAGCCCGGCCGGATCGGTTGTTTATCAGGACATTCTAGCGGACTTTTCTGAAATGAAACTGAATCGGGAACCAGTGGCATAGATTTAACAAACGTTCACAATCGCCGCCTGTTACCGGGGCATCGGGCGCACTACGCTGAGAGTGTCTGACCCCGCTTAACCCAGAGCGGGATTCAAGGCCCGGTCCCCAATGCCGGGCGAACTTGACCCCGGAATGACGCAATTCCCCACATCCCAACCCCTATTCCGGGGTTTTTTTTTGCTGCCCTTGATCCGGCTCAAGGTCGAGCCAGCGGTTGACCACGTTTAATGCCTCCTCGAGCCCCTGTTTTTTGGTGGCGGAGAACAGTTGTGCGCTGGCCTGGGGATAATCGGCCAGCTGTTTGCGCACCGCCAGCAGGGTGTTTTGTGCCGGCCCCCGCTTGAGCTTGTCGGCCTTGGTCAACAGGATGTGGGCCGGCAGGTCGGCGTGGCGGCAGAATTCGAGCATTTGCCAGTCGTAGTCGGTCAGCGGGTGACGAATATCCATCAGCAGGATCAGGCCGGCCAGGGACTGGCGTTGCTGCAGATAGACCGCCATGGCCTCGCCCCACTCGCGCTGCACGGCCTCGGGCACCCGGGCAAAACCGTAGCCGGGCAGATCCACCAGCCGGCGCCGCTCGTCCAGGGCGAAGAAGACCAGGTGCTGGGTGCGCCCGGGCGTCTTGCTGGTGCGGGCCAGGGCCTTGCGCCCGGTCAGAGCATTGAGCGCGCTGGATTTGCCGGCGTTCGAGCGCCCCGCGAAGGCGACTTCGACGCCTGTATCCGCCGGCGCCTGCTGCGGCCGGGGCACGCTGAGCAGGAAGTGGATGGCGGCGTAGGGTCGGCGTAACTGGTCGAATCGGGTACTCACGGCGCCTCGGTAGTGGGTTTCGGCGTGGCTCTGGGGTATAATGGGTCGTCTTGACCGGATATTGAGCAGCTGATATACAGACTGCCGCTTCGTGTGCACAGATTCTAGCATGACGAACCTGGGGACGGCGTCATGGTCGAAAGTTTTATACCATCAACATCGATTGGAGTTAGGAGTAGACTAATGAAAAAAGCAATCACCGGTACTGTCGTATCTCTGGCCATGCTGGGTCTGGCTTCCGTTGCCTCGGCGGCTGAAGGTCAACAAACCTATCAGCAGGCCTGCTTCGCCTGTCATGGCACCGGCGCCGCCGGCGCACCGAAGCTGGAAAAGAGCGCCTGGGCGGATCGTCTGTCCAAGGGGAAAGAGACCCTGTATAACCATGCTCTTAATGGTTTCAATGCCATGCCGGCCAAGGGCGGCCGCGCGGATCTGAGCGATGCGGACGTCAAGGCCGCGGTCGATTACATGCTCTCCGAGGTCCAGTAAGCGTCCGAACAGTTTGTCAAACATCGCAAGGTTGGTTTAATCACAAATGAAGTATTCAACGTTAGTCAGTTTTCTCTCGGTAGTCCTGTTTGTACCGGCGTTTGCCTCCACGGCCCAGGCGGCCGGCGATGCCAAAGCCGGTGAAGCCAAGGTCGCAGCCTGTGTCGCCTGCCACGGCGAAAAAGGTAACAGTGCGGTTGCCAATTTTCCCAAGCTGGCGGGTCAGCATGCCGGCTATGTTGCCAAGCAGCTGGCGGATTTCAAACGGGGTGAGACCCGTTCCGATCCGCTGATGGCCGGTCAGGTTGCCGGTTTGAGCGAGCAGGACATGGCGGACATTGGCGCCTACTATGCCAAACAGTCTCCCAGCATGGGTCAGGCCGATGAAGAACTGGCGGCGTTTGGTGAGAAACTCTACCGGGGCGGTAATCCTGAAAAGGGCCTGACGGCCTGTATCGCCTGCCATGGTCCGACCGGGGCCGGGAATCCGGCAGCGAATTTCCCGCTGTTGAGCGGCCAGCATACCGATTATCTGGTCAAGGCCCTCAAGGATTTTCGTGACGGCAAGCGGACCAACGATATGAATGGCATGATGCGGGATATCGCCCGCAAGATGAACGATCGGGAAATCAAGGCGGTTTCGTCTTATATTTCCGGTTTGCACTGATGGCCGGTTACTGATTGTTCCGACAAACGAAGCAAGATAAAAAAGGGCGGATCTCCGCCCTTTTTTGCGCCTGAAAGTCGACTTTTTATCCGCAGCGAAGGAACTTTGTATCGCTCGAAGCAGACTTAAGAGAGTGACAGGGCGCACCGGGACGACCCGCCTCGGTGCCGGACAAAATAACCATAATAGTTTACAGATAAAAACGCAGATAACTCCTGCCCGGTACAACACCAGAATATAAACCGCGTCCCGCGGGGCGAGGTTAAATTTATCCCGGGGTGTGATAGCGTAGCGCACCGGATTGGCGATGAGATTGGCGAGCAAGCGTGAGTAAATCCCGACAACAAAAACCGGCCGCCTGGCTGGAATTCCTCGGTTCCATGAACCTGGCGATCACCATGCTGGTCGTAATCGCCGTGGCGTCGGTGATCGGCACGGTTTTGCAGCAGAACCAGCCTTACCAGGATTACATCATCAAGTTCGGGCCCTACTGGCACGAGATCTTCAAGGTGCTGGATCTGTACGACGTCTATGGGGCCGTCTGGTTTTTGCTGCTGCTCGGGTTTTTGCTGTTAAGCACCAGTGTCTGTGTTTATCGCAACGGGCCGGGCATGTTGCGCGATATGGGCCATTATCGCCTGAGCATGAAAGAAAAGTCCCTGCGGGTCATGCGCAATTTTCGCGAATGGACTCTGGGCGACTCCCCGCAGCAGGTCGAGCAGACCTTCACGCAATATTTTAATAACAAGGGTTACCGTGCCCGACGCAAGGAAAGCGAAGGCGTTACCGTCCTGGCCCTGATGAAGGGGCAGATGAACCGGCTGGGCTATCTGTTCACCCATGTCGGTATCGTGGTGATCTGTGTCGGTGGTCTGATGGACGGTAACCTTGGCCTGTCGATTAAAGAATGGCTGGGCGAGATCAAGATCGAAAAACGGGATATCGCCGCCAAGGAAGTGCCGCCCGTCAGCCGGCTGAGCCCGGCTGAGAACTGGTCGTTTCGCGGCAACATCACGTTGCCGGAAGACAGTGTCAGCAATATGGTATTTCTGAATATCCGTGATGGCTATCTGGTTCAGGAGCTGCCATTTGCCGTCGAGCTCAAGGAATTTCGGGTCAAATATTATGATTCCGGTCAGCCCAAGTCCTTTGAAAGCGATCTGGTGATTCATGACAATCAGCTCGAAGCGCCGAGGGAAGAGACCATCGCGGTGAATCATCCACTGATCTATCGTGGCTATGCTATCTATCAGGCCAGCTTCTCCGATGGCGGCACAAAGATGCAGCTCAAGGCGTGGCCGCTGTTTGACAGCAACCCGCAACCGATCGAACTGGATGGCAAGGTCGCGGCCAAACGCCAGATCGAAACGCCGGATGGCGTGATGACCATTGAGTTTGAGGATTTCAAGGAATTCAATGTGTTCCCCGCCGATGAGGAGCTGGCAGTGGCGCCCAACGAAGAATTTGATCAGAGCGAGATGGTGCGCGGCGGTACCATGGGCCAGAGCGGCAAGAAGTTCACCAATTACGGCCCCAGTTTTACCTTCCGGCTGCGGCAGCCCAACGGCGAGGCGCGTGAATTCGTCAATTACATGGTCCCGGTACGTCAGGAAGGACGTTATTTCTTTTTAAGTGGCATGCGTGAAAGCCAGGCCGAGCCATTCCGCTATCTGCATATCCCCGCCGATGACAAGATGTCCGTGGATCGCTTCATGCGTCTTCATGCCTGGTTAAATGACAAGGATCGTGTGCGTCGGATTGCCGAACAAAGCGCCCGTCAGGCGATGTCCGAAGCGAACATGCAGGATAAGGAGATGTTGCAAAATATCGTGACCTCCATGGTTCGACTGACCAGTGAATTCAACCGGGGCGGTTATCAGGCGATCGATCGGCGCATTCAGCAAACCGTACCGGAAGAGCAGCAGATGAAAGTCGCGGAGACCTATCTGAAAATTCTCAATACCGTGCTGGAAAACCTGTACTGGGAACTGTTGCAGGCGGAAGACGTTGCCCTCGAACAGGGTATCAGCACCGAACAGGGGCGCTGGTTCGAGGATGCAGTCAATGCCCTGGCATCCATGGGGCCATACAGCTCGCCGTTTTATCTGCAGATGACTAACTTTGATCTGCGTCAGGCCTCG
Organism: Thiohalophilus sp.; assembly: GCF_034522235.1. Taxonomy (NCBI): domain Bacteria; kingdom Pseudomonadati; phylum Pseudomonadota; class Gammaproteobacteria; order Thiohalomonadales; family Thiohalophilaceae; genus Thiohalophilus; species Thiohalophilus sp. The sequence goes on along the minus strand of NZ_JAXHLN010000003.1, from coordinate 57,987 downwards.
GGCCTGCAGATTACCCGTTCCCCGGGGAAAAATGTGGTTTATCTGGGCTGTGTGATGTTGATTATCGGGGTGTTCATGATGTTCTATATCACTCATCAGCGCCTGTGGGTGATGATTCGCCCGGAAGGCGAGGGCAGCCGTGTTATGCTGGCGGGGATGGGCAACCGTAATCAAAATGATTTCAGCAAGGTGTTTGATGGACTCGCCGATGAACTGGATCGGCATTATGCATCACGTCAATAACGACAGACAGGTGACAGACTATGGCGGTAACCAAGGAACAATTTAACCAGGACTTCGGCAAGGAGTCCTTTATCAAACAGCTGAGCCTGTTTGACTGGATCTGGGCGGCGGCCCTGCTGTTTGGTGCCGGCTATGCCTGGAACAAATATTCCGCGCTGATGGACAACTACGAGGTCGGCATTCTCTTCGGTACGTCCATCGCCCTGATCGCGCTGGGCTGGTACTGGAAAGCGACCCGGCACCTGATGATTGCCATTGCCGCTATCAGCCTGTTCGCGGTGAGTCTGTATGGTAACGATCTCGGTCAGGCCGAGCAGAACTTCTTTCTTAAATTTCTGATCTCCAGTCAGTCGGCGACCATGTGGATGAGCGCGCTGTTTGTGATGGCCACCGTGACCTATTATGTCTACCTGGCCAAACCCAACGATTTTATCGGCAAGGTGGCCACCTCCATGGTCTGGGTCGCCACCACCATGGGCTTTGTCGGCCTGATGGTGCGCTGGCGCGAATCCTATCTCATCAGCCATGACGTCGGTCATATTCCGGTCAGCAATCTGTACGAAGTCTTTATCCTGTTTGCGATCATTACCGCCCTGATTTACCTGTTTTACGAGGCGCGCACCCGCGCCAAGGGCATGGGGGCCTTTGCCCTGACGATCATCTCCGCCTCGATTGCATTCCTGCTCTGGTACCACTTTGAAAAAGGCGCACACGAGATCGAGCCACTGGTGCCGGCCCTGCAAAGTTACTGGATGAAGATTCACGTGCCGGCCAACTTCGTCGGCTACGGCGCCTTTGCGCTGGCCGCGATGCTCGGTGTGGCCTATCTGCTGGTGGAGCGGGCGCAAAACCGCAATCCGCAGAGCGGGTTTGTGGCGCGCATGCCGAGTCTGGACATGCTCGATGACATCATGCACAAGACTATTGCGCTGGGCTTTGCCTTCTTTACCGTGGCGACGGTACTGGGTGCCATGTGGGCGGCCGAGGCCTGGGGTGGTTACTGGTCCTGGGACCCGAAAGAAACCTGGGCCCTGATCGTCTGGCTGAATTACGCCGCCTGGCTGCACCTGCGCCTGACCAAGGGCTGGCGCGGTGCCCCCCTGGCCTGGTGGGCGATCATCGGCCTGTTCGTCACCACCTTCGCCTTCCTGGGTGTGAATATGTTCCTCTCCGGCCTGCACTCCTACGGCGAGCTGTGAGGAGCCATTGTTCGAAGTTTCTAGATCGCAAAGGCGCAAAGAACGCAAAGGAAATAATTTGATGATTTCTTGTGAGGCTCAGGCCCCGGGCCAGGGCTCCAGTTTGCGCGCAAATCGCGTCGTTCAGGTCTGGAGCCCAACACAAAGAAAATAATAGTTTTTCTTGGCGTCCTCCGCGTCTTTGCGTCCTTTGCGTTCCTTCCACCAACCTGGAGAAGAGGCTAGCGGATGGGTCCGTTGCCGTACATGTACTGGTTGAAGCTGGCAATATCCATACTTAGTCTGCGGAACAGGTGGTCCAGGCTGATGATGGTGTGTTCGACGAGGTTGACGGCGATGAAGGGGTGCTCAACTCGCAGCCGGTTGTACATGATGCGGGTCAGTTTGAGCAGGCGGGTATCGCCGACGCTGGCGCGAATCCGGGCGGAGCGCGCCTGGCGGTCGAAAAACGACATTTCCCCCATCACCTCGCCTTCCTTCAGGCGACCGATTTCCACGTCCTTGCCGTGATCTTCGAAAAACAGGACGACTTCACCCTTTATAATAAAGAACAGGGCCTCGCCGATCTCGCCGATATCGGCGATCACCTCATTCTTTTTGAAGAAGACCGGCTCGGTGAATTCCATCAGAGTCTGGACCTCGTTCAGCGTGAGTGATTCGCACAGGTGTTGCTGGTTCAGGAAGTCGGCAATGTCGATTTGTTTGGCAGCTTTTCTGGTTGGCATGGCTATCTCCTCAGTGTGCAGGGCGTAGCTTATCGGATGCCGGGACGAGGGGGAATCGGGGGGCGTGGCTTGCTTCGAGCAGTGAGTTTGAATAGTCTGAGAATAACCGAATATCAGGAGTCATTGATGAAGACGATTTTGCGTATATTGGCCCCACTGCTAGCGCTGGCGGTGCTGTTCCCGGCCCCGGTCCAGGCGGAGTATGCCGAGGGCATTGAATACCGGCGCATTACGCCGGCTGTCGAAAAGCTGACCGATAAGCCCCGCGAAGTGGTCGAGCTGTTCTGGTACGGCTGTCCCCATTGTTACCGTTTTGAGCCGAAACTGGAAACCTGGGTCGAGAACAAACCGGACGATGTTGGCTTCGAACGCGTGCCGGCGGTCTTCGTTCATCCGCAGACTGGCCGCCCGAATCCGAAGTGGGCGTTGCATGCCAAACTGTTTTATACCGCGGAATTACTGGAGATCCGGGACAAGATTCATGCCCCCCTGTTCAAGCGTATCCACGCCGGCGGTAAGCATATCCATACCAGTGATCAGGCCGAGGCCTTTTTTGCCGAGTTCGGCGTTGACGCGGAGACGTTCCGCAACACGATCAATTCCTTTGCCGTCGACGGCAAGCTGCGCCGCGCCATTGAACTGACCAAGCGTTATGGCGCCGAGGGTGTTCCGGCGCTGGTCATCGATGGTCGCTATATTACCGACGGCCCCATGTCAGGCGGGCACGATGCCATGCTGGGCGTGGTGCAGCAGCTGCTCGCAACGGATCCCGAATAATCTGTCTACAGGCATATCAACAGCATTGACCAGCAGGAGATGAATGAATGAAAGCCGCCGAACTTTTCGTGCGCTGCCTCGAAAATGAAGAAGTGGAATATATCTTTGGCATCCCCGGGGAAGAGAACCTGGATGTGATGGATGCCCTGCTGGATTCGGATATTGAGTTTGTCACCACCCGGCATGAGCAGGGCGCGGCGTTCATGGCTGATGTCTACGGGCGATTGACCGGCAAGGCAGGGGTCTGCCTGGGAACACTGGGACCGGGCGCCACCAACCTGTTCACCGGGGTGGCCGATGCCAATATGGATCATGCCCCGCTGGTGGCCGTGGCCGGACAGGCCAGCACCCATCGTCTGCACAAGGAATCGCATCAGGTACTGGATCTCGAGGAGATCTTTCGCGCGATCACCAAGTATTCCTCACGTCTGTTGACCCCGGACATTATTCCCGAGGTCGTACGCAAGGCGTTCAAGGTGGCGCAGACGGAGAAGACCGGCGCCTGTTTCATCGAGTTTCCGGAAAATATCGCCGAGATGGAGATCGACGATCAGCCCCTGCCGGTCAAGTATCCCTATCCGCCGGAGCCGCCGGGCGAGAAGGTGGATCGGGCAGCCGATATTATCTCGCGCGCGAAAAACCCGATCATACTGGCCGGCAACGGGGTCATACGCAGCCACGCCTGGAAGCAGCTGGCCGAATTCGCCGAGCAATTGCGCATACCAGTGGCCAATACCTTCATGGCCAAGGGCGTGGTGCCCTTCAAGCATTCGATGGCCCTGGGCAGTGCCGGGTTACAGGCCAACGATTATGTCAGCTGCGGTTTCAGCCGGGCCGATGTGATCATTTGTGTCGGTTATGATCTGGTCGAGTACCATCCTTATTTATGGCATCCGACCAAGGATCGAACCATTATTCATATCGATAATTCGCCCGCGGAAGTTGATGCCTATTACCCGGTAGAAGTTGGCGTCGTCGGCGATATCAAGCATTCCCTGTTGCGCATTATGAATCTGGCCAGTCCGCATACCGGCACGGCCATGAAAAGTCTGCGTAAGGCGCTGATCGAGGATATGAATCAGCACAAGGATGATACGGCCCTGCCGCTCAAGCCACAGAAGATCATCTGGGATCTGCGTACCGCGATGAACCTTGAAGACATTGCCCTGTGTGATGTCGGGGCACATAAAATGTGGATGGCGCGCATGTTCCGCTGCGAATATCCCAACACCTGCTTGATCTCCAACGGGTTTGCCAGCATGGGCATTGCCCTGCCCGGCGCCATCGCCGCCAAACTGGCGTATCCAGACCGTAACGTGGTGGCCGTAACCGGCGATGCCGGCTTTTTGATGAATTCCCAGGAGATCGAGACCGCCATGCGCATGAAAACGCCCATCGTGATCCTGGTCTGGAATGATAATGGCTACGGGTTGATCGAATGGAAACAGATCAACAGTTTCGGCCGCAAGTCACACGTGGATTTCAACAATCCGGATTTTATCAAATACGCCGAATCATTCGGCGCCAAAGGCTATCGAATCGAAAAAGGCGAGGATCTGCTGCCGACGCTGAAAACCGCGCTGGCCGATAATACCGTGAGTATTATCGATTGCCCGGTGGATTACAGCGAGAACCTCAAGCTGACCCAGAAGCTGGGTGAAATGATCTGTCCGATCTGAACTGACGATGATGTCGCAACAGACCGCTACCGACGACAGGGCACAAACGCTGAAAATACTCAGCTACAACGTCCAGGTCGGGATCAAGACCAGTCGTCCGTATCAATACCTCACCGGCAGCTGGCGGCATGTCCTGCCCTGTGCCCGGCGTCTCGGCAATCTGGACCTGGCGGCGGAGATGATGAAGGAATATGACATCGTAGGTGTCCAGGAAGTCGATGCCGGCAGTCTGCGCAGTAACTTCATTAATCTGACCGAATATCTGGCGGAGCGGGGTGAATTTCCTTACTGGCATCATCAGGTAAACCGTAAATTTGGTCGTATCGCGCAGCACAGTAACGGTTTGTTGAGCCATTTTCATCCTGCCGAGATACAGGACCTGCGTCTACCGGGCCTGATCCCCGGTCGCCAGGCCATACTTGCCCGTTACGATGCCGGCGAAGATACGCTGGCGGTCATCGTTGTGCATCTGGCCCTGAGTCGACGGGCCAGACTGCTGCAAATGGATTATCTCGCCGATGTGGTGAACAGTTTTCCGCATGCGATCGTGATGGGGGACATGAACTGTCGGCATGACAGTCGCGAGATGCAGCACCTGATCACACGCACCCGCCTGCATGAGCCGATCGAGGGTGTGCACACCTTTCCCAGCTGGCGCCCGCAACATAATATCGATCATATCCTGGCAACATCCGAATTAACCATCAACAAGTTTTGCGAACTCGAGAATTTCGGTTCCGATCATCTGCCGTTAATGATGGAAGTCAGACTGCCGCCGGGCATGCAGTTTCACCGCTACCAGCGCAACAAGTCACAAACCCTGAATGACTATCTGCAGAATCTGGATGGCTGAGTATGGCGAACGAGACCGGTAAAAGCAGCCGTGAGGCCGATCACTGGAAGAAAAAATATTACGACAGCCTGGATGAGCTGGACGAACGGCAACGCGAATGGGCGCAGCTGGAAAAACAGCTGAGACTACTGGTCTCCCGTCTTAGCCTGATTGCCGAAACCGACGACGCCCAGTTGGGCAAGCAACTCGAGAAGCTGCGTGGCCAGATCCGTGACAGCAGTGATTTGTCTCGCCTGGAATCGCTGTTCAGCGACATCAATACAGCAATCGGCCGCCTGCCGGAACGCACAGGTAATAAAGAGGGACAATCAAATCCGGCCCACGCCTTGCAACTGCTTCTGGATGAACTGCCGATTCCGGAGGATCTGGCCCGCCAGGAAAAATATGTCAGAAAAAAACTGGCGCGTGTCGCGGGCGTCAGCGAGCTGTCCGATGCGGTCAAAATCCTGGCAGAATTGTTGAGCCTGACGATTGAACAAGGCCTGCCGCCCGGTGCCGCACAGTCAAAAGGTTCCGCAGAAGCAAAAGAAGACAGAACAGGTCTTTTGAGTTCACTGTTTCGTCGTGGTGCCAGGGAAAAGACTGATACCGCCGATGCGCCGCAAAGGCAGCAACCTGTATCGATTGAAGTCGACTCGGGTCAGCCGGAAGCTGATGTGACAAAGTCAGAAATAGTGACCGATGACGAAGGGATTGCCTGCGCCCTGGCCGGGGAAATTCTGATTCAATTGCTCGAGCGCATCGATTTTTCCGACGATCTGGCGGTGGAGTCGGAACTGGTACGTAAAAAACTCGAGCCCTGTGAAGACGTGGCGACATTAACCCGGGGCCTGGATGATACCGTCAAACTGATCGCCGATCTGCAATCACGGGTAAGGTCGGAAAAACAGGATCTGGAAAACTTCCTGCTGCAACTGACCGATCGACTGCAGGAGCTGGACAAGGACATACAGCAAACCGCACGCCTGCGGGATGCCGCGTTGAGTGAATCACGTGAAATGAACCAGATGGTCAATTCGCAAGTCAGTTCGATCGAGCAGACCGTGGACGAGGCGCTGGATCTCGATTCATTAAAAACCGCGATCCAGTCGCGGGTGGTGATTATCCGAAATCATGTGGATCGTTTTCTCGAGCAGGAAGAAGGTCGCGGTGGTGAATCACATGAAATTATCCAGCGCCTGGAAAACCAGTTACGGGCGACGGAAGCCGAGTCGGACAAACTGCGCCAGCAGGTGAAAAAAGCCCAGAACAAGGCCGAAACGGACGCGTTAACCGGCATTCCCAATCGCATGGCCTACGACCGGCGACTGGAGGAGGAAATCGCACGGCATCGGCGCTATAACACCGATTTTGTGCTGATGTTGTGGGATATCGACCATTTCAAGGAAATCAACGATACCTACGGGCATGCTGCCGGTGACAAGGTTCTGAAGGTGATTGCCGGTGTGATGCAGCAACAGTTGCGCGAAACCGATTTTCTGGCCCGTTACGGCGGTGAAGAGTTTGCGATCATTCTGGTTGAATCGGATATCGCTGCCGCGAAAGTCGTGGGTGAAAAACTGCGCCAGGCGATCGAGGCGCTGGAATTTCACTTTCGCGGGAGTCGTGTCCTGGTTACCGCGTCCTGTGGCCTTGCCCGGGCCGAAGAGGGGGATGCTGAACAGCTGTTCGAACGGGCCGACAATGCACTTTACAGTGCCAAGGATAAGGGGCGAAACCGGATTGAAAGTGCCGAAGCCTGAGTTCGAGTTATTAACCAGTTCGAGCCAGGACAAGATCACCAGCTAGTCGCGCAGGTCATACTGGCAATAGCAAGTGTAACACCACTTTGGCTCTGCCCTGGTATATGGCGGCAGCCATCCTAGTTCAGGCTCTCTGGAAAATAACGCAGAGGACGCTGGCCCTTCGGGCAGTGCCGAGGGACGAGTAACGAGGTACGAGGATTAGCTTGTCATTCCGGCGAAAGCCGGAATCCATAAGAGAACCCAGGCTGAATCTACGGCTAAGGCCAGGCCGCTTTTTAGATTCTCTGGAAAATAACGCGGAGGACGCAGAGGGTCACTCCCGGCATCCTGCCTCCAGCGACACTTGTACATCCCTGTACATCGCGCAACAAAGGCGCGGAGAAACAATAATGATGTCCCAATGTGTATGGCATACATTTTAGATCCTCTGCGACTCCGCGTCTCTGCGTCCTCTGCGTTATAAATCCGTTATCTAAACAGGGTCCGCTTCCTCTCCAGCTTCGTCACTGTGGGTAAATGGTTGCGCAGGCTTCACCACAGTGGCTCACAGACTTCACCAGGGCAGGGCCGGTCCGGGAGTGTTCCGGGTTATCCTCTCCCTCGTTCATAAATCTGTCATCACACGTTCAATCAGCTTACATAATCGCAGTGCAGGCTTGATCCCGTTTGAATTGTTCAGGATCAGGCCATGGCAGTTGCAACGCTCAATAACAAACCCTGTAACCCTTTTTCACTCGACGAGGTTTTTGGCAAGCATGTACGTTATCGGCCGTTCCGGCTGATGAAAAATACGCTTGAGTCACTGTTCGGTTTGCGTGAACTGGCGCGGCGTTATGCCGATCTGGAACCCACCGCCGACCCGCAAGCATTTGTTCAGCAAGCGTTTGAGAACCTGGACATTGATTATGTCATCGAAGCGGGTCGGCTTGAGAATATCCCGCAAACCGGTCCGGCCATTGTGGTGGCCAATCACCCGTTCGGTGCCCTCGAAGGCATGTTACTGGTCGATCTGTTAAGCCAGCGGCGTGCGGATATCAAGATTATGGCCAATGGCCTGCTAAACCGGATCCCGGAGCTGGCACCGGTGTTTCTGGGTGTGAATCCTTATGGACACAAAGCGGCAACGCGACAGAATGTCACGGCGATGCGCGAAGCTAGCCGCTGGTTGAAACAGGGTGGTTTGCTGGTCATGTTTCCGGCCGGCGATGTAGCGTCACGACGTTGGGCAAATCTGTCGATCAGCGAAGGGCCCTGGGATGCGTCGGTGGCGCGTCTCGCCCGTCTGTGTGATGCCAGTGTGGTTCCAATCCAGTTCGCCGGACACAACAGTCACCTGTTTTGCCTGGCCGGGCTATTACCCCCGATATGCAAGACGCTGTTACTGCCACGCGAACTGCTTAATAAATCACACGGCACGGTAAGTTTACGCATCGGCAAGCCGTTCGATAAAAAAAGGCTGGTCGGATTCGAGAGGATGCCGGATCTGGCGGGGTATTTGCGTATGCGAACCTGTCTTTTGTCGCAAAGTGAAGGCGGAATTAACAGTGATCGGTCAATATTGGGGGATGATGCGCTGGCATCGATTCTGCCGCCGATGGATGCTGTGCAGCTTGAAAAGGAATTGAGCACGCTGCCACAAGAGCAGCGGCTGGATACCTCGGGTGAGTTACAGGTCTGGTATGCCAGGGCCGCGCAAATCCCCCTGTTATTACAGGAGATTGGTCGTCAGCGCGAGATCAGCTTCAGATCGGTGGGAGAGGGCACCGGCAAGAGTAGTGATATCGATCTGTATGACCGTTTTTATCTGCATTTGTTTGTCTGGGACAGCCGGCAGAAGCAGGTGGTCGGGGGCTATCGACTGGGGCTGGTTGATGAGATTTTGCGCAATTACGGGCGTCGTGGTTTGTATAGTCATTCACTGTTTCGCTACAGTCGCCATTTCCTGCAACAGATCAGTCCGGCTATGGAGCTGGGGCGTTCCTTCGTGCGACCCGAATACCAGCGCAATTTTTCACCATTGATGTTGTTATGGAAAGGGATAGGCCATTATGTGGCGAAAAATCCGCGGTATGCCAATCTGTTCGGCCCCGTCAGCATCAGTAATGATTACAGCGGAATGTCCCAGCGCCTGTTGATCCGGTTTTTGAAACAGAACCTGTTCGACGGGACACTGGGTCGACACGTGAAACCGCGTTATCCCTATCGAACCGCCTGGAAAGACGGCTGGAATACGATGTTGCGCGAAGATATCAGCGTGGATGAACTATCGACATTGATCGCCGAGATCGAGGAGGATGACAAGGGCGTACCGGTGCTGATTCGACAATATCTGAAGCTGGGGGGCGGTTGCTGGGCTTCAATGTGGATCCCCGGTTCCAGTACTGTGTCGATGGCCTGATTCGGGTGGACCTGCGCCAGGCCGATCCCAGGCTGTTGAAAAAATACCTGGGTGCGGAGGGAGCCGCCACGTTTCTGGCCTATCATGATGCGGATCAACAACAGGCGGGTTGAATAGCGTCTCCCGGGCATGCTTCGATCAGATGGAAGCCGTAGTGAGTGCGCCTCCGGGGGACCTGATACCCGGGTAATCGTATAAAGAAATAGACGCTGGTCCACAGGCGATCTATCTTTAACGGTGTCAGTCAGCCTTGAAGGGATCCCCTGTATCATGTCCGAACCCCGTACTTTGACTATCGACGGTAATCAGGCCGCCGCCACCGTCGCACACAAGCTCAATGAAGTCGTCGCCATTTATCCCATTACGCCGGCCTCGCCGATGGGCGAATGGGCGGACGAGTGGTCGTCGCGCGGCCAGGTCAATCTGTGGGGCACAGTACCCCATATCGTTGAGATGCAAAGTGAAGGCGGCGCCGCCGGCGCGATTCACGGCGCGTTGCAGGCCGGTGCCCTGACCACGACGTTCACCGCCTCGCAAGGGCTGTTGTTGATGATCCCCAACATGTACAAGATCGCCGGGGAGCTGACCCCGACGGTCTTTCATGTGGCCGCCCGTTCGCTGGCCTGTCAGGCCCTGTCGATCTTCGGCGATCACAGTGATGTGATGAGCGCGCGCATGACCGGTTTCGGCTTTCTGTGCGCCAACTCACCCCAGGAGGTCATGGATATGGCCCTGATCGCCCAGGCGGCCAGCCTGGAGGGACAGGTGCCGATGGTGCACTTCTTCGACGGTTTTCGCACCTCGCACGAGGTGGCCAAGCTGCAGGGCCTCGACGATGAGGTGCTGGCGGCGATGATCCGCCCCGAATGGGTGCAGCGACACCGCAATAATGCCCTCTCGCCCGAACACCCCGTGTTGCGCGGCAGCTCGCAGAACCCGGACGTCTATTTTCAGGCGCGGGAAACCGTCAACCCCTTTTATGAAAAACTGCCCGGTATTGTGCAGCAGGCGATGGACCGCTTTGCCGAACAGACCGGTCGCCAGTATCGGCTGTTCGATTATGTCGGCAGCGAGGAGGCCGAGCGGGTCATGATCCTGATGGGCTCGGGCGCCGAGGCGGCCCAGGAAACGGTGGCGTATCTCAATCATCAGGGTGAAAAAGTCGGATTGCTCAAGGTCCGGCTCTATCGGCCTTTTGAGGCCGACGCCCTGATTCACGCGCTGCCGACAAGTGTTAAAAAAATCGCGGTGCTGGATCGCACCAAGGAACCGGGTGCCGACGGTGAGCCCCTGTACAAGGATGTGGTCACGGCGCTGGCCCAGCATTACTGCAGCGGCGAATGCCGGTTTGACGGAATGCCGACCGTGATTGGCGGCCGTTACGGGCTTTCTTCCAAGGAGTTCACGCCGGGGATGATCAAGGCGGTGTTCGACGAGCTGCGCGGGGATAAACCGAAAAATCACTTTACCATCGGAATTCACGACGATGTCACGCATACCAGCCTGGAATGGGATCCGGCTTTTCGTACCGACGCCCATGCACAGACATTCCAGGCCATGTTCTACGGACTGGGCAGCGACGGGACGGTCAGTGCCAACAAGAACAGCATCAAGATCATCGGTGAATCGACCGACCTGTATGCCCAGGGCTATTTCGTCTATGACTCGAAAAAAGCCGGGGCGGTTACGGTATCGCATCTGCGTTTTGGTTCTCAGCCGATCCGCTCCACCTATCTGATCGGTGACAACGACGCCGATTTTGTTGCCTGCCATCAGCCGGTATTTCTCGAGCGTTTCAACATGCTCGACAAGGCAAAGCAAAACGCCGTGTTTCTGCTCAACTCGCCGGAGCCGGCTGACCGGGTATGGCAAAGCCTGCCACGTAAAATGCAGCAACAGATCATCGACAAACAGGTTCGTTTTTATACCGTCGACGCCTATGCCATTGCCGAGCAGGCGGGGATGGGCAAGCGTATCAATACCGTCATGCAGACCTGTTTTTTCGCCATCTCCGGTATCCTGCCGCAGGAACAAGCTATCAAATCGATCAAGGATGCGGTGGAAAAGACCTATGGCAAAAAAGGCCGGCGGATTGTCGAGATTAATTTCAAGGCGATTGATGAAACGCTGGCGCGCCTGCATGAGGTGACTATTCCCGGCCAGGTGGATAGCGAGTTCGATGTCGCGCGGCCGGTACCGGCGAAGGCGCCCGACTTCGTGCAACAGGTGACCGGCGAGATTATTGCCGGCCACGGTGATGATGTGCCGGTCAGCCGGTTACCGGCCAATGGCAGTTATCCGCTGGGGACCGCGCGGTATGAAAAGCGCAACCTGGCGCTGGAGATCCCGGTTTGGGAGCCTGAGCTGTGTACCCAGTGCGGTAAGTGTCCGCTGGTCTGTCCGCATGCGGCGATCCGCAGCAAGATATTCAGTGAGACAGAACTGAAAAGCGCACCGTCAGATTTCAAGGCCCATTCGATGCTGGGCAAGGACTTTCCCGCAGGCATGATGATCAGCTATCAGGTGGCACCGGAGGATTGTACCGGTTGCGGCCTGTGCGTGGATATCTGTCCGATTCACGACAAATCCAACGCCAGTCGCAAGGCGCTGAACATGGCGCCGCAACCGCCGTTGCGTGAGCAGGAACGGGAGAACTTTGATTTCTTTCTGGAACTTCCGGAATATGATCGGCGCGAGCTGAAGGTGACCACGCTCAAGGGCTCCATGGTGATGGAGCCGCTGTTCGAGTTTTCCAGTGCCTGTGTCGGTTGCGGCGAGACGCCGTACCTGAAACTGGCCAGCCAGCTGTTTGGCGATCGCATGCTGGTGGCCAATGCCACCGGCTGCTCCTCCATCTACGGCGGCAACCTGCCCACCACACCGTGGTCCACCAACCGGGAAGGGCGCGGCCCGGCCTGGAACAACTCGCTGTTCGAGGACAACGCCGAATTTGGCCTGGGGATGCGCATTGCGGTCGACAAGCAGCGCGAGCAGGCGCGCGAATTGATTCAGGCATTGCGCGATCAGCTGGATAACGAACTGGTCGAGGCGATTTTAAACGCCGATCAGTCAAGCGAATCCGGCATTCATGATCAACGCCAGCGGGTCGCACAGTTGCGCGAGCAACTGGCAAAACTCAAGGATGCGCGGGCGCAGACCCTGCAGGAGCTTGCCGAAAATCTGATACGCAAGAGTGTCTGGATTATCGGTGGCGATGGCTGGGCCTACGACATCGGTTATGGCGGGCTGGATCACGTGCTGGCCACAGGCGCCGACGTGAATATCCTGGTGCTGGATACCGAGGTCTATTCCAACACCGGCGGCCAGACCTCCAAGGCGACACCGCGCGGCGCTGTCGCCAAGTTCTCCGCCGGCGGCAAACCGACCGGTAAAAAGGACCTGGCCTTGCTGGCCATGGATTATGAAAACGTGTATGTGGCGCATGTGGCCTACGGAGCCAAGGATGTCCAGACCCTGCGCGCGTTTCTCGAAGCCGAGGCCCACGCCGGTCCGTCGCTGATCATCGCCTATTCGCCCTGTATCGCCCACGGCGTGGATCTGTCCAATAACCATCGCCAGCAAAACCTGGCGGTCGACAGCGGTCACTGGCCCCTGTTCCGATTTGATCCGGCGCGCGCTACCCAGGGCAAGAACCCGCTGCATCTCGATTCCGGTGAACCGTCGATTCCCTACCGGGAATTTGTGCAAACCGAAACCCGCTTCAGCATGTTGTGGCATACCCATCCGCAGGACGCCGAGCGGTTCCTGGCCGAGGCCCAGCAGGAGGTGCAACATCGCTACCATTATTACAAGCAGCTGTCCGAGCTGGAGTGGGACGGGGCAACCCGGGTTTCGGCCGTCAAGGCAAAGCTGAAACAGGATAACAACAAATCGACGGAGGACGCGTAGATGGTGGATATGACGACCGAGTATCTTGGCCTGAAGCTCGCCAACCCGCTGGTGCCTTCATCCTCGCCACTGACCGGTGATCGTGATTCGGTGATGCGATTGCGCGAGGCCGGTGCCCCGGCGATTGTTCTGCCATCGTTGTTTGAGGAAAAAATCGATCAGGAAGAACAGGAACTGGATCGTTTTATTCATCACCAGTCGATCGGCTTTGGTGAGATGGAAAGTTTTCATCCGGTACCGGATGACTTCAAGACCTGCCAGGACGAGTACCTGGAGTACCTGCAGAGGATAAAACAGGAACTGGATATCCCCGTCATTGCCAGCCTTAACGGTACCACCGCCGGCGGCTGGCTGGAATACGGGCAACAGTTGCAACAGGCCGGCGCCGATGCGCTGGAGCTGAACGTCTATTATATCGCCGGCAATGGCGAGGAAAGCGGTAATGACGTGGAGCAGCGTTATATCGATCTGCTGGAATCGTTGCAACAACACGTTACGATTCCGATTACTCTGAAACTTTCCCCCCAGTTCAGCTCGCCGGTCCATTTTATCAGTCGCCTGGAACAGGCCGGGGCGGCCGGGGTGGCGCTGTTTAACCGCTTTTATCTGCCGGACATCGATCCGGAGCAACTGATGGTCGAGCCGGCATTGCAACTGTCCATGCCGTATGAGTCGTTAATGCGAATCCGCTGGGCGGCCCTGTTGCATGGACGGGTTAACCTGTCGCTGGCGATGACCGGCGGTTTTCATAACGCACGCGATGGCATCAAGGCGTTGCTGGCAGGAGCCGACGTGGTGCATTTATGCAGTGTGCTGTTACAGCAAGGGCCGGAGTATCTGTCCGTGATTCTGGGCGAAATGCATCACTGGCTGGAAGAATACGAGTACGACTCGGTCAGCCAGATCAAGGGCAGCATGAGTTACCATAACGCGCCCGATCCCGGTGCCTATGAGCGGGTTAATTATATTACCGTCCTGGATAACTATACCTCGCCCAGAGGTGTATTGCGCTGAGAGACAATACAGTCCGGGAATTAAATAAAAGTTTCCGACACCCGATCACCCCGCGCAGGATGGATCAAGTGGCAGGCCGGACACAGCAATGCGGTGTCCGGCAATCGGCTGTCCAGATTCATTTTCTTGATCAGGATCAATCGCCACCGTTACCGCGAACGCTAGGCTAGGCGTTTGTCTGTCCCCGGAGGGTGAGCCATGCCGATCCCGCTACAACCCCTGTCGCTGGCTTTTCGCCTCACGCCGGCCGCGCTGCAAACAGAACTACTTTCACGCCTGTTCAATCATTTACTCCGGGGACAGACGATTGCCGGACAACTCGAAGCGCTTGAGGGCAAGCGGCTGGCTATCGAGATCACCGACAGCGCCACGCTACTGAATTTTACCCTCCGGCGCGGACGCCTCTATCGCACCGGCAATGTCGGCCGGGAGGACCGGGATGTCTGCATCCGCGGAAGGCTGGAACATTTCTGGCAACTGGCCGCCCGCCAGGAAGATCCCGATACCCTGTTTTTCAACCGGCAACTGGAGATCGAGGGGGAGACCGAAACCGGTCTTTACATCAAGAACCTGCTGGACAGTCTCGACTATGACTGGGAGGCCCATTTTCAGGCGGTGCTGGGCAAGCGTCTTGCCAAACTGCCATTGGCCGTTTGGCAGGGCCGAAGGCCGAGGATAAGATCCTGAAAGCCTTACCACGAAGACACCAAGGCACAAAGTCTGTTATCAATGATTTCTTCGTGTCCTGGTGTCTTCGTGGTGAATAATTTCCTCGTCCCTGTTTGAAGTGAGTAGGCCGGACTGAGCGCAGCGGTGTCCGGCAATCCGCAGGGTGCCCGATACCGCTGCGCTAAATCGGGCCTACATGCTCGCCAAACTGCCGTTGGCAGTTTGGCAGGTCCGAGGGACGAGGACAAGATCCTGAAAGCCTTACCACGAAGACACCAAGGCACAAAGTCTGTTATTAATGACTTCTTCGTGTCCGGGTGTCTTCGTGGTGAATAATTTCCTACGCTCACTCAGCTCACTCAGTCACTCCTGGCCCGAAGGGCTGAGGCTGTTCGATCCATCGCATGCCGGGGCTGTCGTGCCAGTAGCCGTTGGCCGGGGCGCCGCAGGTCAGTGTGTTAATCCGGTGTTCGGCTTCATGGGGATCGAGCCTGTTTTGCAGCACCCGGGAGTAGAGGGCGACGATCTCTTGCATGTGTTGTGACTGGGGCGAGAGTCGCAGGACATCGGTTTGCAGTTCACGCAGGGCCGGGATCGCCCGCACCAGGTTGCAGGTGGTGGCGGACTGGGTCTGGATGCCGTTAATAACCAGAAAGGCCTCCTGCTCCCGGGTGTTCATAGCCAGCCCGTCGGGATACTCACCGCAGCGCAGCTGACAGTGATCCTTGGGCAGGTGGCAGGCGCGGGCGGTGAAGCAGCGCGCCGAAAATGCCAGTGGCAGGCGTCCGAAGACAAAGACCTCGGTCTCCATCTGCCGTGGTTTGTTGAGCTGCATCTGTCGCAGGGTCTGTTGTGATAACTCCACCGGCATCACCCAGCGGGTTGCGCCCAGTTGGTGGTGGAGCGAGAGCGAGGCAGGATTGTAGATGTTGAGATGCGGGCCGGCGATATAATGTTGTCCCTTGAGTTGCTGCACGGCCGCCATGTCGTTGGCTTCGACGGGAAACTCGCCGTTGTGCACAATACGGCGCAAGCCGGCCAGTTCCGACTCGGCCTCGATCAGCGCGAGGGTGGAAAGGATCACCTCTTTGCCGGCATCGCGCAGCTGGCGGGCGATGCGCAGCCAGTCATTCAGCCGCAGCTCGCGCCGCTTGGCACAGACCGTTTCACCAAGATAGACAATATCCACCGGCCAGTCGGCAACCTGGCGATAGAAGGCCTCGACCCGTTCGCGGGGCCAGAAATAGAGCAGAGGGCCAAGCGCGAGTTTCATTGCCATTGCCGATCCAGCGCGCCGAGGGTATGCGTGCTGCCTTCGGCCAGTTTATCCAGTTGTTGCACCCATTCGTCGCGAACGCGATAGGACTCGGGATCCTGTTGCGCGGCGTCCAGCGCCTGGCGCAGAACGCTGACGACCTGGGCGACATAGGCCGGACTGCGCTGGCGCCCCTCGATCTTGATGGCACTGACGCCACTGCGAACCAGCTGCGGCAGAATATCGAGCACCGACAGACTGGTCGGTTCCTCGATGGCGTAACCCAGTTCATCGTTGACCTCAAAACGACCCTTGCACAGCACGGGATACCCGGCACTCTCGCCGGATTGATAACGGTCGATCAATACGCCATTGAGCCGCACCTCGCGGCCCTGTGGTGTCTCATGCCACTGCACGGACCTCGCCGGCGAGCAGGCGCCACAGGTGTTCGGTGATTCGCCGGTCACGTAGGAGGAAAGATAACAACGCCCCTCGGCCATGACACACAGCGAGCCGAAGGCAAAGGTTTCGATCTCCACATCGGTCTGTTCGATGATGCGTTTGACCTGGCTGAATGACAGCACCCGCGGCAGAACGACCCGCTGAATAGCGAACTCATCCCGATAAAAAGCAATTGCCTCATGCGTGGTGGCCGAGCCCTGCACCGACAGGTGCAGACGCAGATCGGGATGCTGTTGCCGGGCATAGTGCAGCAGGCCGGTATCGGCGATGATCAGGGCATCCACCCCCAGTTCCGCCGCCTGATCGACGGCCCGGGTCCAGTTGGACCAGCTCGCGGGCTGGGGATAGGTGTTGAGTGCCAGCATGATCTTGCAACCGTGGCGGTGCGCGTATGCGACCGCATCGCCGGCGGTCGTATTATCAAAGTTCAGACCGGGAAAGTTGCGCGCGTTGGTGGCATCGCGAAAACCGAAATAGATTGCATCGGCGCCACTGTCGACCGCCTTGCGCAGGGCCGGGAAACTGCCTGCCGGTGCCACCAGTTCGATCCGATTCGTCATTGCCCGGTTCATCATGGCAGGGCCACCTGCGGGGAGTGCTGGCCCTGGCGAGTGCCGCGGCGCGCCAGTTCCTGCTCGATCCCGTTGAGGACTTTCCATTTCCAGTTGCACCACTCGGGCGCCAGCAGAATGTGGCTGGCGGCGGTCCCGGTCAGCCGATGGTAGACAATCTCGACCGGGGTCATTTCCACCAGATCGGCCACCGTCCCGATATAGGTCTGCAGGGACCAGGGCCGGTATTCATCGCGTCGCCATTGATTGGCCAACAGGGTGCCCTTGACCACATGCAGGGGATGCAACTTCAACCCATCGACACCTTCTTCCAGTACCCGGTGTAATGAGAGACGGGCATGTTCGGGATCCTCCCCCGGCAGGCCGAGAATCAGATGGGTGCAGACCGGCAGTCCCCGCTGGCGGGCGGCGCGCACCGCCGTTTGATATTCCGCAAAACCGTGGCCGCGGTTGACCCGTTGCAGGGAGTGATCGAAGGCCGATTGCAGGCCCAGCTCCAGCCAGATCTCGTAGCCTTGATCGTGATAGTCCTGTAACAGATCCAGCACCTTCTCGGGTGCGCAGTCCGGACGGGTGCCGATGGCCAGGCCGATGACATCGGGTTGTGACAGGGCCGTATCGTAACGCTGTTTCAGTACTGCCACATCATCGTAGGTGTTGGTATAGGCCTGAAAGTAGGCGAGAAATTTTTTTGCCCCGGTGCGTTTGGCGAGCACACGCCGACCACTTTCCAGTTGCGCGTTAACCGGATCGGGCTGCCGGCCGTTGGGACTGAAGGACACGTTATTGCAAAAGGTGCAGCCACCGCGACCCAGGGTACCGTCGCGATTGGGACAGGTAAAACCGGCATCGATGGCCAGCTTGTGGACCCGCTCGTGATAGCGGTTCAGCATCATCTGGCCGAAGGTATTGACGTATTCGCAGAGGGTCATGCCGGGCTCAAAACAACGGTTGTTTTAACAGAACCATGCAGGCTACTGGAGAAGCCGGAGAGCTCAATTGATCCAGGTCAACGAATGAAAACAGTGGACGGCTAAACTCGATGAATTGAGCGACAGAGGAGAGTGGGAACGATGCAGGGTACAAAACAGGTGCTGGAGCAGCCGCCACAGACACTGGCCTATCGCCTGCACGGGAATTGTTATCTGAACATTACCTGGCACTGCACACTGCGCTGCCGGTTTTGTCCCAAGTTCAACGGTAGCTGGGAGGTACAGGGATACGATCTCTGGTTGCAGAATGAGCCGGACGTCGACCAGATCCTGGCGGCGATTGGCGATCCCGCCGGCTATAACGAGATCGTTTTTTGTGGTTACGGCGAGCCGACCCTGCGCCTGGATGTTCTGCTGGCGGTCGCCGACGCCCTCAAACAGCAAGGAGCGAGAATTCGGGTTAATACAGACGGGCTGGCCAACCTGGTCCATGGTTGTGATGTGACGCCGCGCCTGGCACAGGTGGTGGATGCGGTGTCGATCTCCCTCAATGCCCACGACGAACAACTCTACGATTACCATTGTCGTCCCAAACGCCATGGCGCTTTCCTGGCTTTGCAGAACTTCGCCCGTCGTGCCCGTGAGCAAGGGATTGACGTGACTCTTACGGCCATCGAGGGGCTCGACGAGGTCAGCATCCCGGCGTGTGAGAAAATCGCCAGCGAGCTGGGGGTGCAGTTTCGTCCCCGTTACCTGGACCAGGTTGGCTGAATTTCGGCGACCTTGTTTTCCTGTTTTACCGATTCGGTTATTCTCCTTCCACGAACCACAGGAAGAAGGAATAACAGGATGTTTTTACAACCGTTTTCCATCCGTACCGGTGTCTTTTTGTTGGCCGGGCTTATCATTGTGCCGGCCCAGGCGCAATTGTTTGATGAGCGGGCAAACTGGGCCAGTCGCGACCGACAGGCCGAGGCGTATGTGAGTGCCGGCGTGGCGCAGGGCAAGGCCAACGAGCTGGTCTACGGGCAGCCTTCCAGCTGGCCGACGGATTACAAGCTGAGTCAGCTTATCTGGGAGACCCGCCAGTTGCCGATGCTGAGCGCCGGGGTCAGCGCCCGTTTCGGCCTGGTGACGCTCAACCTGCAGGGGCGCCTGGGGATCACTGCCGGTGACGCCGTGATGGACGATTATGACTGGGTCTATACCAACAGGGACTGGTCGCACTGGTCGCATCACGAGGATACCGATGTCACCGAGGCCTGGGCCTGGGATATCAGCCTGGATTTTGAACTGACTGGCAGTGAGTCCATGGAACTGGCCGGCGTGCTGGGTTACAAGCAGGAGCTGTGGGCCTGGGAAAGCTACGGGGGCAGCTATATCTATTCAAGCAGCGGCAATTTCCGGGACGACAGCGGCAGCTTTACACCCGGCCAGCCGGTGATCAGTTATGAGCAGCGCTTCAGGGTACCCTATATCGGACTCAGGTTCACCGGCGAAACCCTCAACTGGCGCTTTGGGGCCCGCTACCTTTACAGCAATCAGGTCGATGTCGCGGCCATCGATCATCATTATCTGCGCGATCTGATCTTCGAAGACAGCTTCAGTCCCGGCGAGATGAGCAGTTATGAGATCAGCATCGAATACCGCCTGAGCAGACAACTCGGCCTGCTGGCGCGCTATGACGTGCAGGATTATGCGGAGGTGCGCGGGGATACGCTCTACCGGGATTCGAATACCGGCGCCGTCACCGGTTATTGCACCAACTGCGCCGGAGCCGACAATCGTAGCGAGCTGGTGTCAGTCGGGTTAAGTTACCGTTTTTAAAGCCAAAATTCCGAAACCGTGGACCCTGTGGAAAATACTGGTACCATTAAGGGAAAACCCCAATCTGCCGATAACACTAAACAAATATTAAAAAAGAGTGTACAGGATGCATTTTCCCCGGGCCGGTAGCTTCCTGCCGATACTGTTTGTTTTGTTGCTGCTGTCACTGGAAGACACTCCTGTTTGGGCCGGGGAAGGCCTGTTCGAAGAGATGCCGGTGGTACTCTCCGCCACCCGCCTGCGCCAGTCGGTGCGCGATGCCCCCATTTCCATGACCGTCATCGATCGCCAGATGATCGAGGCCTCCGGTTTTACCGAAATTCCCGACCTCATGCGCCTGGTGCCCGGCTTCGTCGTTGATTACGATAGCGGCCATCTGCCGGTGACCGGCTATCACATGTTGCACGATCGCTATGTGCGTCATCAGCAGGTACTGATCGATGGGCGTTCGGTCTATACCCCGATTCTCGGCGGTGTGCCCTGGGTCGATCTGCCAATTACCCTGGATGATATCGAACGCATCGAGGTGGTCCGCGGTCCCAACGCGGCCAGTTACGGTTCCAATTCCTTTATGGGGGTGATCAATATTATTACCCGCGATTCGGCGCTGGATCGCGGCACCAGTGTCAAAACCAACATTGGCGATAATGGCCTGCGCGAGGGATTTTTGCGTTATGGCAACAATCTGGGGGATATGGATTATGTGTTTTCATTCGGTTATCGGGAAGATCACGGCTTCAAGAAGCGTCACGACAGTAAAGAAGTGAAAATGGTGACTTTCCGGGGCGATTACCAGGTCAATAACCGGGATTCATTAATATTTCAGATGGGTTATAACGGCGGAACACGCCAGGAAGATAATTCGATAAGACCGGATGAATATCCGGATTACGAGCGTCAGGTCAATTCCCAATATCAGCAAGTCCGCTGGATCAGAGCCCTGCCGGATTACGGGGAGTTGCGACTGCAGTACTATCGCACCGCCATCAATGAGGAAAAGGATTACATCACCAACGATCAGAACTATGACACCGAACGCCATGACCTTGAGTTACAGCATACCTTTAATGTCGGCGAGAAAGTCAGAGTGGCCTGGGGTGGCAGTTATCGTCGGGACCGGTCCGAGAGCGATTACTTTGTCATCGAACAGGCGCCGGAATATATCAATATCGGGCGCGTGTTTGCCAATATGGAATATCGTCACTCACGCAATCTGGTCATTAACGGCGGATTGATGATTGAAGATAACGATCTGGCCGGCGTGGATTACCTGCCCCGGCTGGGTATCAATTATCACCTTTCTCCACGCGATACGGTACGGGCCAGCGTCTCGCGTGCCACGCGCGAGCCGGTGCTGACCGAGGAGTATCCCTATCTTGATGACATATTACCCGGTGGCTTTTACTGGGAAAACGATGTCGAGCCGGAATACATTACCGCTTATGAGCTCGGTTATCTGACAGAAACCAGAGACGGGGCAATCAATGCTGATTTAAAGCTGTTCTATGAGGATGTCACTGATCTGATTCTATACGATGATAGCGCCCCGGACGGTACCTATTGGTTTAACAACTTTGACGATGTTGCTATAAAAGGACTTGAAGCTCAGATTACGCTGCGGCCATCAGACCGCGCCCGGGTTCATATTGCTTTTTCCCGAACAAGTATTGATTCCACGAATGTTGCCAAGGCGAGTGCCTATGACCGCGCGGCGCCGCGTAATTCCCTGAGTATTCTGGGAATGTGGCAATTCAAAAACAACTATTCCGGAAGCCTCGGGTTTTACAAAAAAGACGGGCACAAGAATCTCGCGGTCGAAAATGATACGTATAAACCCTACAAACGGGTAGATATGCGGCTGGCGAAAAAATTCGGGGCCCGTTCCCGTCAGCAGGAACTGGCAGTGGTAGTCCAAAATGTGTTTGACGAGGTGCAGGAAAGCCGGCTGCATAACTTTCCCGAGCGACGTTTTTATGTTTCTTATAAACTGGATTTTGAATAATTCAGTTCGCTTTTGAGGGCAGCAGGATGCTTCTTGCGTTGTGATAAGCCAGCTGTTTCGCAACATCCGGCGGCAATTGTTCAAGCCAGCTGCGAATCGTTCGGGTTGTATCGCCGTATTTGTGCCATTGTTCGCTGCTGAAAGTATCCACCCCGACCAGAAACCTGTCCGGAAAACGAATCAATAATTCGTACCACGCTTCATCCAGCTTGCCATCCGGGGCAATTCGCTCATTGCGTACCGATAGATCGATATACAGATTCGGATAACGGTTCAGATAATCCGCCAGCAGATCCGGATAGGGATAGGCGCCGGCATGGGCCCAGATAACACTGACCCCGGTCCCAATCTCATAAATGGTATCGATGACGGCCGGGTCGGTGTGCATCAGCAGCGGTAATCCTTGCTGCATGGCCAGTTGCACCAGTTGGCGTAAAACCGGGCTATGGCGATTTTCAGCAAAGATATGCAGTTCGCCAATCCCGCGCCAATTGCCGGATTCCAGCTGGCTGGCAACCCGGGCCGGCACGCTCGTGTCCCGATGCCAGTTCTGTTTGTCGGCGAACTGTTCATAGACCCCGAGAAACGGGATGATCCGATCCGGCGCTCGCTCGTACAGCGTTTGCACCAGTTGAGGAGGGCGGCTGGTGACCAGGGCACGGCTGATATGGTTACGCTGCAGTATCCGGATAATCGCCTGCGGGGTGAATTCTTGCGCATGGTTTTCGTTATAGTGCAGATGCGCGTCGAACAGGGGTAACTCCGCATTGACGACGGACGTGAACGGGAAAACAAGCAGCAATAGCGCGGTACGGAGCATGGCTGAAAGAATAGCATCCCCGGCGGTCCGAAAATGCAAAAGGGTCTTCCCAAGGAAGACCCTTTTGCATTTTATGGCGCGCCCGACAGGATTATTCGCCGCACAGCGGCTCACCCCTTCGGGGCCGCCGTTGCTGACGCGCCGGCGTTCTGCGCAACCTCCGGTTGCTTGTCGAACCTGTTTCACAGGTTCTCATCCTGTGGGCGAAAAGCAAAAAGCCCATACTACATAGTATGGGCTTTTATTTATTTGGCGCGCCCGACAGGATTATTCGCCGCACAGCGGCTCACCCCTTCGGGGCCGCCGTTGCTGACGCGCCGGCGTTCTGCGCAACCTCCGGTTGCTTGTCGAACCTGTTTCACAGGTTCTCATCCTGTGGGCGTAAAGCAAAAAGCCCATACTATGTAGTATGGGCTTTTATTTATTTGGCGCGCCCGACAGGATTCGAACCTGTGACCTTCGGTGTCGGAGACCGATACTCTATCCAGCTGAGCTACGGGCGCGTTATCTGTATAACCCAGTGAAACTCTTGGTTTTTTGGGTAAGGACAGCGCGTAGCTTAACGTTCCCGCGGGTTTTCGTCCACACGGGAATCAGACAGGTTCGGGGGCGGTGGTGGCGCGGGTGCTTTACGATTATAATCGGCGCAAAATTTGACATCGGTCGGGCGCGTTGCAGGCGCCGGCCACAGGCTAGCTAACGTAGAGGGGAGCAACGTGGACCAAAAAGACACGGATTTTATGAAGGTTTTTGTGGGGATTCTGATTGGCCTGCTGGTATTCATGGTGCTGGCCATCATCGGCGCCAATGCCATCAGCGGCAAGGATTCCGTGGATGTCCAGAATGATCCGCGGGTGCAGGCGGCCATCGAGGAGCGGATCGCGCCCATCGGCCAGGTGAACACGGCCGAGGTCAAGCAGGAAACCGCTGGCGGCGGGGGCGGGGCTGACGGCAAGTCAGTCTATGATTCGGCCTGTATGGCCTGCCACGCTACCGGTGCGGCCGGCGCGCCGATACTGGGTAACAAGGGGGCCTGGGCGGATCGTATCGCCAAGGGTAACGACACCCTGTTCGACCACGCCATCAACGGCTTCAAGGGCATGCCGCCCAAAGGCGGTAACGCCGGCCTGAGCGACGAGGAAGTCAAGGCCGCCGTGGAATATATGGTCGCGAAAGCAAATAGGCCTGCGGCTGTGACGAGGGACGAGTGACGAGGGACGAGGCAAAGAAAAAGTCGGGCGATGCCCGGCTTTTTCTTATTACTTCCTCGTCCCTCGTCCCTCGTCACATCCAGCATGCTGCGCATGCTGGATCTGGGAGGGGCTTTTCGCCGCGACCTTGCGAATCCCAACAGGGTCGCTGATGCGTCGCTCTCGGCAGTCGCTTCGACCCTCCCTGGTCTCTCGCGACACTTGTACTTCCTGTACATCGTCCTGCCTCACGCGACATTATCGCCAGGGATGGCGTGTATCCCGAGCTCTGTCAGGAACAGAGCCGGGGTAGTACGTCCTTGTACGTCAATCGCCTCCCACCATTTCAGGCAAAAGCCTGCTCAACTACCCTCAGCACTCAGCACTCAGCACTCAGCACTCAGCACTCAGCACTATCCATCGCTCCCTGTCAGCATGCTGCGCAGGTTGGCCAGATGGGCCTGGCCGCGCTCCTGGCGCTCCTCGGGATCCATCTGTACCCCTTCGCCGGACCATTTGAGATCCTCGTCCGGTAACTCGTCGATGAAGCGGCTCGGGCTGCATTCCTGCATCTCGCCGTGGCGCTTGCGCTGGTTGGCGTAGGTCAGGGTCAGGGTTTTCTGGGCGCGGGTGATGCCGACATAGGCGAGGCGGCGCTCTTCTTCGAGGTTTTCTTCCTCGATACTGCTGCGATGCGGCAGCAACATCTCTTCCATGCCGACCAGGTAGACATGGGGAAACTCCAGCCCCTTGGCGGCATGCAGGGTCATCAGGTGGACCCGGTTGCCGCGCTCGTCTTCCTCGTTGCGATCCAGGGTGTCGAGCAGGGTCAGTTTGGCCACCAGTTCGTTGAGTGAGGCGTCCGGATTGGCTTTGGCCAGGCGCTCGATCCAGTTGGCCAGCTCGTTGACGTTTTCCAGCTTGCGCTCGGCGATGATCTCGTCGCGACTGTTATCCAGCAGATAGCGCTCGTAATCGATATCGACGATCAGCCGTTTGACCACCGAGGCGGGTGCGTCACCTTCCGCCTGATGTTGCAGATCCAGGATCCAGTGACAGAAACGCTGCAGCTTTTCGGCAGCCCGCTCACTGAGCACCTGGCTCAGGCCAAACTCCATGGCGGACACAAACAGGCTGTGGCCGCGGCCCATGGCATATTCGGTCAGTTTCTCCAGCGTGGCGGGGCCGAGCTCGCGGCGCGGAGTGTTGATAATCCGGCGAAAGGCGTTGTCGTCGTCCGGATTGGTGATCAGCTTGAGATAGGACATGATGTCCTTGATCTCGGTATAGGCGAAAAACGAGGTGCCGCCGCTCAGGTAATAGGGAATATCGTGTTCGCGCAGGGCCTGTTCGAACAGCCGGGACTGGTGATTGCCGCGATAGAGAATCGCGTAATCGGCATACTGGGTGCGCTGCACGAACATGTGATGCATGATCTCCGAGATCACCTGTTCCGCCTCGTGCTGATCGTGGCGGGTACAAATCACCCGGATCGGATCGCCGTAACCCAGCTCACTCCATAATCGTTTTTCGAAGACATGCGGGTTGCTGGCGATCAGCCGGTTGGCGGCCTTGAGGATACAGCCGGTGGAACGGTAATTCTGCTCCAGTTTGATCACCTTCAGTCTGGGATAGTCCTGTTGCAACAGCGACAGGTTCTCCGGCTGGGCGCCGCGCCAGGCATAGATGGACTGATCGTCATCGCCCACCACGGTCAGGTTGCCGCGCACACCGCACAATTGCTTGACCAGTTCGTACTGGGTGGAGTTGGTGTCCTGGTATTCATCCACCAGCAGGTGACGAAT
This sequence comes from Thiohalophilus sp., assembly GCF_034522235.1. NCBI lineage: Bacteria > Pseudomonadati > Pseudomonadota > Gammaproteobacteria > Thiohalomonadales > Thiohalophilaceae > Thiohalophilus > Thiohalophilus sp. The sequence goes on along the minus strand of NZ_JAXHLN010000003.1, from coordinate 31,911 downwards.
CCGGTTTTGCCAGCGTTCGAGAATCTCCGGGTGTTCGCGAAACAGGATCACCGGCAGCATGATCAGATCGTCGAAGTCGACCGCGTTGTAGGTCTTCAGATAATGACGATACTGTTCGTACAGCAGGGCCGCGGCGGTTTTATTCGCATCCCCGTCGGCCAGTTGCAGAGCCTGTTCGGGCAGAACGAACTCGCTTTTCCAGCGCGAAATCTGCCACAGCATGCGCTCGGCCTGGCCGCCGTCATCGCCGAAGGAACGTTTCATCAACTCCTTGAGCAGGTGCGTGCTGTCGGCACTGTCGTAGATGGAAAAACCGGATTTGAACTCCAGCGCCTTGTATTCGCGACGCAGAATATCCAGCCCCAGGGTATGGAAGGTGGAGACCCGCAGCCCCTTGCCGGCGTCGCCGCGCAGCAGCTTGCCGACCCGCTCTTTCATCTCCCGTGCCGCCTTGTTGGTAAAGGTGACCGCGGCGATGTGCCGGGCGTCGATGGCGCACTCCTGGATCAGGTAGGCGATCTTGTGGGTGATGACCCGGGTCTTGCCGCTGCCGGCCCCGGCCAGCACCAGGCACGGCCCGTCGATGTGGCGCACGGCCTGGTTTTGTCGGGGATTGAGAATCGTGGACATGAACGACTTGATGACTCCTGCTAAGGCGGATCATTGTAGTAGGCGCAGGTGCGCTGCAGGTCGATATTGACATTCGAGCCGCGGATGGCGCAGCGTCGCCGGCATCGGCGTTAAGAGCCAAGTTATTGTTTAATAAGGGATTGTTATGCCAGGGTCGGTCGTTGTTCCAGCCAGATCGCACGATGTTACTATGTGAACAGACTGTATTACATATAGTCAGCCTGTCTGTCGGCTGGCCGCATCTCGCCGGCATCACAATCTGTCATTCGTCCTCTTTGTCAGCCCTGCCCCGCGGGGCTGCTTCGTGTCATGGGCGACGACGCAGATTAACTTGGATCTGGAGTAATGCGATGACCCGCGTAATGCCATTGCTCAAACAGCAGGAGTTTGCCGAAGAGCGCATTCGAGCCGACGTCCGCTTTCAGGTGTATACCGAGCGACATCTGGACAGGATCGCGCCGTTGAGACAGCTTGAGCGAGACCAGCAGCGCTTTGAAATGCGCGTGGTCGCCAGCGTGCTGCCGTTTCGCGTCAACCAGTATGTCATTGATGAACTCATCGACTGGAACAACATCCCGAACGACCCGATGTTCCAGCTCACCTTCCCGCAGCGTGGCATGCTCGCTGAAGCCGACTTCGAGCGCATGGCCGAAGCGTTGCGCAGCGAAGATAAGGCCACGATTCAGGCCGTGGCCAGCGACATTCGCGCCGGGCTCAATCCCCATCCGGCCGGCCAGCAGCTGCTCAATGTCCCGCAGACTGGACGCGCAGACCCTGGACGGCATTCAGCACAAGTATCGTGAGACCATCCTGTTTTTCCCCAGCCAGGGCCAGGTCTGCCATAGCTATTGTTCCTTCTGCTTCCGCTGGGCCCAGTTTATCGGCGACAAGGCGCTGCGCTTCTCCGCCAAAGAAGCCGACCATCTGCATGCCTATCTGAAACAGCACCCGAACATCAGCGATCTGCTGATCACCGGCGGCGATCCCATGGTGATGAAAACCCAGCATCTGGTGAACTATCTCGAGCCGCTGATGCAGCCGCAGTTCGAGCACATCCAGACCATTCGTATCGGCACCAAGTCACTGACCTTCTGGCCGCAACGTTATGTTACCGACGAGGATGCCGACGCACTGCTGGATTTGCTGTCACGGCTGACCCGGGCGGGGAAACACGTCGCCCTGATGGCTCATTTCAATCACCGGCGGGAAATGGATACCGATATTGCGCGCGAAGCGATCCACCGGATCCGCGAAACCGGCGCGGTGATCCGCACCCAGGCACCGCTGTTACGTCACATCAACGACGATTCGCAGATCTGGGCCGATATGTGGCGCGAGCAGGTCCGGCTGGGACTGGTGCCCTATTATCTGTTCGTCGAACGCGATACCGGGGCGAAGCAGTACTTCGAAGTCCCGCTGGCCCGTGCCTGGGAGATCTACCGCGAGGCCATGCAGCAGGTCTCCGGCCTCGGGCGCACCGCCCGCGGGCCTTCCATGAGCGCCGGTCCCGGCAAGGTGGAGATCCAGGGAGTGAGCGAGATCCACGGCGAGAAAGTGTTCGTCCTGCGCTTCATCCAGGCCCGCAACCCCGACTGGGTCCAGCGCCCCTTCTTCGCGCAGTATGATGAAAATGCCACCTGGCTCGATCAGCTCAAGCCGGCCTTCGGCGAGGAGAAATTCTTCTTCGAGGACGAATACCAGGCCATGCTCTCAGGCGAAATCAGTCCTCAGGGTCGTCTGACCACCCGGCCCGAAGGGCCGGGGAGTGCCGAGGGACGAGGTACGAGTGACGAGGAAATAATTTCTCCATGCCAGTTTTATTAATGCCTCGTCACTCGGCCCTCGTAACTCGTCCCTGTTAGTTGGGATGACTGAAGTGCCCGTGCCGGGCGCCGTGCATCATGTAGCGAAAATCATCACCGGACACGTGGACCAGTTCGGCGTGATCGCCGGCTTCGAAGTAGACGTCAGGGAAGGCTTCCAGGGTTTCGTCCACGGCGGCCTCGTAACCGAAGGCCTCGGCGACGGGCGGGACCGCGCCTTTGGAGCAGTCGTCGAACAGTCTGGCGATCTCCTTTTCGCTTGCCAGGCTCAGCTTGCGGTGCAGATCGCGGTTGAGTTCGCTCCAGGTCCAGCTTGTGCGAGGCGGGGATCACCGCGACCAGATAGCCCTGTTCGTCTTTCAATACCACCGGTTTGGCAATCTGGCGGCCCGGAATGTGGGCCATGGCCGCGGTGCGCAGGCTGCCGGTGACAAAGGCGTGATGCAGCAGCTCGTAATCGACGCTTTTCCATTCCAGGTATTCGAGTAACCTTAAAGACATGGTCATGATGAATCCTCCTGATCATCAGTGCATTGATAGAAGAGACTGATTGCTCCGGTTTTGCAGGCGTGGCGCGGGAGCAAACCGGAATGTCGCAAAAAACGCGTCAGGCTCTGTATAACTATAGTCGACAATCGCCGGCTGCAAAGCGGTTATAGGCATGATAAAACTGGTTACACAAATGCCAATAAAAACGATTCAGTATGCCGAGTGAAGAACTGCGTTATCTCACCGCCGCCGACGGGGTGCGGCTGGGCTACAAACGGGTCAGCCAGGGGCCGCAGGCACCGACCCTGGTGATGCTGCACGGGTTAGCGAGCAATCACAGCCGCTGGAGCGAGTTTGTCGCCAATACCGAATCTGCGCCGCGACTGGAACCTGCTGCGCCCGGATCTGCGCGGCCACAGCTATTCGATGACCCGCAAGACCTATCACCGCGAGCACTGGTGCGAGGATCTGGCCGCGGTCCTGCGGCAGGAAGGAGCGCACAACGCGGTCATTCTCGGTCACAGTCTCGGCGCCCAGATCGCCATGGACTTCGCGCTGCGTTACCCGGCATTGTGCGGCGGGCTGATTCTGCTGGATCCGGTTTTCCCCGAACTGCTGCATGGGCGGCTGGGCAAGGCGCGCCGTTTTCGACCGTTGTTGTGGCTGATCGTCAGGTTATTACGCCTGGGGTACGCGCTGGGCCTGGGCAAGCGGGAATTTCCGATTCGCGATCTGTACGCGCTGGATGTCAAAACCCGCGAGCTGCTCAAGCAGACCTCGGCTTCGGAGATCGCCCGCCTGTATACCAACCCGCGGGTGGACCTGGAGTTCATCCCGCTGGCCAACTATCTGCAGGATGTGCTGGAGGTGGTACGCCCGCTACCCGACTATGCCCGGATCACCCAGCCGGTGTGGGTGCTGCTCTCCACCGGGACCACCCTGACGGATCACCGCGCGCTGGAGGAGAGGATCGCCCGCATTCCCCACAGCGATATCGTGCCGGTGCACTGCAACCACTGGCCCATGACCGAAAAGCCCGAAGAGGTGCGCGAGATCATCGAGACTACCTGCCGCCAGTGGCAGGCGCAAGTCCCTGCAGCGGGAGTCGATAACCTGCAGCTTTAACCGGCGATCCGAATATCCGCAGCGGTGCGAGGCGCCCTGCCTTTCAGAACCGTCGGCCGTGCAGGGAGGTATTCACAACATCTTCTGGCAGGGACGGACAGCTCGCAAAGTTTACTCTGTTCGGGGATGCGGAACTTTCATTTAGTATCGCCCGGGTTCGGTGGCCTGGAGGAGGGGGCGATCCAGCCGCCGATAGGCGATCGCCTCGCTGATGTGGGCGTCGGTGATCTGTTCGGCACCGGCCAGATCGGCGATGGTGCGTGCCAGTTTCAGCACCCGGTGATAGGCTCGCGCCGACAGACCGAGACGGGCGATCGCCGTTTGCAGTAACCGCGCCGGCGCCTCGTCCAGCCGGCAGATCGCTTCCAGGCGGGGGTTATCGAGCTGGGCGTTGGCGACGCCGCTGCGCGCCAGCTGCACCGCCCGGGCCGCCTCGACCCGCCGGCGTACCGTGGCGCTGTCCTCTTCACGGTTGCCGCTCTCCTGATGGATCACTTCCAGCGAGACACTGGGAACCTCGACGTGCATGTCGATCCGATCCAGCAAGGGCCCCGAGAGTTTGGCGCGATAGCGGGCGACCTGATCCGGAGTACAGCGGCAACGTCCGCTGGCATCACCGTAATAACCGCACGGGCAGGGATTCATGGCGGCGATCAGCTGAAAACGGGCCGGAAAGTCGGCCTGGCGGGTCGCCCGGGAGATAGTGATCATGCCACTCTCCAGCGGCTCGCGCAGCACCTCCAGCACCCGGCGATCGAACTCGGGCAGCTCGTCCAGAAACATCACTCCGTGATGGGCCAGGGAGATTTCGCCCGGCCGCGGGTGACTGCCGCCGCCCACCAGGGCCACCGCTGAAGCGGTGTGATGGGGTGCGCGAAACGGGCGCACCTTCCAGCGGGCGCAATCGAAGCCCTGATGGCTGATGGATTGGACCGCGGCGCTCTCCATCGCCTCCTCGTCACTCATGGTCGGCAGGATGCCTGGCAGGCGCCGGGCCAGCATCGACTTGCCGGTCCCGGGTGGGCCGACCAGCAACAGGCTGTGGCCGCCGGCGGCGGCGATCTCCAGCGCCCGGCGGGCCTGATGCTGGGCGCGAACCTCGGCCAGATCCGGTTCGCGTTCGGGGGCGTGTGCGCTGATGGGGGACTGCTCGGGCAGGGCGAGCCGTTGCTGTCCCACCAGATGGGCGCAGACCTCGCTCAGGTGGGCGGCCGCCAGGACCTCGGCCTCCTGGATCAGGGTGGCCTCGGCCAGATTCTCCGCCGGCAGGATCAGACAGCGCTGGGCCCGGCGGCTGTGGATGCTGGCGGGCAGGGCGCCGCGTACCGGGCGCAGGGCGCCGCCGAGGGCCAGTTCGCCGAGAAACTCATAGCGGGCGAGCGCGTCGACCGGCAGCTGTCCGGAGGCGGCCAGGATGCCCAGAGCGATGGCGAGATCGAAGCGGCCGCCCTCCTTGGGCAGATCGGCGGGAGCCAGATTGACCGTGATGCGCCGGGCGGGGTACTCGAAGCGGCTGTTCAGCAACGCGGCCCGCACCCGGTCCTTGCTCTCCTTCACCTCGGTCTCAGGCAACCCCACGATAGACAGACCGGGCAGGCCGTTGGAGAGATGGGTTTCCACGCTGACCAGCGGGGCGTCGACGCCACACTGGGCGCGGGTGTAGACCACTGCGAGATTCATGACAGTTTCCCTTGTCTGTGGCACAGGCCGGGAGCGGCCTGCCGGATTCCATTGTCGTGTTTCGATTTTTATACGAACTGCCGGCCGATGCAACCGCCTGGCAGGGAATCTCACCATCAGGGCACGAAGACACCAAGAAAATCATAATCCTCTGGATAAGCCAGGTACCTTGATGCCGATTTACCTTCTTTTTCCTGGTGTCTTCGTGCCCTGGTGGTTAATTTTGTTCAGTTGGAGGTGATTGCTGCTGAAGGGCCTGCTCGAGGGCGGCGACCTGCTGCTCCAGGGCCTCGAGTTTGCTGCGGGTACGCAGCAGCACCTCGCTCTGGATGTCGAACTCTTCACGGGTTACGAGATCCATCTGGGAGAGGGTACGCTGCAGGGCGGCGCGCATCTGTTGATCGGCCTCCTGCTTCATCTCCTGCAAACCCTGGGGCAGGGCGTTCATGATACGGTCGACCAGTTGTTCGATATCCGGAGTCTGCATTGGGGCTCGCCTGTGCGGGATAGTGAATGAGACTATCATTATAATAGTTCAGTCCGGCGGGTAAACGCGCGGCCAGCTAAATAATGACAATTCGGGAGAGAGATTATGAAACATCTTGCAAGCATCCTGCTGCTGGCCGCGGGCCTGCCGGCGACCGCCTCGGGCCAGGGCGAACTGACCGGTAATCTGGGCGTTACATCCAACTACATCTGGCGAGGCGTGACCCAGACCGATGACGATGCGTCGGTGCAGGGCGGTATCGACTATACTCACGAGACCAATCTCTATGCCGGCGTCTGGACTTCCAATTACGGTAATGGCAATGGCTATGAACTGGATTTGTACGGCGGTTATCGCGGGACCGTCTCGGAAATACCCTTTGATGCCGGTATCATCATGTATCAGTACCCGGTTGCCAATACGGGTGATGATGCGACCGAAATCTACGGCCGTTTTGATTTTCATCTGCTCACCGCGACGGCGGCATTTACTATCGACAAAGACGGGACCTCTCAGGACAACGATCTCTATCTGAGTATCAGCAGTGACGTGGATCTGGGTGAGGATCGGTCTCTGACACTGCTGTTGGGGATGTATGAATTTGATGACCCTGCCCTGGAAGATTACAAACACTTTCATGCCGCGTTGAAAAAGGACGAGTTTGTCTTTGCCCTGGACAAGAATGATCTGGATGTCGGGAATGACCTTGATGAAATGCGTGTCTCGGTCTCCTGGCAGCGGAACTTTGATCTCTGAATGACAGCAGGGAAAAGTTAACCACCGGTAAGCCGGATCAATGTGTTCGGTATAGTCGGGGGCACTTTTATCCGGCGGCACTTCAACCGGTAAACTTGCTGGCTATACGGCTTGTCTTGTCTTTTCGCACCGCAATGGTGCGACCACCCGCCCCATGATCGCTTTCTGCGCACAAACAGAGTGCGTCGCCAATCGAGTATTTCTGCAAGTCTCTGTTTTTAATAACAAATTAAACTTGGCACGCCCTTCGCAATACCCTGTACAGCAATCACTTTCTTTTAACACTCTCAACTGTATGGGGATGAGATAAATGAAAAACGTTAAAGTATTACTCGTAGGTTCCGCCCTGGCTGCATCAACAGTCGCGAGCCCAATGGTGATGGCGGAGACCTCCGTATCTGCCAATGTGGGTTATACCTCGGACTACTTTTTCCGTGGTGTTTACCAGGCTGAATCTTCCGCCTCGGCAGGACTGGATGTTGAGTTCGGTCCAGGATTCTATGCGGGCACCTGGCTGGCCGACGTGAATGACGGCGTGGAGTATGACTTGTATGCCGGTTATGCCGGTGAGTACCAGGGTTTTAGCTATGACCTGGGCTATGTCACCTATAACTACTCCGACGACTGGGATGATACCTATTCTGAAGTTGCGGCCAGTCTTGGTTATGGACCGATCAGCGTGGCTTACGCTGTCGGTGAATGGGACGGTTTTGGTACACCGGCTGATTACACTTTCCTGAGCGTGAGCGCCGAATACAAGGGTGCCTATATCACCTTTGGTTCCTGGGGTGATGAGTTCGAAGGTGACTATACCGAGCTGGGCTACAGCAAAACGGTCAGCGACGTTGATTACAGCGTTGCTCTGATCAACAACGATAAGAACCTCGATCTGCGCTCAAGCGCCAGTGACGGTTCTGTCGGCGAAACGGCCCTGACTTTCAGCATCGGTTACGCATGGGATCTGTAAGTACCGGACTTCGGATCAGTTCAATACAACTGTCCACCTTCGGGTGGGCGTCTATTAAGGAGGCAAGACCATGAAAATGGTTATGGCAATCATCAAGCCCTTCAAGCTGGATGATGTGCGCGAAGCGCTTTCCGAGATCGGGGTACAGGGTATTACCGTGACGGAAGTGAAAGGCTTCGGCCGTCAGAAAGGGCATACCGAGTTGTATCGCGGGGCGGAATACGTCGTGGACTTTCTGCCCAAGGTGAAGATCGAGGCTGCAGTCGATGATGGTCTGGTGGACCAGGTCATCGAAGGCATTTCCAAGGCCGCCAATTCCGGCAAGATCGGTGATGGCAAGATCTTCGTTTCTGAAATTGAACAGACAGTTCGTATCCGTACCGGTGAAACCGGCGCAGATGCGCTGTAAGACTAGAGGAGAGGCTTGAAATGGAAAACCAAATTTTCCAATTGCAGTATGCCATCGATACCTTCTACTTCCTGGTCTGTGGTGCGCTGGTTATGTGGATGGCCGCCGGGTTCTCGATGCTCGAGGCCGGTCTGGTGCGTTCCAAGAACACCACGGAAATATTGACCAAGAATGTATCGTTGTTCGCAATTTCATGCACTATGTACATGATTTGCGGTTATGCCATTATGTATGGCGGCGGCTGGTTCCTGTCGGGTATCGCCGGTGGTGAGACACTGGTTGCGGATGCACTGAGTTCCTCTGCCGAGAACGGGTTTGACGGTGGTTCAGTTTATGCCGCGCCGTCGGACTTTTTCTTCCAGGTGGTGTTCGTGGCCACCGCCATGTCGATTGTTTCCGGCGCGGTAGCTGAACGCATGAAGCTGTGGGCGTTTATGCTGTTTGCCGTGGTCATGACAGGTTTCATCTATCCGATGGAAGGTCTGTGGACCTGGGGCGGGGGCGATGTGTTCGGCATGTACAACCTGGGTGATCTCGGCTTCGCCGACTTCGCCGGTTCCGGGATTGTGCACATGGCCGGTGCGGCGGCGGCATTGGCCGGGGTGCTGGTGCTCGGTCCGCGTAAGGGCAAGTACACCGCCGATGGCAAGATCAACGCCATCCCCGGTGCCAACCTGCCGCTGGCCACCCTGGGAACTTTCATCCTGTGGATGGGCTGGTTCGGATTCAATGGCGGTTCCGTGTTGAAGCTGGGTGATATGGCCAGTGCCAATGATGTGGCCATGGTGTTCCTGAACACCAATGCCGCCGCGGCCGGTGGCGTGATCGCCGCGCTGATTGTCGCACGCATGCTGTTCGGCAAGGCCGATCTGACCATGGCGCTCAACGGTGCACTGGCCGGTCTGGTGGCCATTACCGCCGGTCCGGATACCCCGACGCCGTTACTGGCGACAATCATCGGTGGTATCGGTGGTGCCCTGGTGGTGTTCTCCATCGTGACCCTGGACAAGCTGAAGATCGACGATCCGGTCGGTGCCATCTCGGTCCACGGTGTGGTCGGTATCTGGGGACTGTTGGCGGTACCGATTACCGGTAGTGCAACACTCTCCGGCCAGATCATCGGTGCTCTGACGATCTTCGTCTGGGTCTTTGCCGTCAGCCTGATCGTCTGGCTGGTGATCAAGGCCATCATGGGGGTTCGGGTCAGCGAAGAGCAGGAATACGAAGGGCTGGATCTCGCCGAATGCGGCATGGAAGCCTATCCCGAGTTCACCGGCACACGGGGTTCCGGCAGATAAACCTCACGGCAGGAAGCCAAAACCAAAAGGGCGCCCTCGGGCGCCCTTTTTTTATTCTCTTTTCAGAAGCTCAGGAAGAAACGCAGAGGACGCGGAGGCGCAGAGGCGCGGAGAAGAAAAATATATTTGTTCCACAGTCGGCGTAGCGTCGCTTTATTCCAACGAAACCTTAAATTTAATATGAATAAAATTTTTACTCTGCGGCTCTGCGCCTCCGCGAACTCCGCGTTACTTACACGCATCAAGAGAAATGAACCAGGCCTGATAGCCTGTTAAAGTTTCTCGTGTGTCCCGTCGCAGTAGGGTTTGTCGCCGGTGTGTTTGCAGCCGCACAGGTGAACGGTCTTTTTCTCGTCGAGGGTGAATTTGACCGGCGCGAAGTCGGTATCCTTGTGCGAGCCGTCGCAAAACGGTTGATTGGCGGAGCGGCCGCAGGCGCACCAGAAATAGTCGCCGGGCTCGAGTTCCACGGCATAGGGGCCTTTTTGAGCAATAACCGGTTCGGACATGGGCTTCTCCTTGTCGTTATAATTGCTATGCATCATAACAATGCTGCGGCAAAATAAAACAACCAATGGTTCAGGGGGCTTTATCGGTGTCGGGTGTGGGGAAACAGGATTGAGTGAACTGGGGATCGAGGCGCTGCAGGTGCAGCAGGTGACACTCGATGTGACGATCGGCGAGTCCGAGATCGTCTGTCTGGGGGGGCCTTCCGGCAGCGGCAAGAGTCTGTTACTGCGGGCCATTGCCGATCTGATTCCTCACCGGGGCCGGGTGCGGCTGGGCGAGCGCTGGTGTGATGCCATGCCGGCGCATGAATGGCGCCGCCGGGTGACCCTGCTGCCGGCCGAATCGCAGTGGTGGCGGGATCGGGTCGGGGATCATTTTTCCGAGGTCGAACCCGACTGGTTCGAGCAACTCGGTTTTTCCATGCAGGTGCTCGACTGGGAGCTGGCCCGTTGTTCCACCGGTGAAAAGCAGCGTCTTTCCATACTGCGCCTGTTGTGCCAGCGGCCACAGGCGTTACTGCTGGATGAGCCCACGGCCAGCCTGGATCCGGACAGCGTCAGCCGGGTCGAAAATCTGTTAACGCAGTACGTGCGCAGCAACCGGGTGCCGGCCCTCTGGGTCAGTCATGATCAGGCGCAACAGCAGCGTATCGCCCGGCGCCGGCTGCTAATTCACGCCGAACGGGTGGTGGAGGAGCGCCTGTGAGTATTATCAGTCTGACACCGCTGGATCTGGGACTGGCCGCGTTGCTGGTGGTCGCGCTGGCCGGGATATCGCTGTGGCTGAAGCTGGGGGTGACGCAACGACTGCTGATTGCCGCCCTGCGCACGACGCTGCAGCTGTTGCTGGTCGGCCTGATTCTCAAGGTGTTGTTCGAGAACGTTACCTTGCTGTGGGTGACACTGATCGCCTCGGTCATGGTGCTGATCGCCGGACGCGAGGTGATGGCGCGACAGCAGCGGCCGTTTCGCGGCAGCTGGGGCTATGCGCTGGGTACCCTGTCGATGTTTGTTTCGGCCTTTGCCACCACGCTGTTTGCATTGCTGATTATTATCAATAACGATCCCTGGTATCAGCCCCAGTATTCGATTCCCTTGCTCGGCATGATGCTGGGCAATACCATGACCGGCGTGGCCCTGTCGCTGGATCGCCTGACCAACAATGCCTGGCAGCAACGCGCGGTGATCGAAACCCGCCTGGCGCTGGGGCAGCGCTGGCAGGATGCCTTGCGCGAAACGATTCGTGAAAGCGTACGGGTCGGATTGATTCCGATCATCAATGCGATGGCGGCAGCGGGTATTGTCAGCCTGCCGGGCATGATGACTGGACAGATCCTGTCCGGAACAGCGCCGGTGGAGGCGGTCAAATATCAGATCCTGATCATGTTCATGATCGCCGCCGGCACCGGCTTTGCGATCCTGATCGCCAGTTGGATGGGAGCACGGCGATTGTTCGATGAGCGGCAGCGATTGCGGCTGGATCGTCTGAGGGAGGCAAAACAATGAAATGGAATATTCAACAGCTTGTCAGTGGCCTGTTACTCGCCAGCCTGCTGAGCGTATCCATGGCGGCCGAAGTCTATAAATGGACCGACGAACAGGGACGGGTGCATTACGGCGATCGCCCACCTGAGGAGGGTGCCAGCTCCGTGGATGTGGACCCCGGCCCCGCCAGCGGCAGCCCGATACCCGGTGACGCCGAGCGACGCGAAAAAACCCGTCGCCTGTTACGCGCCTATGAAGAAGAGCGACGTGTCAAACAACAGCGGGAACAACGCCAGGAAGCCGAAGCCGCCGAACGGCACAAGCGTTGCGCCTGGGCCCGGGATCGACTGCGCCGCTATAAGCAGGCCGGTCGGCTGTACGACCTGGATGAAGCGGGTAACCGACGGATACTCGCTGACAGCCAGCGCCAGCAGGCCGAAGCGCAGGCTGCCCGGGACGTCGAGAAATGGTGTGATTAATCCATCATCAGGCGTGCCCAGAGCCGGCCGCAGCGGTTTGACGCTGTCTGGCAGGAGTCAGGTGCGACCCGGTCCCTGGTTCAGTGTGAATGCACCGGTTCTTCGCCGTTGTTACCCGTTGTTATCGTGGCCACCATTTCCAGAGTAATGTCATCGAAGCGGACGAGTTCCCCGCCGTGTTGTTCGCTAAAGTTTTCGGCGGCTGACTTTTCGGCGAAGGAGGCGAGTGTCGGCCCCATGGCGCCGGTCATGGGATGATTGATGACATACCACGCCTGCCGGGCATCGGTGAAGGCTGCGTTCGACGGGGCTTCCCATCCGGTAGAACCCATGTCATGTGTATAGATCTGCGTGATTCGCGAGCGAACTTCCGGCTGCAGGATATGACTGAACAGATCCCGGGTGGAACAGTATTTAAAGGGTGTCGCGTTATCACGAATAAAAGCCTGACCTTTGGGGCCGGGGTGGTTGTTGATCGTCATGCCGCAGACATGACACTCGTCCCCGTCACTGATCGGTACAGGCGCGTGGGTTTGGGCTGATTCATCGCCGCGATCACAACCGCTCAACACTAGCAGGGCGGCGAAAACCGGGATAAAAAACCAATAGTGTCTTTTCGTCATTCAGGAGATCCTCTTGTGAAATAACCAGGCGGCCACCGAGAAAGGGACGATGACCCAGATTAGCAATATCCCGGCCAGCAGGGCGGGTTGAAACAGGCGCGCCGAGGCGATCGAAACCAGACCGGAGTAGGCCTGGGTCGCCTCGAAGCCGGCCAGGTTGGCGAGCCGAAACACGTCCGTCGGGTTAAGTAACAGCAGGTACGGAAACAGTTCCGAGGAAACCGCCCCGTCGGAGGCAACCAGCAGGCCCAGCAATCCCAGATCGAAGACCAGGACAAACAGAAACCAGACGATCAGGGCCAGGCCGGCGGCCCGGGATTTTTCACTGACCAGGGTGCTGATCAGATAGGCAATGGCGATAAAGACCCAGCCGAGCAGGACAGAGGTCAGAATAAACCAGCCCAGTGAGGACCACAGATCAAGCGCGGAAAAATCACTGCTCAACGCGGCGATCACAATCCCGGCCAGACCGAAACCGGCGATGGTCGACACCGCCAGCGCGGCGGCATGTCCCAGAAACTTGCCACCGAGCAATTGCAGATGTGTGAGCGGATAACTGAGCAGCAGCAGCAGGGTGCCCTGCTCTTCCTCGCCCACGACACTGTGATAGGCGAGTAGCAGCGCAATCAGTGGAATAATATAAATCGCCAGGCTGGCCAGGCTGACGATCGTGGTATCCAGCGACACGAAGCCGACCTGCCCGGCGGTCGCGGCACCGAAGTAGGCCAGTCCCAGGGCAAACAGCGTCAGCACCACCGTAATGGCCAGAATCCAGCGATTGCGCAGGCTATCGCGAAATTCCTTGCGGGCAACGGTCAATGTCTCATGCATGATCGTTGTTGTCCTTGTTGTTGTAATAGGTATACAGCGTCTCCAGCGACGGGGCCTGCACATCGATATCTTCAATTCGGTTATCGGCCAGAAGTTCGCGCATGATTGCCAGTTTGCTCTCGCGTTCGATGGTCAGGGTCAGGGTATTGTCCGAGTACTGGTATGAGCTGATTCCGGAGCGGGGTAAATGATCCGGATCAAACCCGTCGGGCCAGTTGCCGCGGGCACGGATCGTCAGGGGCAGGGCCGCCTCGTCTCGCAGCTCATCGAGTGTGCCCCAGGCACGCAGGTTGCCCGAATCGAGAATTGCGACGCGATCCACGTATTGTTCGATCCCGGGCAGCACATGCGAGGAGAGCACAATGGTGGTGCCCTGCCGGCGCAGTTCATCCAGGATCAGGAAAAAATCCCGCGTGGCGATCGGATCCAGACCGACGGTCGGCTCGTCCAGCAACAACAGCTTTGGCGAGCTGAGCAGGGCCTGGGCCAGGCCCAGTCGCTGGCGCATGCCTTTTGAATAGGTTTTGACCCGGCGATCGGCGGCAAACGAGAGGTTGAACTGCTCGAGCAATTGCCGGGTGCGGGCGCGATCGATCCGTTTGAGACGGGCAAAGTATTCCAGCACTTCCCGGCCGGTCAGCTGCTCGTAAAAGCCGACGCTTTCAGGCAGATAACCCCATTGTAGGCGCAGGGACTTGCTCTGGTTGCCCCGTGGCGAATGACCCAGAACGGTCACGCTGCCGCGCGTCGGCGCGATCACACCGAGGATCAGCTTGATGGTGGTGGTTTTGCCGGCGCCGTTGTGACCCAGCAGGCCGACGATCTCGCCGCGTTCGATGGTCAGCGACAGTTCGTCGAGTGCGGTGACACCGGCGTAGCTTTTGCCAACCCGGTTCAGTTCGATGCAGGCGCTCATTGCAGGTCCTCGGAGAGTGAAGCGGGATTCATTCGTGGATAGCTGTCCTTGACACCCGGCGGACGCAGCACGGGAAACTGCTCCTGCACCCAGCGCAGGGTCTGAATGGCCGGGCTGTTTAACAGAATCTTGGCGGCAGGGTATTTCCATAAAACATGGTCAACCCCGTCATTGGGCTGATAGGGCCGGTCGCCAACGCCGTCCGCATCGAGATCCCAGCCCAGATAATCGGTCCAGTAATTGCCCCTGCCGTCCTTCGACCATTCCTGGGTGTTGGTCGCGACATACTTGACCTGGGTTCTGTTTTTCATAAAGTTGTTGTTGTAGATCTGGTTGTTCACGGAGCCGGCGGTGAGATGAATGCCGATGCCACTGTTGGCAAAGGTATTGTTGTGGATCTCATTGTGTTGTGAGTTGTAGACAAACAACGCTTTGCCCTCGCCACCGGGGATGGCTTTGTTGTCTTTGCCTGTGGATGACCCATGAGATATGTCAGATACAAGATTATCTGAAATTGTACTGTAGAGAATATAGTTCATCAGAATCCCGTAGTTCTTGTCATTCTCTGTGCGATTACCGGTCACGGTAAGGTATTTGGATTGCATAAGCGCGTAGCCGGTTCGCGTATTGTGGGTGCGATTTCCGATTATGTCATTGTGATAGGAATACATGTAGTGTATTCCATAACGCAGATGGTGCATATTGTTGTCGCGAAGGACGTTGTGGTTGCTGGTGTCGATATAAATCCCATCACGGGTGTTCCATATGGTATTACCGATAACTTTTGTGCGACGTGTATTGAAAAGGTGAATCCCGTTGCCGCGATCCTGGGAACGAATGGCCGGGTCGCCCTGGATGCGATTGTTTACAATCATCGCCTCCTCGGTGTTTTGCAGCCAGATGCCGAATGCGCTGCTTTCGATCTTATTGTCCTCGATCGTGGTTCGGTAGGCGGTATCTTCAATAAATACCACGGCGTTCATGTCGGTCAGATTCGCCCCCGAGTTGCGCAGGCGAAGGTTTTTGACAGCCACATCCGCTGATAGAATTCGTAGCACGTCGCCGTGACCACCACCATCGATAATGGCGCCGGACAGGCCCTGCAGGGTCAGTGGCTTTTCGATAAGCAGATTGGCCCGGTATTCGCCGGCCTCGAGTAAAATCGTATCGCCATCGCTCACATTATCGATGACTTCGGCGAGATTGTGGGTCTCGGGGTTGACCCGTAACGTGGCCGCGTAAGTTGCACTATGAATCATCATCGCCAGTATTATAAGCAGGCTTTTAACTACGAAAGGCATGATGAGTCTCATGAGCTGTGAATTGGGTAGATACGGTTTAGGATGGTGTAAGTAACAGGGTATGAGGTTAAAAGCCGCGCATCAACCCGTTTTGTAACGGGTTGATGCGCGGCTTTACATCAGCAGAGAATCGTTCTTGTCTCAGGTTTCGACAATAAAACGGCCGCGCATTTCCATATGCAGGGCATGGCAGAACCACTGGCAGTAGTACCAGAATACCCCGGGTTTATCGGCCGTAAAGGTGACGGATGATGTCTGCTGCGGGCTGACCTCCATCGCAATGCCGTGATTGACCAGGGTGAAGCCGTGACTGACATCCTCGATCTTGTCGAGATTGGTGATCGTGATGGTCACCTCGTCGCCTTTTTTGACACGCATCTCGTTCATGCCATAGTTCGGTGCCACGGAAGTCATGTAGATCCTGACTTTTTTCCCGTCACGGATGATCTTGTTGTCTTTTTCAAGGGTGATGCCATCCTTTTTGGCCATGGCGACGGTTTCGGCAAAATAGGGGTCGTTACGATCCCAGATTTTTTTGGTGTTGAGCTTGCTGCGGTGTATCACTTCGCAGTCATGGGGCTCGGCAAAGGCAGGACCGTCATGGACCAGTTTCATCTCGTCGCCGGAGATGTCGACGAGCTGGTCGTTTTCCGCGTGCAGCGGCCCGCAGGGCAGGAAGCGGTCCTTGGAGAACTTGGACAGGACTACCAGCCATTTGCCGTCGGCCTCCCGGGATTCGCCCATGCTGGTGTGGTTGTGGCCCGGCTGGTAATGGACATCGAGCTTCTGGCGGATATAGTTGACATTTTCACCGTTATAGGAACGGACCGCATCGGCGATGTTCCATTTGGCAACCTGACTGTCGATAAACAGGGTGGTATAGGCATTACCGCGTCCGTCAAAGGCGGTATGCAGCGGGCCCAGTCCCAGTTCGGGCTCACCGGCGACAGCGTCACGCGGGTCCTTGAGCTTGTCAGCAAACAGATCGTCCAGTTTGTCGATGTCGATCAGGGTGACAGTGGGCGAAAGCTTGCCATTGGCAACAAAGTATTTGCCGTCGGGCGAGGTGTTGAGGCCGTGTGGGCTTTTGGGAACGGGGATATAACGGGTCAGTTTCGATCCCTCGCGACCGTCAAGCACCGGGACTTTGGCATCGCCCAGAGTCTGGTAATTCCCGTCCTTGATCGCCTGTTCGATGCGCGGGATGTTGAAGACCACCACCCAGTCGCGCTCGTTCTTCATTGTTTCCTGCAGGGTATAGCCTTCCTCGCTGTTATAGCAGGTCGAGGCGGCATACTTGCCTTTATAGTCGGCGTCCGTGTTATCCAGGTTCCCGTCGACAATGACCTGAAACGCCATTTCCATTTTTTCCGCGTCGATCGCGTTGAACATGGTGTAGTACTTGCTGTCGTCGTCGGAGAAGCGACCGTCGTTGGGGTGCGGGATCCGGAACTCGGCATTGGCGAAGACATATTTCGTTTCGGGGACCTTTTGCAGGCGCATGCCATGCATGGCCTGGACGTTCGGCACTTCGACGATTTTGTCGGTTTTCATGATATCGCAGCGAATGCGGGCAACCCGGGTATTCGCCTTGTCGTTGATAAACACATAGCGCCCGTCATGCTTGCCATCGGTAAAGCTCATGTGCGGATGGTGGGTGTCGCCATTCAGAGGGGCGTTGTCACCGAGAATCCGTTTGGATTCATTGGTCAGACCGTGACCTGTGGCACCGCAGTAGTTGAATACCGGGATCCGCATCAGCTCGCGCATGGACGGTACCCCCAGCACGCGGACCTCGCCACTCTGGCCGCCGCTCCAGAAACCGTAATATTCGTCCAGTTCCCCGGGGCCGACATGGACTTTCAGCCCGTCGCCATCGGAGGCCGCCCAGACCTTGTAGGGCAGCACACCCGAGGCGAGACCAACCCCGGCGGCACCGGCCAGACCGGTGGATTTGAGAAAGTTACGGCGGGATACGCCGGGTTCGTTGTCTTTATCACTCATGATAGCTCTCCTTAATGGTGCGTTGTTTTAACCAGTGTGACGATAATCCGGACTACTTATCGTTCTCGCTCGTATTGCCGGCAGGCAGCGGGGCTGCCTTCATGCCGGTTTGGGTGTCAGAAGCCTTTTCCATCCACTGGGCTTGCTGACGGGTTCGGGCCGCCTTTTCATGCTTGCGGCGTCTGTCCACCAGAGGCGGACATTTATGGCTGTCCCAATAGGTGACCTGGCAATCCAGACAGAAGTGACATTCGTTGACGTTGATCTCGCCGGTGTCATGAATCGCCTGGATTTCACATTCGTTGGCGCAGATCTGGCAGGGGTGGCCGCATTCCTTGCGCCGGCGCAGCCAGTCGAACAGCCGCAAACGGGCGGGTACGGCCAGTGCCGCGCCGAGCGGACACAGATACTTGCAATAGAACTTGCAGTTGAAAGCGGATATCACGACCAGACCGAAGGCGTACAGGAAGAACGGCCACTGGCGATCGAAGCGCAGGGTAATCGCGGTCTTGAAGGGCTCGACTTCGGCGTAGTATTCGGCCGTGCTCAAGGAGCCCAGCGAGATGCCAAACAGCGCCAGCAGGATGATGTATTTCACCGCCCAGAGACGGTCGTGTACCAGGCTGGGAAAGTTGTACTGCGGCACCTTGAATTTGACCGCGACCTGATTGACCAGCTTTTGCAGGGCACCGAAAGGACAGAGCCAGCCACAATAGATCCCACGGCCCCACAGCAGCAGGGTCACGGCAACAAAGCTCCAGAGAATGAACATCACCGGATCGATGAGGAAGGACTCCCAGCTGAAGCCGCTGATCAATGAGCTGACAAAGGTCAGCACATTGACGATGGACAGCTGCCCCAGCATGTACCAGCCGATGACAAACAGGGTATAGAGCAGGAAGCCGGTACGCAGATAACCCACCAGCCGCGGATAACGCACCAGCCAGTCTTGCAGGAACAGGATAAGGGTCAGGACAACCAGGCCGATGGCGAGTATGACAATCTGGAAGGTCCGGTCATACCAGACCTCCACCCACATGGGCTCTTCTTCGGCGGCCTCGGCCGGCGGCGGCTGGGTGACATACTTGGGCGGGATCTCATAACTGGCGGTAAAGTCGGTAAAGGTGCTGTCCAGCGGACCGGTGGCGCGTCGCACCAGCAGTGAAATGCTCCACTCCTCGCCCGGATCGAAGGCATACTGATCGCGAATGATAAAGATGGCTTTTTCCGACAGTTCCGGCGCGCCTTCCAGATAGACATCTTGCAGGCGATAGTAATCGAGATCCCGGAAGCTGATCTGCTGATCGCCCTGGGCCAGGTTGATGCGATCGAAAATCCCGCCCCGGACATAACCGGAACCCTTGAAGGAATAGTTGCCGTTGGCCATGACGGCGATGGCGTGTTCGCTGGGTTTGAGTTCGGCCATCAGCCGGTTGTACTGGCTCTCGCCCAGCAGGTTGCGGCCGATGGTGGGAGCGTTCAGGTAGGTATAATAAAGATCAATGAAGATATCGCAGCGTTCGCCTGTCGGCACAGCGGTACAGATGCTTTTAACGTTACCGCGGTCTTCGGCTTCCGTTCCCTTGAAAGCCTCCTCGACATCCTCGTTGCTCAGCAGCATCCGGCGGATGGCGCCGTTGCCGGTCAGGTAGGTCCAGTCGGCCTGCTCGAACACCTCCTCGCGAACTTTGGCCGGCTCGTGAGCAGCGCTTCTTCTCGGGCTGGTAATGCCTCTGGATTCGGACACCTTGCGTGCCGATCGCAAAATGGTCCGGTTGATAACGATGACCGTGACCGTGGCGCCGGTGATCGCATCGACATGGGTGCGGCCTTCGCGTTCCCGTCCGCCGACCTTGATGCGCTCGGTGACCGAGTGGCCGATGTATTGATCGGCAAAGCGATCCAGAGATTCTTCTGGGATACCGACCAGCAGTATCGGCTCGTGATGTTCGATAACCCGGGTACCGGTAATCAGTCCTTGCATGTCGATGCCGATGAGCAGATTGACCGGCTTGCCGGAGTAGGCGGGGATTTTGACACTGTCGGAAGACTCGAAAACATAGCCGATGACTTCGTCGTCTTTATAGACGGCGGCGGCCGGCGGCTCGCCTTCCAGCTCGCCAAATCGATCCGCTTCGGGGAACATGTCCCGTATCTGGGGATATTTGTCATCAAAGCCCGCCAGGGCGGAAAGGGGCAAGATCAGTAGCAGGGCGATGGTTACCAGCGAGAGTAACCCACGGCGGATCAGGTTGTCGTATTGAGGAATCTGTCCGAGCGTCATCAGGTTGTGCGAACCTTGTTTATCCTGGTCAGCCGGCTGAATCCGTGTCGGGAGACAGAAGGCGAGCCACCGTCGAGGTTGTATAGAACAATCCGGTGCGCAGACGGCGCACGAACTCATCAGAGGCAACAATGTTGCTCGCAGGACCCAAACACGCCCCGTCAGAAAAGCCGGGGTGTCTGATATAAGCCACAGACTGTCTGATATGCTACAAAAGTAGCATACGCAAGGATTCTTTCCACTTGACTGAGATCAAAACCCGGGAGCAATCACAAATCTGATTACCGCACCTGGATTATTGGGTATCCGAAGAGGGGCAGATGGTGACTAAATCACCACAATTGGTCGATAAGTCATCAGCCGGCGTCAGATAACTGGCAAAATCGTGTAACAGGCGAAAAAGTTATCTGTGAACCCCGGAGGTTGCGGGTTACCCGTATTGTCTGTAAATGTTGTGTGGAGTTAAATGCCAAGATGCTGTTGCAGAAAGGTCGGCAGGGCAAAGGCCGCCCGGTGAATCTCGGGGTTGTAATAACGGGTCTCGAAGGGTCGCTGTGCGGCATCCTGCTCGCGGAAGCGGCTCAGATCCTTGACCTTGCCGGCCAGGGTGCAGCTCCACCAGCCGCTGGGGTAGACCGGCTGCGGGAAGCCAAGGGTGTTGACACGGGTAAAGCCGGCATCGGCCATGGCGGTATGCATCGCTTTTAACAGGCGTTGATGGATCAGCGGGGATTCACTCTGCTGTACCAGCAGGCCGTCCGCCCCCAGTGCGCGGTGACAATCGCGATAGAATTGTTCGGTAAACAGGCCTTCGGCCGGGCCGATGGGATCGGTGCTGTCGACGATGATCACATCATAATAAGCGGTTTCGGCATCCTTGACCCACTGAATGCCGTCGACAAAATGGAATGCGGCGCGCGGATCGTCGTTGGCGGTGCACAGGTCAGGAAAGTATTGTTCAGATAACCGGGTGACCTGTTCGTCGATCTCCACCTGTTCGCAGCTGTTGACACCGGGATGTTGCAGCACTTCGCGCAAGGTGCCGCAGTCGCCGCCGCCGATCACCAGCACCCGTTTGGGATCCGGGTGGGTAAACAGCACCGGGTGGGTCATCATCTCGTGATACAGAAAGTTGTCCCGATCGGTGAGCATGATAAAGCCATCGATGACCATCAGCCGCCCCCACTTCTCGGTTTCGAAGATCTCGATTTTCTGAAACCCGGTCTGCACCTCGGCCAGCTTTTCCTTTATTTTGAAAGAAAAGGCAGAGCCGGATTCAGCGCAGATCTCGGTAAACCATTCTGTGTCGGATAACATAACACCACTCCGGAAAATGCTTGGCATGAGCAGGGAAACTGCCATTATACTTGAAACCCCGGCCCCGAATAAAACAACATCAGGTGATCATGTCAGACTGGAGCATACAACAGGCGCTTGCCACCTACAGCGTGGCCTACTGGGGAGAAGGTTACTTCGGGATCGACGAGCAGGGGCATATGCTGGCCCATCCTGATCGTCAGGCACAGAATCCGGGAATCGATCTCTATCAGCTGGCCGCCGACGCCGTACGCGAACATAACGTGACCCTGCCGATCGTGGTCCGTTTTACCGATATCCTGAACAATCGTCTGGATACCCTCTGTCAGAGTTTCCACGAGGCCATGGCCAGTGATGCCTATCGCGGTCAGTACACCGCGGTCTATCCGGTCAAGGTCAATCAGCAGGCCAGCGTGATCCGGCAAATGGTCGAGCACGGCCAGGAACGGGTCGGGCTGGAGGCCGGCAGCAAGCCGGAGTTGATGGCGGTGCTGGGATTGTCCCGCCCGGGCGGGGTGATCGTCTGCAACGGTTACAAGGATCGCGAATATATCCGGCTGGCTTTGATCGGCCGCAAGCTCGGACATCAGGTCTATATCGTGATCGAAAAAGTGTCTGAGCTGGAGCTGGTGATCAGCGAGTCGCAGGCGCTGGGTATTGAGCCGTTACTCGGTGTGCGGGTGCGGCTGGCTTCCATCGGTGCCGGCAAATGGCAGAACACCGGCGGCGAAAAAGCCAAGTTCGGCCTTTCCGCCGCGCAGGTGATCTGGGTGATCGAGCGGCTGCGCGAGGCCGGCATAAGTGACAGCCTGCAGATGCTGCATTTTCATCTCGGCTCGCAGATCGCCAACATCCGGGATATCCAGCGCGGCATGCTCGAATGCGCGCGCTATTTTGTCGAGCTGCATCGCATGGGGATTAACATTCGGTGTGTGGATGTCGGCGGTGGACTGGGGGTCGATTACGAAGGTTCGCGCTCGCGCAGCTTTTGCTCCATGAACTACAGCGTGCAGTCCTACGCCAACAATATCGTACGTGTGCTGTGGGAGGCCTGCGAGGAACATGGCCTGGCACATCCGGCTATCTTTACCGAGTCAGGGCGCGCGATGACGGCGCATCATGCGGTATTGATCACCAATATTATCGACACCGAGCAGGTCCCCGACGCCAGTGCCATGCTCGACCCACAAAGCGACGATCCGCTGGTGTTGCAGGATATGTGGCAATGCTACGAGGCGATCCAGAACGAGACCTCCAGCCGCTCCGCTATGGAGATCTATCATGATATCAAGCACTGGCTGAGCGAAGCGCAAAGCATGTATACCCATGGCGTACTGGCACTCGATCAACGTGCCTATGCCGAGGAGCTGTATTACGTCACCTGTCAGCGCGTGCACGAACTGTTATCCGCCAGCAACCGGGTGCATCGTGAGGTACTGGACGAGCTGCATGACAAGCTGGCGGACAAGTATTTCGCCAATTTTTCTCTGTTTCAGTCGATCCCCGATGTCTGGGCCATTGATCAGATCTTTCCGGTAGTGCCAGTGCACCGGCTTGATGAAAAGCCGACCCGCCGGGGGGTGATCGAGGATATTACCTGTGACTCGGACGGCCGAATCGATTATTACGTCGACGGCGAAGGTGTCGAGAGCAGCTTGCCGCTGCACCATCTGAAACCGAATGAACCCTACCTGATCGGGATATTCATGGTCGGTGCATATCAGGAGATACTGGGGGACATGCATAACCTGTTCGGCGACACCGACTCGATCAATGTCTCCCTTCTAGGGGACGGCAGTTATCATGTCGATCAGGTGCTCTATGGCGACACGGTGGATTCAGTGCTCGATTATGTGCATATCAGTGCCCAAGCACTGCTTGAAAGCTACCAGAACAAGGTGGCGCAGGCCGGGCTTGCTGAGAGTGAACGCGAAGAATATTTGCGCCAGCTTGAGTCCGGGCTTAATGGCTATACCTATCTGGAAGATGAATAACGCCCGGTAATCTGATTTGCCGGGCAGGTTTTGTAACAGCAATGAATGTAAATAAGGTGATAACAATGCAGATTCTGGTAGAACGCAATCCTTCACCGGCCAAGCTGGACGTTATGGGCGTGTACGACTGGCCGATCTGGGAAAAAGAGGAGTCAGCCTTCCCCTGGAAATACGATCGTCAGGAAACCTGCTATCTGCTGGAGGGCGATGTCATTGTCACTCCTGAGGAGGGTGAACCGGTGCAGATCCAGCGCGGCGATCTGGTCACTTTCCCCGCCGGTATGAGCTGCACCTGGGAAATCCGCAAAGCGGTCAAAAAGCATTACGACTTTGAATAGCAGCTAGTCACTAGCTGCTAGTTTCCTTGTTTTAAAAGAGGTACTGGATCCCGGCGGAGAGATGAGAGATGTCGGATTCGATAATGGTGTATTCGGCGATCAGATCCATCTGCTGGTTGAGATTATAAGTGGCACCGAAGCCGACACTCAGTTCGAAACCGTCATCGGAGCCATAGGGTCCCCCCGCGCCGGAGAAATCGGCATCATAATAGATCATCCCGGCACGACCGCGCAGCTTGGCATACTGGTTTAGCGGCAGGGAATAAACACCATAGGCGCCCAGTGTAAAATAGGAGACCTCGACACTGTTGCCGGCAATAGTGGCATCCGGATCGGCGATAGTGGTGGTGAACTCGCCTTCGACGGAAAAGTTCTCATGCACATTCGGCACCGGCCGGCCAAACGTACCGATGGCGGCCAGGCCATTGCTAAACCCGTCAACATCGCTGATCCCCAGTTGCAGGTTCATGTAGTCGCCGGACTCGGCGTAACTGACGCCTGTCACTGCCAGCAGGCTGGCGGCAGTTAATGTTTTCAGGGTTTTCATATCGCACCTCAATATAGAGTCAGTGGGTTGTTTATTTGGTGGCGGCAATAGTAGAGAGTCGCAAAGCGGTAAACCATGAACACCATCACAATATACTCAGAACTCGGAACTCGGAACTAAAATCACCGTCGCAGGATGGCGATCCAGCGTCCCAGGCTGAGCAGGCTCGACAGAGAGGCCGCAACATAAGTGAGGGCGGCAGCACGCAGAAGACGTCTGACCTTGGGCAGATCCCCGGGCCGGACATACCCCTCGCGCAGAATCGGCAGCGCCTTGCCGAAGCTGGCATCGAATTCCACCGGCAGGGTAATCAGGTGTACCAGGGTAGCGAGCAGCATGGTGCCCAGGCCAAAAATAATTTGCAGCGCGATGACCGAAGGGGCGCGGGATAACAGCGCCACCACCGGCGCCAGCAGGATTACCGCGGCACCGACTTTTTGTGCGGTATGCGCGGTTTTCGCCAGTCGGGTGCGCAGCTTGAGTTTATGTTCGCCGCGATGATGCTGAATGGCATGTCCGACTTCGTGGGCGGCGACCGCCACTGCCGTCAGCGACGTACCCGAATAGTTGTCCTCGCTGAGTCGTACCGTTTCGCTGGCGGGGTCAAAATGATCGCCCTCTCCACCGGCGATCTCCACCTGGTAGCTATTCATACCGAAGCGATCCAGCAGATGCCGGGCGAGTTCGCCGCCGGTACCGGGGATATCCTTGCGCGGTTTACTGTAACGTTTGAAAGTATAGCGGGCCCACAGACCGGGACCGAAGAACAGGCCCAGCAATAACAGCAGAATCAGCACATAAGGCATGATGGCGGTTGCCGTGTCAGCTTTTATCCTTGACCACGATAGTGGCGATGCCGTTGTCCTGCAGGCGCTTGCGGGTACGATTCAACTTGTCGAGATCGCTCAAGGGGCCGATCCGTACCCGGTGCCAGGTATCGTTGTCGTTGATCTCCACGGTCTGGATCGATGCCTCGATCCCCTGCAATGCCAGCTGGGCCTTGAGACGATCGGCCTGCTCCAGACTGCGGAAGGATCCGGCCTGGATCATATAGCGTACCGGGCCCGACTCATCCGTTCCGGTAGTTGGTGTGTCACTGCGGGGTTGCGCCGGAGTGGCGGACAGGGTGTCATCCTGTTGTTTGCCGAACAGATCGTGTTCCGGAATCACAACCTCCAGTTCCGGCAGGATGGTATAAAAATCAAAGCGCGGTTTGTCTTCTTTTTGTTCTCCCGGCGGTGGTGGCGCCTGCTTTTTATCGGTCCGGACTTCGCGTGTGTCTTTGCGGGTATCCTGAAACTTGCCGATCAGTTCGTTAACCGAACCGCTGATCCCCGCTTCGGGATCGGAGCCGGCGTTATCGGCAAGATAGATCAAAAAGGCGACAAACAGGCCGATAAACAGTCCGCCCAGCAACCATACCCAGCCGGGCAGGGAGTGCGGATGTTTGGGTTTCGGAGTTTTGGCGTAGTCGCGCGGCATTTGGCAAGCCTATCACTGAAAGCGCGGCGGATACAGCACCGCCAGGGTATAGGTTCCTACATGGATTCGGGCGCAGTCACACCGAGCAGGCCGAGACCGTTGGCGATCACCTGGCGGGTCGCCTGACTCAGCGCCAGCCGCGCATTACGCAGCGGTGCTTCGTCCACCAGGATCTTGTGCTCGTTGTAATAGGTATGAAAGTCATTGGCCAGCTCGCGCAGATAGTGGCACAACTGATGCGGCTCATGGGCCAGGGCCGCTGACTCGATCACTTCGGGGTAACGGGACAGACTGGTTAACAGCGACAGCTCGTGGTCGGTGTTGAGTAACGCCAGTTGCTGCAGGCCCAGATCCTGATCGTATTGCCAGCCCTTTTCCTCCAGCTTGCGCAGTGCGCTGCAAACCCGGGCATGGGCATACTGTATATAATAGATCGGGTTGTCTTTCGATTCGGACCTGGCCAGATCCAGATCGAAGTCCATGTGCTGCTCGCACTTGCGCATGACATAAAAGAAGCGCGCCGCATCGCTGCCCACCTCCTTGCGCAACTGGCGCAGGGTGACGAACTCGCCGGAGCGGGTCGACATCTGCAGCTTTTCCCCGCCGCGATACAAAATGGCAAACTGCACCAGCAATACATCCAGCCGGGCCGGATCATCACCCAGCGCCCGCAGTGCCGCCCGCACCCGCGGTACATAGCCGTGATGATCGGCGCCCCACACATCGATCACCCGATCGAAGCCGCGTTCCAGCTTGTCCATGTGATAGGCAATGTCCGAGGCGAAGTAGGTGGTCTGGCCATTGTCGCGCACCAGCACCCGATCCTTCTCATCGCCGTAGTCGGAAGAGCGGAACCAGAGCGCGCCTTCTTTTTCATAAGTATGACCGCTCTCTTTGAGACGTTGCAGTGCCCTGTCCACGGCACCGGTTTCGGTCAGCGAACGTTCCGAGAACCATTCCTCATAGGCGATACCGAACTGGGCCAGATCGTCGCGAATGTCCGCGAGGATATAATTGAGGCCGGTATCGAACACGAAGCGGTACGCGTCCTCGCCCAGCAGTTGACGGGCGCGTTCGATCAGCGCATCGATATAGCGTTCCTTGTCACCGCCCCGGGGTTCATCGGCGGGCAGTTCCGCGCTGATCGTGGCCCAGGGGTGACGAAAGCGATCGCCGTGTTCGCGATGCAAGGTGGCGGCGATGTCCCAGACATAATCGCCCTTGTAACCATTGGCGGGGAATTCCAATTCTTCGCCGGCCAGCTCCAGATAACGCAGCCAGACACTGGCGGCGAGGATATCCATCTGCCGCCCGGCGTCGTTGACATAATATTCGCGGTGCACGGCAAAGCCGGCGGCGGCCAGCAGATCGGCCACCGCCGCACCGTAGGCGGCGCCGCGACCGTGACCCACATGCAGCGGCCCGGTCGGATTGGCCGACACAAACTCCACCTGCACCCGCTGGTCGTTGCCGATGGTCGAATGGCCGTAGGCTTCACCGGCCTCGAGGATCTGCGGGATCACCGCGTGAAAGGCGTCGTCGCTCAAAAAGAAATTAATAAACCCCGGTCCGGCGATCTCGACTTTGCTGACACCGGGATCCGCGGGTAACGCGGCGACGATCTTCTCCGCCAGATCTCGCGGTTTGGCTTTGGCCGGTTTGGCCAGCAGCATGGCGACATTACAGGCCAGATCCCCGTGGCCTGGGTCGCGGGTACGTTCGATCTGGATGGCGGGGTCGACATCGGCGGGCAGCGTACCGTCGCCCCGCAGGGCCGCGACGGCCTGCGCGATCAGGGCCTGAAGCTGGTTTTTCATGAAAAATTCAAGTCGCTTGCGTGAATGGTTATCGGGGCGCTGATTGTAAACCACTGACCCGCCTGCGCCTAGCGCAGGCGCGATGCGCAGGGACGAGGGCCGAGTGACGAGTAACGAGGTTTTTGCCGGGACTGATTTTGTATCACCCCTCCCTAGCCCTCCCCTTCCAGGGGAGGGAATATAAATAAACCTCGTCCCTCGTCACTCGGCCCTCGTCCCTGTGTCGTCAGAACATCTCCAGCGGATCGACATCCACGGACCAACGCACCTTGCGCGCAGTGGGCAGAGCCTCGATACGGACGAGCCAGTGCTGCAGGAAGCGTTGCAGGGTCTGGCGGTCGGCGGCCTGCAACAGCAGCTGGGCGCGATAGCGGCCGGCGCGGCGTTCCATGGGCGAGGGCACGGGGCCGAGCAGTAAGGGTTGATCGGCGCCGGTGGGGCCGGCGGCCTCGCGGGCGGCCTGCAGAAAGTCGAGCGCGGCGCGCGGATCGGGCGCTTCGGCGCGCACCAGAGCCAGGCTGGCGTAGGGCGGCAGTTCGGCCTGGGCCCGTTCGGTGAGCAGGGTCTCGGCGAAGGCGGGGTAGTCGTGGGCGGCCAGTTGCGCCAGCAGGGGATTGTCGGGATGGTGGGTCTGGATCATCACCTCGCCGGGGCGCTCGGCGCGCCCGGCGCGGCCGGCCACCTGCAAAATCAGCTGGCCCATGCGTTCGCTGGCGCGAAAGTCGGCACTGTAAAGACCGTAGTCGGCATCCAGCAGTCCGACCAGCGTCACCTCGGGAAAGTGATGCCCCTTGGCCAGCATCTGGGTGCCGAGCAGGATGTCGACTTCGCCGGCGTGAATCTGGCGCAGCAGCTCCTGCAGCGCGCCCTTGCGCCGGGTGGTGTCGCGATCGATGCGCACAATGCGGGCGTCGGGGAACTGTTCCTGCAGCGCGGTTTCGACCCGTTCGGTGCCCAGCCCCATGGGCAGCAGTTCTCCGGCCTGGCATTCGGGGCAGGTCTCGGGCAGGGCCTGTTCGCTGCCGCAATGGTGGCAGCGCAGTTTGTGCTGGCGCCGGTGCACGGTCAGATGGGCATCGCAGCGGGCGCAACGGGCATGCCAGCCACATTCATGGCACATCAACACCGGCGCGAAACCGCGGCGGTTGAGAAACAGCAGCACCTGGCTGCCCTGCGCCAGATGCTGTTGCATGCGCGCCAGCAGCTGGGCGGACAGGCCGTGCTCCAGTTTCTGGCCGCGGACGTCCTGGATAAGGAATCGCGGAAAAACCGCCGCGCCCGCCCGTTCGGGCAAATGTAAATGGTGGTAACGGCCCTGGCGCGCGTTGTGCAATGTTTCCAGTGACGGCGTGGCCGAACCGAGCAGGATCGGAATGTCCAGTTTCTGCGCGCGCAGAATCGCCAGATCCCGCGCCGAATAGCGAAAGCCCTCCTGCTGCTTGAAAGAGAGATCGTGCTCTTCGTCGATGATGATCAGACCCGGCGCGGGCAGCGGCGAGAACAGCGCCGAACGGGTCCCGATGATTACCCCCGCCTCGCCCTCGCGGGCCGCCAGCCAGGCGTTATAGCGTTCCTGATCGTTGAGCGCCGAATGCAGTACGGCCACCGGGGTGTTCAGTCGCGCCCGGAAGCGTTCCACCAGTTGCGGTGTCAGGCCGATCTCCGGCACCAGCACCAGGGCCTGGCGGCCGGCGGCGATGACCCGTTCGATCAACTGCAGATAAACCTCGGTCTTGCCGCTGCCGGTCACGCCGTCGAGCAGGGTGCAGTGGAAGCGGTCGCGCTGCTGCAGCAATTGTTCCACGGCGGTGTGTTGCGCCGCGCTCAGGGTCGGGGCCGTCTGACGCTGTTCGGCCGGCGGCGGCAGGGTGGCGCGCAGGCTCATTTCGACCCAGCCCTTGTCGATCAGTTTTTTCAGCACCGGGCGCCAGTTGACGTGCTCGGTCTCCAGTTCGGCGGCGTTGGCGCCTTCCGGTCGCGCCTGCAGGCTGGCCAGCAAGGCCGCCTGTTTCGGCGCGCGGTTGAGGGTTTGTTCCAGTGCCGCGTGCCCGGCCGCGGTGAGCTGCCAGTGTTCGCTGCCGCGCCGGGCCGGTTGTGCCTCGCGACGCAGCAGGACCGGCAGGGCATGTAGCACCACCTCGCCGATGGGATGTTGATAATACCGACTGGCCCAGCCCAGCAACTCGAGCAGTTCGGGGCTGACCACCGGCATGGCATCGAGCAGGGCCGTGGCGCGCTTGAGTTTATGCGGCGGTACGTCGGTGCTGTCGGCGACGTCCAGCAGCAGGCCGATGACCCGGCGCCGGCCAAAGGGGACTTCGACCCGGATGCCCGGCTGCAGGCTGGCGGGATCGATCCCGGCCGGCGGGCGGTAATCGAAATGCCGGCGCAATGGCGTCGGGATGGCAATCTGCAAGACCGGCTCGCTCATGGCTGTCGGGCGGCCGGATCGGGGGGATAAATCATGTCAGTTAGCGGCATACGTTCAGATCGATTCTAGGTTAAATCACCTAAGTGCCTGAGGTGTTTTAAGAATGGCCGTTATCCACAGTTTCTGTGGATAACTGTGTGGATGAAATGGGGTAAACAGGGCCAACTGCCCGGCACTGTTACACTATTGTTAAATTGAGCACATTTTGTACGCATGGAAAATTAAATATAAATCAGCAAGTTATATTATTTTTGCAGCTTCTGACCCGGCCGGTTAACAGGCGCTTCGCCCTAACACGTTGTTATTGCAGGGCCTGTGCATAAAGTCAGGCGCCGGGTCGCCGATCCGCGTCGTCCCCGGCCCGAAAACAGGGCAAAAACTCACCGGGATTCGTCCAGCGCGGGGCTCGGCAGGCCGTCGATACTGCGCCGATTATGCTTGTCACGGAACTGGCGAATCCCCTCGGGCCCCTTTTTCTCGGTCCAGCGGACCAGCGTCTCCCGCTGGCCGACCAGATCCATCAGCGGCACGCCATAGCCGCAGGAGGTCTGCACCCGTTCCACCCGCAGGCGGAAGATTTGCCGCACCCCGGGCAGGCGCTCATCGAACCGGCTGCGCAGATCCGCCCAGTCGGGACTGGCCGGCAGGATCACTTCGCCCTGCCCGTACAGGCGCAGTATGCGCGGCGGCCCGCTGAAGGCACAGAACATCAGGGTCATGCGCCCGTTTTCACTGAGATGGGCGGCGGTTTCGTTGCCGCTGCCGGTCAGATCGAGAATGGCCACCGTGTTGGGGTCCACAATCCGCAACGTATCGAGCCCGCGCGGCGAGAGGTTGACGTGTCCCTCGCCGTCCAGCGGCGCGCTGGCGTTGAAAAACAGCGGCTGCTTGCCGATCCACTCGGCGAACTCGGGGCTGATATGATCGAAGACTTTCATACTGGCAACTTGCACTCCACGACAGGAACTGCAAGTGTAATGCGCCCAGGCTTTTAACGCAGCAGGATTGATGTTTATGAACCAGGAAACGCTGGCCCGGGCGATTGGTGAGGCCC
Organism: Thiohalophilus sp.; assembly: GCF_034522235.1. NCBI lineage: Bacteria > Pseudomonadati > Pseudomonadota > Gammaproteobacteria > Thiohalomonadales > Thiohalophilaceae > Thiohalophilus > Thiohalophilus sp. The sequence continues at coordinate 835 of NZ_JAXHLN010000003.1, read as the reverse complement.
TGGGCGAACCGTTTGAGATAGAACAGAGTCGCAATATTGGCGGCGGCTGTATCAGCAGCGCCATGCGCCTGGACGGTAACGGCCACCGTTATTTCGTCAAATTCAACCGCGCCGATCTGCTCGAGATGTTCGAGGCCGAGGCCGACGGGCTGCAGGCGATGGCCGAGGCCAGGGCGGTACGGGTGCCGCAGCCGCTGACCACCGGCGTCAGCGACGGCCAGGCCTATCTGGTCATGGAATACCTGGAGACCGGCGGCAGCGGCGATATGTCGCACTTTGGTGCGCAACTGGCGCAGATGCATCGCCATACCCGCGAGCAATTCGGCTGGCATCGCGACAACACCATCGGCTCCACCCCCCAGCCCAATGGCTGGCACAACGACTGGGTGCGTTTCTGGCAGGAGCAGCGTCTCGGCTTTCAGCTGGATCTGGCACGGCGCAACGGCGCCGGTAGTGCGCTGTACGAGCGCGGTCAGCAGCTCAAGGAACAGGTTGCCGATTTCTTTACCGATTACCAACCGGTCGCCTCGGTACTGCACGGCGATCTCTGGTCCGGCAACTACGCCTTCACCCGCGACGGTGAGGCGGTGATCTTCGACCCGGCCGTCTACTTCGGCGATCGCGAGGCCGATCTGGCCATGACCGAACTGTTCGGCGGCTTCTCGCGCTCATTCTACAGCGGCTACGACGCCACCTGGCCCATCGACCCCGGCTACGCGATCCGCAAGACCTTCTACAACCTCTATCACATCCTCAACCACTACAACCTCTTCGGCGGCGGCTACGCCAGCCAGGCCCAGCGCATGATCGATCAGTTGCTCAGTGAAGTGAGATA